>SLSE01000002.1 GCA_007130585.1 Syntrophomonadaceae bacterium | reverse complement strand
CAGCCTTTTATGCAGAAAGGGATGAATCTTCTGTTTCCGCAGTGGCAGGGCGGGGGGCCGGACAGGTCAACTTATTACGGCGCCCTGGAGTTAAAAGAGAACTATCTGAAAGATGTTGGTCTCACCGTCAACGGGGTAAGCACGGCAGACGTCACAGCAGTGAAACATGATATTTACGGCCTTGATGAAATTTTAAAACAATCGGCCGCGCTTCGCAAACTGCTGGAAACCGCTAAACCCACCAGGATTTTTACTATCGGCGGCGGCTGCGATGCAGGAATCATTCCCCTTTCATATTTGAATTCCCGCGCTGGCAGCAACCCGGCCGTGCTCTGGTTTGATGCCCACGGCGACATCAACTCACCCCGCTCCTCAGGCAGCAAGCATTTTTACGGAATGCCGGTAAGGGCGCTGCTCGGGGAATGCGCCCCGGAAATACTGAGTTTGCTCTTTTCCAGGCTTACCCCCGGCCAGTTGAAAATGATTGGCGTCCGCGATCTGGACCCGCCGGAGAAAAACTATATTAAAAAAAACAATATCGATCTTTACAGCCCCGAAGAAGTTGAAACCGGAGGCTCAGCTATCGTACAGGCGCTGAAAACCGAAGGCTTCAGGCAGGTTTACATCCATCTCGACCTGGATGTAGTCGACCCCACAGAGTTTCCGCATGTCCCTGTTCCTGTGCCGGGCGGGTTGAACAAAGACAGCCTGACCGCCCTGCTGAAAAAGATCGCCCGGGAATTTGAGCTGCTCGGGTTGGGTCTCTTCGAATACAGCCCTTCAGGGAAAAAATCGATCGGCCTGCTGGAAGATATCATCAGGATCGGCCTGAACCTGACTGCCTGAAAAGGGGCATCCGTGCGGCTTAACGCCTGAAAACATTAAACCGACCGCGAACCTGCAGTTCCGTTTAAAAAGCAGACCCTTCAGTCCCGGGCCTGCTTTTACCTGCCTTGATTACTGACGGCCGCCGGCGGGCTAAAAACTTCGCATTTGCCCGGCCAGGCCCTGGTATTTACCTGATTACTTCAGAATATCTTCCTGAACCTGCTTAAAGACATCGCCGATTATCTCAAGTGATTTTTCAAGCTGTTTCCGGGTTATAACCAGGGGCGGCATCATCCGGAAAACATTGTTGTGCCGGCCGCAGGACAGCATGAGCACCCCTTTATCCCTTAAGGCCCAGAGAATCTGCATCATTTCACCCAGGTCAATCGGTTCCTTTGTTTCCCGGTTTCTAACCAGCTCAATCCCGATCATCAGTCCCCTGCCGCGCACGTCCCCGATTAGCTCGATATCCTCCATCATCTCTTTAAGGACCTGCACGGTATACGAACCCAGCTTTTCTGTTCGCTCCAGCAGGCCATCCTGGATAAGATCGATGTTGGTGCAGGCCACCGCACAGGTGGTGGCGTTGCCGACGGCGGTAATAATATGACTGATCGGGCTCAAGTTTTCAGCAATGCTTTTTTCAACTATAACTGCGCTGCAGGGGAGGTCGCCTCCCAGGGCTTTGCCCAGGGTAACCAGGTCAGGAGTCACACCTTCATGCTCTATGGCAAACATTTTACCCGTCCGGCCCATGCCGGCCTGAACTTCGTCATCGATATACAGAATGCCGGCTTTTTCACAGGTCTTTTTCAGGGCTTCCAGAAAACCGGCCGGCGGGTGCACATACCCGCCTTCGGCCTGGACAGGTTCCACGATCATCGCGGCCACACAGTCACTGTCAATACCGGTAGAAGGGCTCAGGATCAGGTGCTCAATATAGCGGGCACATTCCAGGCCGCATTTGGGGTGCTCCAGGTCCCAGGGACACCGGTAACAGTAAGCGTAGGGACCAACATGATAAACATAGGGGTTAAAAGGTCCGTAAGTGGAGCGAAACTGCTGTGAGGTAGTAAGCGACAGGGTTGCGCCCAGGGTACCGTGGTAAGCACCCTCAAAGGCGATGATGTGAGTTTTCCCGGTTGCCGAGCGGGCAAACTTAGTGGCAATTTCAACCGCTGAACTGCCGCTTAAACCAAAAGCAAGCTTTGCATTGCCCTTTAAGTTACCGGGGGCCAGCTGTTGAAGTTTCTGCCCCAGTTTTACCCGCCAGGGATTTGTAGCATCCGGGTTGTGCATCAGTAATTGGCTCTGCTTATTAATAGTTTCCAGGACCCTGGGATGACAGTGCCCCACGTTGTTGACGGCAATGCCTGCTGTCAGGTCAATGAAACAGTTGCCATCGGGGTCCCGCACGGTGGCTCCTTTTGCCTGATCCCAGACTACGGGTAAAACATTGGGAATTACCCTGGTATTTGTTTCATTTTCAACCTCGGCTTCAATTAAACTCATGCTTTGCGGTCCGGGAAGGAAATCGGATACGATTTTCGGGGCATCGTCAAAAGACAGCCTGGCCAGTTCCTGCTCCCTGCCGGCATCCAGGCCGGGATCCCTCTTCATTTCGCAAACCTCCCTCTAATAAATTTCGCTTTAAAGCAACCGCTGCCTGACGGCAGACAGCTTTGCGCAGTGCAGCCGGACTGATAACGGCACGGTCTAACCTGGGCTCCTGCTGAGGTTTAAACAAAGTGCCGCTATTTTAACACTAATTCGACAAATAAGCGTTAATCCCTGCCTTTCATCTGCAGGCTGCGGGCCCGGCTTTCCCATTTGGTGAAAGCGCCGGCATCCCAGCTGGACGGATATTCCAGGTAATGATCGTATATTTTAGCAGCGCTCGTAACTGCCCGGTTCAGTTTAACAAGAATCCCCGGAACGGAAAATCCGGCCAGCAGGGCCCTGGCCTTTCCGGCAGCCGGCAGCGGGCTAAAATGCCCGTTTATCGCTTGCTGCAGTGTGGCAGCATCTAGGAGGCCTTTTTCAAATAGCAAATCAATTTCGTTGCTGCTTAAGGTTTGCAGCACAATACGCAGTTCTGACAGGGCGGCCAGTGAAGGCCCGCGGTCGCTTTCAAGGTAAAACTTTTTATTGACATCCCAGAGCTTCCGCAGGTCGTTTCTGTTTTCCAGGGCAGCCTCGCAAACTACCTCTGCTGCTCCGAGCGCCGCATAAATCGCCGACCCGACTCCGCAGCCGGTAGTGGGCACCGAAGTTGAAGCAGCATCGCCCAGCACCAAGAATCCCGGGGCTACAAAATTCGAAAGGGGCCTCCCGACGATACACAGGCTTCTCCCGCCCCTGATCATGGGAGCTTTAATGGCAGGATGTTCAGCGATGAAAGCTTCAATTATATCACGCGGATCTTCGCTTTTTGAATCGCGCTTAACCCCCGCCCCCACGTCAATACGTTCCTCATTGTGAATATGGGTCCACTGGTAACCGCTCTGGTAACCGTATCGATAATGATCCGGGATTAGCCGGGCCATACCGCCCTCCCCGATAGCTCCATCTTCAAGTTCAGGCCGGTACGGCCTCACTTCCCTGTGCACCAGGGCAAAATCGCTATCCTGAAAGGGTTCGGCCAGCCCGCTGTAGCCTGGAAGGCTGCCGCGCAGGACCGCGCTGAAACCGGATGATTCCACCACCAGGTCGGCCCTGATCTCAATATCTTCTTCATTCTCAAGATCCCTGACCACAACGCCGTAAACCTCTACCCCCTCGAGATCGGCCCTGCCCTTTTCGCGGTAGAGCAGCCCCCTGCCTTCATGAAGATATTTGATTTTTGCCCCGGCCCTCCCGGCCTGCCTGACAAGTTCCTGAGCCAGCCTGCGGCGGTCGGTTGTGATCATTTTGAATTCAATTTCCCGGTAGGTTTTTTTACCCGGCGAATAGATTCTTAAGATGGGAACGGCATGTTTTTCAAATATTCCCCCGCCGTCGGGGGCGGTTTTAACCAGGCTGCCTTTCCACTGCCGCCCTTCCAGGACAGGCATTTCAAGGCCTGCCTCTTTCAGGGCCCCAAATTCAACGGCATCGGACCAGTCATGCCCCAGCTCACCGTATATGCTTTTTTCGTATATCGTGACATCAATGCCCCGGGCGGCCAGCTCACGGGCCAAAACTGCCCCGCCCGGACCGGCCCCGACTACGGCTACTTTATAATTCACAGTCTCTCCCCCTTCTGTTGACTGCAGCTCCTATTATATTTCTTGCTCACGGGGAGCATATCCTGTTAACCGTCCGCCGCCTTACCTGAACACCAGAATTCCTGCTGCTGTTTATACCGGAATTTTCTGCGGCCGGACCTGAGTAAACCCCGCCCCTGCCTCAATTTACAGGCTTATAATTCTCCCCTGAAATGGTTATAATAAAAACAGGCTGTAAAAAAAGCTTAATAGCCGCAAAGGAGGAGAAAGGTTATGTCTGACAAGCTGTGTGCCATTGCCGGTGTCGGCAGCGGCATGGGACAGGCCATTGCCCGCGCCTTTGCCCGCGAAGGGTATAATCTGGCCATGATTTCACGCAATCCCGACAACATGGAGCCCTATAAAAAACAGGTAGAAGAAGCAGGCCGCCAGGCCACGCTGCACCGGGGTGACGTTACCAACAGGCGCTCGACAGGAGCGGTGTTCGAGCAGATCATGGAGCAGGCGGGTGTTCCCGATGTAGCCGTTTATAACGTGGCAACCATGACCATGGAGAAACCCAGCGAGTTGACAGAGCAGGTAATGGCTGAAACCCTGCCCATGAACTTTTACGGGGCCCTGCATACCACGGCAGCAGTTCTGCCTGCAATGCGCAAACGCGGGTCCGGAGTCCTGCTTTACACCTGCGGCGGCTTTGCAATCGAGCCCAATGTCGAGCGAACCAGTCATTCAGTGGGCAAAGCAGCCCTGCGCAACTGGGTTTACGCCCTGCACAAGGAACTGGCTCCCGAAGGCCTGCTTGCCGCCCAGGTTACCATTACCCGGCCGATTGAGCCCGGCACAACCTATGACCCTGATTTCATAGCAAGCTTATTCGTGAAGCTGGCTCACCAGGAACCGCCGGACTGGGACTGGGAAATTATCCACAAAGAGCTGTAAGATTCGCCTGTAGCAGGGGGACGGGGCACCTGCTACACAGGGCGTGGAAACAGCCTGTAGCAGGTACCCCGTCCCCCTGCTACAGGAGAGGAAGGTGTTATCATGCTTAACGGTATCTATGCCCCAATACCCACTCCTTTCGGGGCTAACGGTGAAATTGCCCGGGAGCCCTTTCGCAAAAACCTTGAATGGTGGGGGAAAAGTTCCCTGCAGGGCCTGGTTGTGGCAGGAACCAACGGGGAAGCGGCGCTGCTTGATTATGAAGAGAAAGTAGAGGCTTTCTCTTTTACCCGCGAAATACTGCCGGGAAACATGAAGGTTATTGCCGGCACAGGCTGCGAATCAGCCCGGGCCACGACCAGGTTGAACAAGGCCGCAGCAGATTGTGAATGCGATGCCGTCCTGGTGCTCAATCCCGGATACTTCAAGGGCAGCCTGGACGACAAAACCCTGAGCCATTATTTCTTTCACGTAGCCGAGAGTTCCCCGCTGCCCGTCATTCTTTACAACATGCCGCGCAATACCGGCCTGAACATGGGCTCCGGTCTTGTCGTTGAGCTCTCCCGGCACCCGAATATCGTCGGGATCAAGGACAGTTCGGGTAATATTGTCCAGATCAGTGAGATAGTAAGCGGCGCCCCCGCCGACTTTGTAATGTTTGCCGGATCGGCTAATTTTCTTCTGCCCGCCCTGGCTGTAGGGGCGGCCGGAGGAACCCTGGCCCTGGCCAATATTATGCCCGGAGAGTGCATCAGGCTGAAAACACTTTTCGACCAGGGGCACCTCCGGGAAGCTAAGGAACTGCAGTTGAGCCTGCTGGAAATCAACCACGCCGTTACAACCCGCTGGGGCGTGGCCGGTTTAAAAGCAGCCATGGACCTGCTCGGTCTTTACGGGGGACCGCCGCGCCTGCCGCTGCTTCCGCTCGGGCAGGAGGAAATTGAAGCGCTCCGGGAATTGCTCAAACAGGGCTAACACCGGCAGCGGTTCCGTTATTGCTTCGACAGGTTCTCCATTTTCCCCTTACAGGACAGGGGCTCGAATCGCCTGATTTCCGGACAGCTGCCGGTAAAGATTAAAGGTCCGGGGCGCTTCAGGCAGCCAGGTCAGGTTGGACCCGGTAAAGCGGCTGCCGCTGAGGAAATATTTATTTGAAGCAAAATGCGATTAAAGTAGTTGTGGTTTTATAATTTAAATCGCAACAACCACCAGTCCCAGCCGCTGTTCCAGTTTTTTAATTTTTTCCAGCTGGTCCGGCGTTAATTCGGCCGGCTTAGCCTCATGGCAGCTGAAAGCTAAAAGTGTCCGGCCCAGGTCATTTTCCAGCTCCTGGAGGGGCTTAAGTTTGTCATCTTCAATCGCGGCGAATGAACAAAGCATGCAAAACAGCTCCTTCTTATAATTTTAAATATTTAGATAATTATATCATTTGCTCCCGCCGTCGTCAACGAAGGCAACCGCAACTATAAGTACATTTCTTTTTGATGCAACGATACCCCGCCCGGGTCCTCTAAACTATAAAGAAACGGGTAAAGCTGCAAAAATACTTAATAGTTGGCCTTCGACAATGCTGCCCTGTCAGTGATCACACCAGGATGCAGCCTTCGAAGAGGGGTATTGAAGTTGCTAAAGCAGTTGAACGGCCAACCGGTAAATGTTAAGAGTTTAGAAGGCAGTGTAAGCGCAAAGAAAGCAGGGCCCGAATAACACCTTGATACACGCCGGCCAATTAGAATTAGAATTTTGACAATTGTCCCATCAGCTATATAATAGTGGTAATTACTGAAAGGAACTGAACGGAACTATGGCCGCCGAAAGAAAGAACTTTTATGCCTTCCTGGTTGCCGCCCTGGTTACGGCAGTCATCTATTTACTGCCCCTTCCGCAGCCCCTTTCCGTGGGTGAAGAACTAATTACCCTCACCACCCAGGGCAAGGCTGCGCTGGCTGCCCTCGCCTTTGTTATCATTCTCTGGCTGACGGAAGCCCTGCCCTTTCCGGTCACCGCCTTAGCCGGGCTCCTCCTGGCCTATATTTTCGGCCTGGCCGGATTCGATGACATTGTCGGCTACGGTTTCGGCAGCTCCGTGGTAATTTTCTTCATCGGGGTACTCACGCTTTCTTCAGGCTTAACCAGGTCCGGACTGACCGACCGCTTTACCTCGATAATCATCGCCCGGACCGGTTTTCAATCCCGTAAAATTGTCTTCGCTTTCATGGCCATGGGCGCCCTGCTGTCGATGTGGATCGTTAATATGTCGGTAGCCGCCATATTGCTGCCCATGGCGGTAACCATATTAAGGCGGGTCGGCCACAAACCCCTGGAAAGCAATTTTGGAAGAGCCCTTCTTATTGCCGTGGCCTGGGGACCCGCTATCGGGGGGATCATGACCCCCGTCGGCAACGGCGCAAACATCGTCGCCCTGGGCTACCTGCGCGAGCTGGCCGGGATTCCGATCAACTTTTTAACCTGGATGGTGGTGGGAGTTCCCGCCGCCCTGCTGATCCTGCCCCCGGCCTACCTGATCCTGGTCCGCGTTTTCCCGCCCGAACCAATTTCCGCCGAAGATGCCCCGGCGGACGGCAAATTAAAAACTGTGCCGCCCGGGCTGGCTCCTTCCGAGTGGAAGGCCCTGGCAATTTTTATCCTGGCCGTGCTGCTGTGGCTCGGCGATCCCCTGCTGCAGCACCTGGGCGGCATATCAATCCCCATCGAGGCGGTGGCTCTTGGCGCGGCAGTGGCCTTTTTCCTCCCCGGGATGAACGTCCTGACCTGGAATGAAGCCCGCGACGATATAGACTGGGGCGGCATTATCCTGATTGCCGCCGGCTTGTCCCTGGGCATGATCATTTTTGAAACAGGCGCTGCCCGCTGGCTGGCCCTGCTTGCATTTTCCCCTCTCGGCACCATGACAGCCTTCCTGCGCATATTTCTCGCCGTTTTGATTGTCGAAGGCTTGAAAGTGTTTTTCTCCAGCAATACCGTAACCGGCGTAATCCTGATCCCCATGGTCATCGCCCTGGCCGGCACTTTTGGAATTAATCCCTGGTACCTGGCCGGCCCGGTAGCGATCGCCACATCGATGGCTTTTATCCTGGTTACATCAAGCCCCACCAATGTTATTCCTTACGCTGCGGGCTACTTTTCAATAAAAGATTTTGCCCGGGCCGGTATTTTTCTGACCCTGCTGGTCCCCTTTGGCATCACGGCAGCCTTTTTGATTTTTGCCCCGCTGGTGTTTTAAAAAGCAGGTTTACGGGTGCTTTTTCAGAATAAGAAAATAAAAACCGGTATCGAAGGCAGGAGGTGCCTGCCGGACAGGTAGAATCAAAATCAACCAAGGAGGTTGCTTATGAAACAGGAAAACGGGGATATTTTGGGTGGCGGCCTGGTTGCCCGGGCCCTGAAGAATGAAGGAGTCAGTCAGATCTTCACTTTAAGCGGCGGTCATATCAACCCGGTATTTGACGGCTGCGTTACCGAAGGGGTGCGTATAATCGATACGCATCACGAGCAGGCAGCCGTCCACATGGCCGAGGGCTGGGCCCGCTACAGCGGCAGGCCGGGCGTTGCCGTGGTTACTGCCGGTCCCGGCGTGGTAAATGCCCTGCCCGGAATGGCTGTCGCAGCCCAGAGCTGCGTTCCGCTGGTCTTAATCGGCGGCCGCAGTTCCCTGGCCCGGCGCGATATCGGGGCCATGCAGGATATCGACCAGCTGGAGCTGATGCGCCCTCTCACCAAGTGGGCCCGCCAGGTTTACCAGGTGGAAAGAATCCCGGAATACGTGGCCTCCGCCTTCCGCCATGCGCTAAGCGGGCGTCCCGGCCCGGTTTTTTTGGAAATTCCGGTCGATATTATGCATGAGAAAACAGATCCCGGCCTGGTCCGCTTCCCCGAGGCCTACTACTGCACCTCGCGCCCCTGCGCCGGGGAAAGCGATATCCGGAAAGCGGCTGAAATGCTGGCCAGTGCCAGAAGACCGGTTATCCTGGCGGGAAGCGGGGTCTTCTGGTCGGGGGCATCTGCCGAACTGCAATCCTTTGCCGAAAACCTGGGCATTCCCGTTTACACCCGCAACATGGGCCGGGGCACTTTCCCCGAGGACCATCCCCTGGCCGGCGGATTCTTCCCGATCGGCCTGATGCAGGCCGATGTGGCCCTGATCCTGGGTACCCGCCTGGACTGGACTGTCGGTTACGGGCGCCCTCCGCTTTTAAGCATGTCAACAAAAACAATCCATGTCGATATCGAATCTTCCGAAATCGGTCAAAACCGTCCCGCCGGTTTCGGCCTGACCGGAGACGTCAGGGCAATCCTGGGTCAGCTGGCCGGAGCGCTTGGCCCGGAACAGATGCAGGTGGAAAGCAGCTGGCCCGAAACGGTAAGAGTGATGCGCGAAGCGGCCCGTGAATCGGCCGTGCAGGGAGCCGATCCGGAAGGAGAGTTTATTCATCCCGCCCTGCTCTGCCGGGAACTGCGCTCCCTTCTGCCCGCTGATGCTTCCCTGGTGGTTGACGGGGGCGATATTGCCGGGTTTTCCGTGCTGACCATGGATGCCCTCTCCCCTTCTTCCCTGATCTGGATCGGCGCTTTCGGGCACCTGGGCGTAGGTCTGCCCTTCGCTATTGCCGGCAAGCTGGCCCACCCCGAAAGGCCTGTCATCCTGATTACGGGTGACGGCGCTTTCGGCTTCAGCGCCATGGAGTTTTCAACAGCCGTCCGCCATAAAATTCCCGTGATATCAATTATAGCCAACGATGGCGGCTGGGGTCAGATCAGGAGGGTTCAAAACCGCGACTACGGGCGCACGATGGGCGTTGAACTGAACACCCTGCGCTACGATCAGATCGCGGCAACCCTGGGCGGGTACGGAGCCCTGGTTGAAAAACTGGCAGACCTGAAAACGGTTTTTTCCGAGGCCGTAGAAAGCGGGCTGCCTGCCTGCATCAACGTGTTGACGGACCCCGAATCAGGTTTTGGAGGTATGGACCTGCCCTGGAAAATCAACTAGAGCGCAGCCTTAAACCGACCGGGATCGGGTACACTGCGCCGGAAAGGATATTTGCCCATGAGCAGACTTAAAGGAAAAGTAGCCCTCGTTACGGGAAGCGGCCGCCGGAAAGGTATCGGCAGCGTATGTGCCCGCCGGCTGGCCCTTGAAGGAGCAGCAGTGGTCGTCACCGATATTGCAAGCGGTTTTTGCGAATTTCCCGACTACAAGGCGGGCGCCAGGGCCGAACTGGAAGAGGTGGCCGAAGATATCCGCTCCCTGGGGGCGGAAGTTTTACCCCTTATTGCGGACATCTCAAGCCCGGAGTCTGTTGAAGCCCTTATCGGGGAGGTTAAAAACGCTTTCGGCAGGATCGACATCCTGGTTAACAACGCCGGTTGTTCGCCGGGGCCGGCCCCGCTGGCCCAGTTTTCCCTGGAGGCCTGGGATAAAACCCTGGCCGTCAACCTGACCGGCACCTTTTTATGCTGCCGCGCGGTTGCTCCCCTGATGATCGAAAACGGGGGCGGCAAAATCGTGAACATCTCCTCCCGGGCGGCAAGAAGAGGGGCGTTGTGGATGCATGCTTACAGCGCATCAAAGGCAGGCATGCTGGGCCTTACCAGTTCCATGGCCCTGGAGTTGGCCCCTTTCAACATTTGCGTTAATGCTGTCCTGCCCGGTGATATTGAAACTGAATTAAAACAGTGGGGCCTGGAGATGGAAGCCCGGGTAAAGGGGACCACCGTGGAAGCGCTAAAAGAGGAAATTGCCCGCTCCACACCCCTGGGCCGCCTGGGAACACCGGAAGACGTTGCCGCCCTGGTTGCATTCCTC
This sequence comes from Syntrophomonadaceae bacterium, assembly GCA_007130585.1. Taxonomy (GTDB): domain Bacteria; phylum Bacillota; class Dethiobacteria; order DTU022; family DTU022; genus T3SED10-7. The sequence continues at coordinate 13,229 of SLSE01000002.1, read as the reverse complement.
GCCTCGCCCGATGCCGACTACCTGACCGGGGAGGTAATCAATATTTCAGGAGGACACGGCCTGGGTAACGCTACCGCCCGGCCCAGGTTATAGCCGGGCCGGCAGGAAGGATGGCGCCTGCAGGCGAATTCTTTATTTTCAGAACAGTAAGCAGTAAACAGGCCGGTCAATAGACGGAAATCCTGCCCGTAAAGATGAAAAGGAGATGATCTAATGGATACGCCTTTTCCTTTTGAGCCGCTTTTACTGTTTGGATTCATGGCTATCATGCTGCTGCTGGGTATTTTCCTCAGGTCTTCTGTAAAATTTTTTCAAAAGTTTCTCATCCCCAGCTGCTTCATAGGAGGCGCTGTCGGGCTGATCCTGATCAGCACCGGCTTGATAAGCGCTTCGACCGATATGCTGGAAGCATTTGCTTATCACCTCTTCATCATCTCTTTTATTTCCCTCGGCCTGACCACCAATGTGCGGAAAAACGACAGTAACCCGGCCGAAAGAAGCCCCGTGAAAGGCTCGGCTTGGATGGGACTTGTATCGGGAGCTGCCATGTCGATGCAGGCAATCGTGGGCGCCTTATGCATTTTTCTCTTTAATGCAGCCGGTTACAACCTGCATCCCACCTTCGGGTTCCTGGCCCCCCTGGGCTTCACCCAGGGCCCCGGCCAGGCCCTGTCAATAGGCAAAGTGTGGGAAGAATTCGGTTTCGCGCATGCCGCCACCCTGGGCCTTTCCTTTGCTGTCTTCGGCTTTGCCTTTGCTTTTTTTGTCGGGGTTCCCCTGGTTAACTGGGGAATTCGCAAAGGACATTCTGCCCAGGCTCCGAAAAGCCTTCCCCGGGATATCCTGACCGGCATCATAAATAAAGAATCCAGAAAAGAATCCGCCGGCGATCTGACCACCTATTCAGGAAATGCCGATACCCTGGCCCTCCATGCGGCCCTGGTGGGCCTGGTCTATGTTCTGACCTACCTGCTGGTCCTGGGCATCGGGCTGTTTATATCCGAAGAAGTGGCCCAAAGCCTGTGGGGGTTCTTCTTTTTCTTTGGTTTGGTAATCGCCCTTTTTACAAAGTTCATAATCACCAGGATCGGCCTGGGCTACCTGCTGGATCCCGGCATCCAGCGCCGGATAACGGGATGGTCCATCGATTTCCTGATCATCGCCACCATTATGGCCATCCAGGTCATAATTGTATGGCAGTATATAGTCCCAATCATAGTAATCGCCCTGGCCAGCGGACTGCTTACCACTTTCCTGGTTGTCTACCTGGGGAGAAGAACCTGGTCCTACAGCCTGGAAAGAACGGTCGGAATATACGGCATTACAACCGGCAACGTCTCCACCGGGCTGTTACTGTTAAGAATTACCGACCCGGAATTTGAAACTCCTGTGGGACTGGAACTGGGGGTGCAGGCAATTTTTTCGGCCCCCTTTGTCCTCAGCTACATGCTGCTGATGCATGCCCCGTTCTGGTGGAACTGGAGCGTTGAATCAGTTGTAGCGGTTTATGCGGGCGCCATGTTATTATCGCTGGCCCTGCTTAAAATATTCAAATTCCTGGGGCCGCGCCGCTTTTAATCGTTAAACAGGCTCCCCTGCTCTCCGGGAAGCCGCCGGCCGGAGAGCACGCCTGTCCGGAAACCCTCCCCCCGGGAAGAGAGTGCCGGTTCAGGCAACAGGCGGCTTTAACAAACAGCCGGATATTTCGTATGCGAAAGGATAGATTAATGAAAGCAGCGGTAATCAGCGGTCCCGAAAAAGTGGAAATTATTGAAAAACTGAAGCCGCAGGCAGGCCCCGGCGAGATCCTGGTCCGGGTTCAATACTGCGGCATCTGCGGATCCGACCTGCATGCTTTTCATAGCGGGTTTCTGCCCCCTGATTTAACAATAGGGCACGAGTTTGCCGGGCTTGTCAGCGAGGTCGGGCCGGGATGCGGCAGCTGGTCCCCCGGGGACCGGGTTACCGGAAATAATATCATCGTCTGCGGATCCTGTTCTTTTTGCCTCTCCGGAGCTGAAGATCGCTGCCCGGAGATGCGCAGGCTGGGGATTACCGGCCAGGGGGCCCTGGCTGAATACGTTGTACTGCCTGCCCGGAATTTGCATAAAATACCGGATACCGCTCCCCTTGAACTGGCCGCGCTTTCCGAACCCTTAAGCGTGGGCCTTCACGCCGTTAACAGGGTGCAAACTGCTGCAGCTGAAAACGCCCTGATCATCGGCGCGGGAACCGTGGGCCTGGTGGTTTTAGCCCTGCTCAAACTGCGCGGCATAAAAACAGTCCTGGTAATGGAACCGGATCCCGACCGGGCCGCGGTCGCTGCTGCCATGGGGGCCGCAGCCCTCATTGATCCGGGCAGGGAAAACCCCGCTGCGGCGGTAGAACGCCTGACGGATGGGCGGGGGGCGGCCCTGGTATTTGAGTGCGCCGGCCTGCCCGTTACGATCCAGGAGGCCTGCAGCCTGGCGGCGCCCGGTTCGCCAGTAATCGTTCTCAGCATCTGCTACCAGCCGGTGGAACTGAATTTTTTAAGCCTGGTTACCCGCGAGATAGACATTAAAACAGCCTTCGGAAAAACCGCTGCCGAATTTAAGGAAGCGGTCCGTTTAATCGGTGATCAAGCAATAGATCTCAGACCCCTAATCTCCGCGATCGAACCTTTCGATTCCCTTGAAACCGCATTCAAAGCCGCCGGCCGGGAAAACATTAAAACCCTGGTGGATTTAAGAAGCTGAATACAAAAAGCCCGCGGACCCGGCCGCAGGCAGGTTTAGAATCAGCCCGGACGGCACCATTTTAGCGGCTCACCCCGTGTTCCTGCGCCGTGCGGTAGATGGCGAGGATTTTTTCGGGCGGCACTTCTTCCTGGATGTCGTGAATCGGGCAGAAAATATAGCCTCCACCGGGTCCGAATATATCGATCATCTCACGAACCTCCGCGGCAACATCCTCCACCGTACCCTTAACAAGGGTGCTCTGCGTGCGAACCCCGCCGCCCCAGAAGACTATTTCCCTGCCGAATTCTTTTTTCAGGAAAGCGGGTTCCATGCCTGCGGCTGTAACCTGGACCGGGTTCAGGGCATCGATCCCGGCATCGATAAAGTCAGGAATAATCGGGGCCACGCTGCCGCAGGAATGCAGCAGTATTTTTATACCCGGGGCAAATTCCTTCACGGCCCGGCAAACCCGGACCAGGTAGGGCTTGAAAAGTTCGCGGAACATTTGCGGAGACATCTGCAGCGAATTCTGCAAACCGTAGTCGTCACCCATCATAATCACATCCAGGCAGGGACCGAGAGCTGACAGGTATTTGCCCAGCCGCTCAATGCATGTTGACGTTAAAAACTCAAGCCAGCAGTGCATCAGGTCCCGGTCTCCGGCCATAAAGGTAAAAAACTTCTCGTAGCCGAAAAGCTCCTGGCCCACCTGGTAGATTGAAAAGAACAGGGGGCCGCCCGTGGCCACCAGGGGGTAATCAGTTTCCTGGCAAAGTTGCGCAGCCCGGCTTTTAAGGATTTCCACTTCTTCGTCTGAAATGGAGAAAGCCCCGCTCTGCCTGAGGGCTGGCAGCAGGCTTTCGAGCTGGGTGCGGTCTTCGATCATGCCAAGAGGCCGGCTGACCAGGTTGTAATGATGCCCGCGCTCCGGTTTGCTTAACACGGCCAGGCCGTTTAAAAGAGTCATCTCCAGGGTGCCGTTTTCTTTGCGTTCCGGTTGAAAGCCTCCCGGCACCAGGCAGGTTGAACCGTCCTTTAATGTCCAGCGGCGCCAGTCTTCAGCGGGCACCCCGAAATTGATGTGGCGGGGCAGGGGCAGCAGGTCGCCGCCCATCATTTTAAATACCTTCAACCCCTCTTCAAGGTCGGGAGAGGCAAGCATGGGAATGGGATCGCGCATGTAGGTTTCGCTTTCAATTCCCAGGTGTTTTTTCAGGCGGTTGTAAGCTATAACATTGACAGCGCTGTTGTGGGTGGCGGAAAAATCAACCGGGACCCGGTCGCTTTCCCGAAAGGCGAAGGCTGCTTCCATCCTTTCGCGGGGCGTCATTCTTTCACTCATGTGGATCCTCCCTGCTGCTTTTAAATTATAGAACTGCTCCCGGCAAAACTTTTACCGGGCCTGATACTAGGTCATGTTAAAGAAAAAGGTCAGCAGCCGGTCGCGCTTCTCGGCGGGAAGGCGGTTCAATACGGTATTCAGCGGAGCCATTTTTTCCGGCAGATCCATCCCGCTTAATCCGATGTGGGGAATAACCTCCCCCATGATAACCTCGATCGGCTGATCGGCAACCCGATCCACCAGGGCGTGCAGTTCTTCGGTGTTTACCGCCGAGCCTTCGCTGCGCAGCCTCCCTACCACTTCGCCCAGGTCTTCCACAAACCGGTCGACATGCGGCACATTGGCCTGGCTGAGGCTGACATGCAGGTTGGGCGGGCTGCCCCCGCAGGCAAACTGGGGAATCATTTTCCAGCCGCGGCTGCCGAGTTCGTCGTCCACTTCGAATATGTTTACCTGGTCCGAGGCCATGGTAAACATGCACATGTCCGGTTCGCCGATCACCTCAATACCTTCTATAGCGGCAATACCGTCCAGCATCAGCCGGGTTGCTTCCTGGGAGCGGCGCACTATATCCTGGAAACCCTCTTCTCCCAGGTAGCGAAGCATGGCCCAGGCCGCAGCAAAGGGCCCGCCCGATCGCGTACTCTGGGCAGTCGGATTAATCACCACGTATTCAGTGGTTGAGGAGCAGACAAACCAGGCATGCTTGCGAAGATCGCGGTTGCGGTAAAGGACCACCGAAGCATTCTTCGGGGTGTAACCGTATTTATGGAGGTCAACAGATATGCTGGTAACACCGGGCACAGAGAAGTCAAAATCGCGCAGTTCCTCACCCATCCTGCGCATGACGGAAAGGTAAATTCCGCCCACGCACCCGTCAACATGAAAGAGGATGTCTCTTTCGGCGGCCAGGGCGGCCATTTCCCTGATCGGGTCAATGGAACCGTGTGAAAAATTGGGCGCCGAACCGACGGCCAGAACAGTATTATCGCCCAGCGCTTCGCGGCAAGCGGTAATATCTGCGCGGTAATCCGTCAGATCCAGCCCGGTTTGCCTGACGCTCAGGCCCAGGTAATGGGCAGCCTTGATAAAGGCGGGATGTGCGCTCACCGGCAGGACCATTTCCGGCTCGCTGATCCCGGGCCTGTTTTCACGGGCCCAGTCGCGCGCAGCCTTTACGGCCATCATGATGCTCTCGGTTCCACCGCTGGTCATATTGCCCACCACTTCATCATCTGCGCGCAGCAGCCCTGCCATAGAGGAGACAACATCCTTTTCAAGTTTTCCAATACTCGGGTACATGTTAACGTAGAGCGCATTCTGGGGCAGAAACCGGGTGTAGGCTTCCACGGCCAGGTCGTGAGCGTCGCGGCCGGGATCGTAAAGTCCGGTCATTACCTTTCCCGTTTTCCAGTCTACATCATTTTCCGTAAAACCTGTTAAACCGGCCATCACTTCTTCATGCGGGACGCCTTTCGGGAGCATTGCACCATCCATTTGATTCCCTCCAGAAATTATTTTTGTCCGATCTTTAGCCCAAATAACAATAGTAATTATATCATTCTGACGATTTAGAGGTCAAACTATTTATTTATTAAATTGCAAATTATGCGAATTGACGCACACCAGGAAACTGTGCTATTATTCTTTTAACTCAGGACCAAACTTTACATTGTAACGGAGGGATAAGATGGCCCGACAGGGTATAAAACAGAGCCTTTCAAAGTCAACGCATATCGGTTATGCTATCGGTTCGGCCGGCACGGGAGTTTTTTCCACGGTGCCGGGACTGCTCTTGTTAAGCTTCATGGTACGCCAGCTGGAGATCCCGGCTGTATACGCAGGGATGGTCCTCCTGGTTCCCAGGCTCTGGGATGTAATTACTGATCCATTCATAGGATCCCTTTCCGATCGCAGTTTCAGCCGCTGGGGCGCAAGGAGGCCCTGGATGCTGGCGGGATCTCTTACCCTTCCCGTAGCCTTCTTTTTGATGTTTGCAGTTCCCGATCTCCCTACTTCCAGCCTGGTCTGGTATATTTTATTCATGTACATCCTGGGGACGACAACTTTTACAATTTACCAGATTCCCTACATTGCAATGCCCGCGGAAATGACGGAGCACTACCATGAACGGACGGCAATCATGTCCTGGCGGATAGCCCTGATGACCATCGGTATCCTGATTGGCGGCGCCGCGGCGCCGGAGCTTGTCGCTGCAGGGGGCGGCGGGCGGGAAGGTTATGCCCTGATGGCCGTGGTAATCGGAGTAGTCCTCTTCCTGTTTATGTTCGGTTCGTTTATCGGGACAAGGCGGGTGCCCAATGTTAGACCGATCCCGTCTACAGCCTCCTTTCGCGAGCAGGCCTCTGCGGCCGCCCGGAACAGGCCGTTTTTTATTCTCCTCGGGGCCTACTTCATCCAGGTCCTGGGCATCGGTGTGATGCTGGCCGGGGTGGACTTTTATTCGGCCAACATCCTGGGAGACCCCGGGCAGACCAGCATCCTCTTTGTCTTCCTGATCGGCCCGGCCCTTATTACCATGCCTTTCTGGGTGCGGGTCGGCCGCCGCCTGGGCAAACTGGCCGGCTACATGATCTGCACGGCATTATTCTCCATAGGCGGCTTCAGCCTGATGCTCAGCCGTCCCGACCAGCTCTGGATGGTCTACCTGTTTGTCTTTGTGATGGGAGCCGCATACGCCGGCACGCAGCTTTTTCCCTTTTCGATGCTGCCCGACACGATCAGTTCCGACACGGTGCGGACCGGGCTGCGCCGGGCCGGCGCCTATACCGGGATCTGGATGGCCGGGGAAAAAGCCGGTTTTGCAGTGGGTCCGGCCATTTTCGCCGCCATCCTGGCCTTAACAGGCTACATTGAGACCGAGGGCGGAATCCTGATCGATCAGCCGTCCCTGGCCCTATCGGGTGTACGGATCGGCTTTATCCTCCTGCCCGCCATCCTGATGGGAGCAAGCCTGCTGATTTTGCGGAAGTACAGGCTGGACGATGAGACGATCGCCGCCCTGGGGGCGGATAGTGAAGATACAGGCTAGCCGGAGAGGCGTTAGCGGCTGTTAGCAGGTTCATAACCGGGCAGGAGGTACTCCTGCCTTTTCTCTTTAAACTCGAGCAGGGCGGGTTTAAATTTTTCTTCTATTTCCTGCGGGCCAAGCCCTTCTTCCAGGTACTGTCCCATTTTACCGGTGCCCATGATCAGGTCGAACATAACCGGCGTTTGCCCGCTTTTCGGAATATCGAAATCAGCCAGGGAAAAAGCGTAAGTCAGGGCGTATATCCCGGCCCGGGCCGGGTTAAAGCTGTGCGGATCAGTCAGGTTTAACCTCACTCCTCCCGCCTCTCCCCTCTCTTCCGGTATAAATTCCACTCCCTCCAGGCCGGCGCTGTTGAGCAGGGCGGCATACTCCTCCGAATCCAGGCCCCTGCCCCCGACCCATTTAAACTGGTCGGCCTGGAAAACCCCGGTCCCTTCGCCAAGCCCGGTAGTCATGTAACCGTAAACCGCTCCCAGGTCGGGTATGTTGGGGGAAGTCTGGACCCAGGTTAGTCCCAGGTCTTCAAAATGCATACTCCGATCATAGCCCTGCATGGGGACCACGATAAGTTCAGCATCGATATTGCGGTTAAAATAGAGGGCCAGCTCTCCTACCGTCATGCCGTGGGCCATCGGCATGATATCAATCCCGACAAAAGACCTGAAGGGTTCTTCAAGCACCGGCCCGTCTACAGTCATCCCGCCCAGGGGGTTGGGACGGTCCAGGACGATAACCGGGATATTGTCTCTCGCGGCAGCGATCATGCAGTAATTAAGGGTCGATATATAGGTGTACGTGCGGGCGCCGATATCCTGGATATCGTATACCAGGACATCAATCCCGCGCAGCATATCCTCCGTGGGCATCCTGGTTTGGCCGTAAAGGCTGTAAACGGGAATGCCAAGCTCTTCGTGGGTATATGACTCAACATACTCCCCGGCCGCCGCTTTGCCGTCTATGCCGTGTTCGGGACCGTATAATGCAGCCAGCATGATGTCATCGGCACCGTGAAAAAGATCGATTGTGCTTACCCCCCCGGTGTTCACCCCGCTCTGGTTTGTAATCAGCCCTACTTTTTTGCCTTCCACCAGGTGGCGCTCCTGCTCCAGCAGCACCTCGCTGCCCAGCATAAAAACCGGCCCGTTTAGATCCCCCGTTGAATCGCCGGGTTCTTCTTCCCCGTTTTGCACTTCCTCTTCCGGCGCAAAACCGGGTAACAGCTCCAGTTCCAAAACCAGGACGGCAAGCAGAACCAGGAGGACAATGACTGTAATAAGTACTCTCAAAAAAACTGCCCCTTTCCCGGCGGCCGGTCCAAACACGGCCGCTAAAGGCTATTATAATACAGGTTTGTTTTTAATAATACCACCCCGTTAAAGCCGGGTTTTTCCGGCGCTGCCCCCCCCGGCCGGGCAAAACAGTCAGCTGCTGAGACATCGCCTTTTGGGCCGCCATGGTAATCAAAAAGACACGATTAAGAACAGGCTCTGCACAGCGTTTTTTGCCTTGACCGGGAAAAGATGCTGTTATATGCTTATAATATGAGTATAAATCATTTACACAAGGAGGTAGCCAAGTGTCCGACTATATAGAACCTACAGATCAGCTTAGTGCTGAAGCGAAAGACTTCGTCCGCGCCCTGCACAGCCTCAAAGAGGAAGTAGAAGCTGTAATATGGTATCACCAGAGGATAGACGTCTCTGATGATGATGCCCTGAAAGAAGTTCTTAAACATAACCGTGACGAAGAGATTGAGCACGTCTGCATGGTTTTAGAGTGGCTTAGAAGAAATATGCCCGGTTGGGACGAAGAGCTGCGAGAGAACCTGTTTACAGAAGGTCCCATCGGCCACTCGGAAGAGGGCAATGCAGAACATGGAAATAACCCCGGCACACCGGGCAGCCTGAACCTGGGCAGTATGAAAAAATAACAGGAGGGATTGCTATGGATTTTCTTAAACGCCAGCTGGCGCCTTTAACCGAAGAAGCCTGGCATGGAATAGATGAAAGAGCAACCGAGGTTTTGCAAAGCATTCTAACCGCCCGTAAAGTCGTACATGTGGAGGGTCCCAGTGGGTTGAACCACACGGTAATACCCGAAGGGCGGCTGACAGTCCTGGAGGAAGACTCGGAAAAGGTCTGCACCGGCCTGTTCAAAGTCAAACCTTTAGTCGAAACCAGGACTTCCTTTTCCCTGGACCGCTGGGAAATGGATAACTTAACCAGGGGCGCCCGGGACGTAGACCTGGAACCGCTGGAAGAAGCAGCCCGGAAAGCGGCTCTCTTTGAGGAGAACGCAATTTTCAATGGTTACGCAAAAGGCAATATTGAAGGGCTCGTTCAGGCGGCCGACAAGACCCTGGAATTCGGGCAGGACGCTTCTTCAATAATGGACGCCGTTACAGACGGAGTCCTCACTCTCCAGGATAACTTTGCCACCCCGCCTCTCACCCTGGTTGCCGGGGACAAAGTCTGGCACCAGATCAACCATGAAGCCGGGGCCTACCCGCTCTACAAGCAGATCACGGAATTAATAGAAGGCGGCATCCTTTTCTCGCCCGCCCTGGAAGGCGCGCTGCTGCTGCCCTATGACCACGAAGACCTGGAATTAAACCTGGGCATCGATTTTTCGATCGGCTACCAGGATCATGACAGCAAGAGCGTCAGGCTCTATATCGCCGAATCTTTCACCTTCAGGGTCCTTGATCCGGCCCTGGTAGTTAAATTTACCCTCTAAAAACACGAAAGAGCCGCCCCGTCGGGGGCGGCCTTTTTTTGTGCCCCGGAACAGCCGGGACGCGCTTACCTCTGGTTCCGCCGTTAAACGGCCCGGCTCATTTTTCCGCTGAAATGACATATGACCGGGGCAGCGCTGTGATATAGTAGTAAAATACAGGCGAATTTCTCACGGCCAGGAGGTCTTCCGGTAATGGAAAAATTTATAATCCTTAAAGGCGGCCTGACTAACCAGTACCTGCTGCCCTGCCCCGGGGGTTACCTGATGGTGGAGGCCGGCGATGAAAAAGATTTTGCCCGGTTTAAAGGAAAGCTGAAAAAAGCCGGGGTTGACCCCCGCGAGATTCGCTACCTCTTTCTGACCCACCATCATGGTGACCATGCCGGTTTTGCCGCCCGGCTGCGGGAAATATCACAGTGCCGAGTGATCGCTCATCGGGACGCCGCTGAACCCCTGAAAAAGGGCAGAAATGCCCGGGTAAAAGGGGGAGGGTTAACCAGCCGGCGGGCAATGCTGCTGGCCGGGATTATGATAAAACTAAACCTGGGTTTGAGTTTGCGCTTCCCGCCCCTGGAACTCGGAGAAAATGACATCCTGGTGCAGGGCGACGACAATAAGCTACTGCGGGATCTCGGAGTGCCCGGCAAAGTTCTGCACACCCCGGGACACAGCCCCGATTCTATTTCCCTGCTTTTAGATGACGGGTCCTGCTTCTGCGGAGACGCGGCAATGAGTAGTTTGCAATGGCTGGGCCTGCGTTACTGCTGCATCTATATGTCCGATGTGGAAGAAAACTACCGCAGCTGGCAAAAACTGATTACTGCCGGGGCCCGTACCTTTTATCCCGCTCACGGCAGGCCTTTCAAACCGGAAGCCCTTAAAAGGAACCTGAACCGTTTCAGGCAGGAGGACCTGGTCATTCCGGGCCGCAGGCGGGTATGATAAAATACCGGTAATACGTGCAGTGCACACTCGCTGCCGGCGCCCGCGTTAGGAGCACTGATCTATGATTGAACTGGTTTATTCCAACATGACTGAACGCCTCCTTGAGACCCTGGCCAAAAATATTCAGGAATGGCGGGAGCATGACGCCCACCCCCTGGATCCCGTCGAACTGGTGGCGCCCAACCGGAACCTGGAGAGCTGGATCAGGCTCGGCCTGGCCCGGTCTGAGGGAGTGGCGGCTAACCTGCGTTTCCGGAGGCTGGAGCGGTTTATCGGCGAGATAGTATCCGAAACCTGTCCCGGCATTCTCAGGCCGGTAGACCTCGACACTGTTGAGGCGGCCGTGCTGGCTGTCCTGCTGGACGACGGGCTGCTGGCCCGGCCTGAACTGCAGCCGGTCTATAGTTACCTGCATGGCTCAGCCAGTAAAGAAGGCGAAGGCCGGAAAACCCCGGGCAACCGCCCGGATTCTGACGGAACCGACATCCGCAGGGTTCAGCTGGCATCAAGGCTGGCCTACCTGTTCATGGAATACACCTACTCCCGGCCGGAAATGATCTCCGCATGGCGAAATTCAGGGCCCCGCTACGGCCCGCCTGACAGTCCCTTTGCCAACCCGGCGGCAGCCGATCCCGCTTTAGCCTCCACCGCAGCCTGGCAGCGCACCCTCTGGAACACAGTTTTCGGCACAGGCGGAATCCTGGAACAAAATCCGCCCGGGGAAGGAGAACGCTGGAGCACCCTGGATCAGCTGGTCCTCGATGATCGCCTTTTCGATAAGATCGGCAGGAAAGGCTTACCGCCTGTTCATATTTTCGGAGTATCCTACGTGGCCCGGATTTTCCAGCACCTTTTCTCCCGGCTGGGCGAAGCCTGCGATATAACAATTTATACCTTAAACCCCTGCGCCGAATTTTGGGAGGATCTTGAAACCGAACGCGAGCGCTTCCTCCGCCTGGACAGCGAAAAGAACCGGCGTTCCCGGCGCCTCTGGGCCATTACGGGAGAAAGCGCCGATGAAGATCCCTTCGGCCTTTTCGAGGCCGATACCCCCGCCCTGCGCTACTGGGGAAGGCCGGGGCGCGAACATGTGCGCCTGCTGGGCGAACTGACCGACTGCGACTTTCAAAGCGCTTTCTCCGATCCGGGAGGAAATGATGGAGGGCTGCTCCACCTCCTGCAGCGTGATATTCTTAACCGGGTCCCGGAAAGAAATCTTAAGGACCCGGGCGGGAATTCCGGAACAGTGCCCGGCGCGGCGGATGATACAATAAATTTTATTGCCGCCCCATCGGTACGCCGGGAAGTTGAGTGGGTGGCCGATCAAATCTGGCGGCTGATGCGCGATGATCGGCCGCGCGAAGGCCAGCTGCCGCTTCGTTTCAGCGATATAGCCGTAATCGTTAACAGCGCCGGCCGCGACGAGTACCTGCCGCAGGTTGAAACAGTGTTTGCCTCCAGCCACAACCTGCCAAGCAGCGTTTCCGATCTGCCGGCAGCGGCGGGAAGCAGGTTTATCGAGGCAATGAGCCTCCTGCTCCAGCTCCCGTTCGGCCGCTTCTCGCGGGCGGAGATGCTCACCCTGATGAGCCACCCGGCCGTTATCGGCAGCTTTGGCGAACTTACCCCCGGCGATCTGGCAGACCGGGCCGAAACCCTTGGCATAATCTTCGGAGCCGACCGCAGCGACCACTCCGGCACCTATATCGATGAAGACGTTTTCAACTGGGACCAGGGCATCCGGCGCCTCGCCCTGGGTGCGTTCATGACCGGCCGGAAAAGCGGCGACGAAAGAATATTCGAAACAGCACGCGGCCGGTGGCTGGTTGAGGAAATTTCCGGAACGGACGCTGCCGGCGCAGCCCGTTTCGGCCTCCTGGCCCGCTCCCTCCTGGCTGATGCCCGCTTTGTCCGCGAACAACGGTTAACCCTTACCGCCTGGTCACGTTTTTACACGGCCCAGATCGATACCTACCTCCACCCGGAAGACGGGGCCGGCGAGCGCGACCGCCTGCGCCTGATCCGCACCCTGGCAAAGCTTGAATCCATGGATACGGGCTGCGAAGTAAGCGGCCGGGTGGCGGCGGAAATTGCCGGCCGCACCCTTGAATCACTGGGCGGGGGCCGGGGACAGTACCTGGCCGAAGGCGTTGTTGTCTCCTCCTTCCTGCCCATGCGGGCGATCCCATTCAGGGTCGTTTTTGTGCTTGGACTCGGAGAAGGATTGTTTCCCGCCTCCGGCCGGAGAGACGCCCTCGACCTGCGGGCCGCCCGCCGCCGGGCTGGTGATGTCGATACCTCGGAACGCGATCGCTACATGTTCCTGGAAACCTTATTATGCACCCGCGAAAAGCTCTACCTCTCTTACGTTAAACGGGACGAACAAACCGGCGATCCCCTGCAGCCTTCCGCCGTTGTACAGGAACTGCTCCAT
>SLSE01000013.1 GCA_007130585.1 Syntrophomonadaceae bacterium | reverse complement strand
GGCCTTCGGGCTATCTCTGATTTTGAATTTGAGTTTCAGATGGCCCTGGTCAATCAGAAACTGAATCCGGCTATTGAAACTCTGTTCATGATGACCAACAGCAAATATTCCTACCTGAGTTCCAGCATAGTAAAAGAGATCGCCGCCCTGGGAGGCGATATAAGCAGCCTGGTCCCCCCGGAAGTACATGAAATGATTTTATCCAACTACTAACGGACCGGTTCTGCATGAAACCGTTCATGGTCGTGCCAGGCAAACTAAATTAACGAGAGGTAGTACTTTGATTATGTATAATACTTACACCATGTTAACTGAAAGCGTATTCCTGGCTGCAGGCCGGGTCCCGGTGGAACTGCCGGGCAGCATAATGTTTTTTGGGCTGGTTTTTACCATAATCGGTCTGACTTCAATCATCTACCCCCGTATTTTCTGGTACCTGCGGGTTGGGCGCAAACTGCAGGGAGCCCCGCCCGGCAAATTGTATCTCTGGGTTCTCCGTTTCGGCGGCCTTCTGGTTGTTGTCATTGGCCTGCTAATGCTTTACACCACAGGCACTCTTAATCCCTGATTGACGCGCGAGGGCTTAAATTAACTGATTCGTAACGGAAAGAAGGTTTAGTTTTGAAATACAACCGTTATATTAAAGCTGTTATTATACTCGGGGCAATTGCCGTTTTAGGCTTTTTTGTCCAGATAGAATATTTCATGATCAGGCCCAGCCGCGCAGTTGATCTGCGGGACTTAATCAGGGTTGAAAATGCCGTTGAAGATGAGAGAGGCGGCGTTTACCTGCTCACGGTTACCCAGCAGAGAGCCACCCTTTTTTTGGCTGCTTATGCCTATTTCCACCCCCATATGGATCTAAATCCCGTGGAAAGAGTAATACCAATGGATATGGATGAAACCGAATACCGTCAGCTGCTGGTGGAGAACATGGCAGAGAGTCAGCATTTAGCCCAGGTTGTAGCCCTGCGCCGGGCCGGTTACGAAGTGGAAATAGACAGCGAAGGTGTCGAAGTGGTAGGCTTTTTCGACGATGCGCCGGCAGTCGGCTATCTTGAGGAAAAAGACAAAATAATTAATGTGGACGGGACACCTGTATTCCTGGCCACCGAAGTGCCTCTGCTTGTCCAGGATCGCATCCCGGGCGAGGAAGTAACGCTGACCATAGTCCGCGGCGACCAGGAAAAAGTTTTGACAGTCCCGACCGCTGCACATCCCGATGATCCCGTGATGCCGTTTTTGGGAATCTTTATCCAGACCCTCCCCTGGGAACCGGTTTTGCCGGTTGAAATATTCATGGACACCGGCAGAATCGGGGGCCCTTCGGCCGGCTTAATGTTTGTCCTGGAGATTATGAACCAGGTTCTGCCCGGGGACATAACCGGCGGGTATAACATTGCCGGAACCGGAACGATTGACCTGAATGAAAATGTGGGCAGAATTGGCGGAGTGGCCCAGAAAGTAGTTGCCGCCGAAAAAGCCGGCATTGATTACTTCTTTATCCCGGAAAGTAATTATGAACAGGCCAGAAAAGTTGCCGGGGATGTTACCCTGGTCCCGGTTTCCAACCTGGACGAAGTCCTCGACTTCCTGTCCCGCCTGGAGAGCCGTTAATGCCCGGATTGCGCCCTTGCCGTGGGTAATCCGCTTTTTTGACAGGGACGGTGCCCGGTGCTATAATTATTATGGTAACTGAAAGGGAACCGAGTAAGCCAGGCAGCCGCGGGAAGAAGACCGCAAGGTGCTTCTCGAGGAAAGTCCGAGCTCCGCAGGGCAGGGTGCTGGGTAACGCCCAGTGAGGGTGACCTTAAGGCCAGTGCCACAGAAAATATACCGCCCGGCACTAAAATGCCGGGTAAGGATGCAACGGTGCGGTAAGAGCGCACCAGGGGCCGGGAGACCGGCCCGCTAGGTAAACCCCACCCGGAGCAAGACCAAATAGGAGGGGGATGAGGTTGCCCGCCGACTCCTCGGGTTAGGTCGCTTGAGATACCAGGCAACTGGTATCCGAGATAGATGGCTGCTGCTTCTCCGGTTTGTATAAACCGGGAAGAACAGAACTCGGCTTATGCGTTTGCTCGGTTCCTTATAGATTTTGCCTGAATCCCGAAAGGGATTCTTTTTTTTGGGCTGCTTTAAAGTATTCTATATTGTTGATGATTGACCTGAGCATGTAGCGCCGTCCCCAGTTCGATTGCGAAAAGTAGTAAAATAGTATTTCCCTGCCGAAGACCTTGGAAAAGATTTCCCGGTGGCTTTTCCCCGCTTCATAAAGATCAGTCACCCTTGTGCAGAGATCCCACCAGCAGTCATATTTGCGTTTAAGCCTTTCAGTGCCATTATCAAGGCGGCCTTTCAGGCCGCAGAATAAAAGGCTGGGCTTGAGCGCAATCAGCTTTTGCAGGCTGGTTAGGTGTTCAACAATATTCTCCCCGATCATGAAGCCGGTCAGGTTTTCTCCCAGGTAGAGATCTCCGGAAAAGAGCCATCCGTTAGAAGGTTCATAGTAACAGACGTGATCTTTGGAGTGGCCGCCGGTGTGTATTGCCTGTAAAGTGTACGGCCCGGCCGAAACACTTTGCCCCAGGGGAAAAGCTTCCGCCGGAGGTGAATCTCCCCACATGATTTTGCGGTAGATTTCAATGTCAGGGGGGCTGGACATAACGCGAATAGTTTCTGGGTGGGCGTAAACGGGAACTCCCATTTCCCTGCTCAACATATTGCAGTTTCCCGTATGGTCTTCATGCTGGTGAGTAATTACCACTTTTTCCAGGGGCAGGTTGCGTAGAGCCTCAAAAACTTCCCTGGCATTATGCCTGGGTCCTGTGTCAATTAACAGGCCGTCCAGGTAAAAAAAATGGGTTATGTAGACCGGCCGGCCCAGCAGGGTCCGGGCGGCTTTAAACTCGGTGACATCACCGCAGGTTTTCTTTATTAGCATCAACGAATCCGCCTTTGTTAAGTGTTAGCCATACTGCCTGACACGACACTCATTTTGCGCATACTTCTACTGCCGGCCTGCCGAATCCTTCCTGTGCAGTCATCTCCGGGCCGGTAACTTAATAATCTCAGAAAAAATCGGTTTTCTCTGTATGGTAAAGATATGATAAAATAACAGGGATGAAAAATTACTTGCTAACAATTACGGGGGGTATAAGTTAATGAGCTTTATAAGCGCAGCGGAACAGTATAAAATACTTGCCGAAAACACCGCTGAAATAATAACAGAAGAGGAATTCAAAAAAAAGCTGGAAAAAAGTGTGGCCGAAAACAAGCCGCTTCGCTGCAAGCTGGGCATTGACCCATCCGCTCCCGACCTGCACCTTGGACATGCCGTGGTCCTCCATAAACTGCGCCAATTCCAGGAACTCGGCCACCATATTATCATTATTCTGGGTGATTTTACCGGCCGGGTGGGCGATCCCACCGGGCGTTCGGAAATGCGCAAACAGCTCTCGGAAGAAGAAGTGCTGGCTAATGCCCGCACTTACCAGGAACAGATCTTTCATATCCTTGACCCTGATAAAACGGAAATGGTTTTTAACAGCGAGTGGCTGGCAAAATTGAATTTTGCCGATGTTATTCAACTGGCTTCCACCCTGACGGTTGCCAGGATGATGGAAAGAGAAGATTTTTCAAAACGCTATAAAGAAAATACGGCAATCGGCATTCATGAATTTTTCTATCCCCTGATGCAGGGTTACGATTCAATTGCCATAAATGCCGACATAGAATTTGGAGCTACGGAACAAAAGTTTAACCTGCTCATGGGGCGTCATCTGCAGAGAGAGTACGGATACGAGCCACAGGTTGCCTTTACCATGCCGATCCTGGTGGGTACAGACGGCGTTCATAAAATGAGTAAAAGCCTCGGTAATTACATCGGCATAACAGAACCTCCGGGACAGATATACGGGAAAGCAATGTCTATTTCCGATGATGCTATGGAAGAATATTTCCGGTTGGCTACCACCCTGCCTTCTGCGGAGACAGATGCAATATTGGAAGACTTGAAGAATGAAAAAACTCATCCCCGTGACGTGAAAATGCGCCTGGCTCGTGAAATTGTTTCCCTTTACCACGGCAGCGAAGCTGCCTCGGAAGCTGAAACGCAGTTCAGGCAGGTATTCCAAAAAAGAGAGATGCCCAGCGAAATGGATTCATACGAGTATTCATCCCCTGCCGGAATAATCAATGTAATGGTCGATTCCGGACTGGCACCGAGCAAAAGTGAAGCCCGGCGCCTGATCCAGCAGAACGGCGTGAAAATTGACGGGCAAACGGTAGAATCAATAGACCTTGCCCTGACCGAAAAGAAAGAACAGGTTATCCAGGTCGGAAAGCGTAAGTTTGCCCGGGTCAGGATAACCTGAAAGCTTTAAACCAGGGCGGGTTATAAAAAAACTGCTGAAATAACCGGCAAAAACTAAGGGGCATCTCCCGTTCGGAACGATGCCCCTTCTGTCATGACGAACCTTCAGATCTGAATTTATTTATTTCTAAGCTTTAACTGCCCTTGTACTCCTCTTTAATAGAGGCCACAACATCCGGATCCATCAGGGTTGTTACATCCCCCAGGTCCCGCTGTTCGGCAATATCACGCAGCAGGCGGCGCATAATTTTTCCGCTGCGGGTTTTCGGAAGCTCGTAAGTGAAGAAGACTTCTTCCGGCCTGGCGATGGCGCCGATTTTTTTGCCAACGTGAGCCTTTAACTCTTTGACCAGCTCCTCGCTTCCTTCAACGCCCTCCTTCAGGGTGACGAAAGCGGTTATGGCGTGCCCTTTTACTTCGTGAACCTTGCCGATTACGGCAGCCTCCGCGACATCCCTGTGGTCTACCAGGGCGCTTTCAACTTCCATCGTGCCGATCCTGTGCCCGGATACGTTCAGAACATCATCGACCCGGCCCATGATCCAGAAATAACCCTGCTCATCCTTCCAGGCTCCGTCACCTGTAAAATAAAGGCCGGGATACTGCTTCCAGTAGGTGTTTTCATAACGATCCGGGTCTTCGTAAAGGGTGCGCAGCATTGCCGGCCATGGTGATTTGACAACCAGGAATCCCCGCTGACCCGGTTTGCTCGGCTCGCCCTGATCGTCGACTACCTCGGCATCGATACCCGGGAAAGGTTTGGTAGCCGATCCGGGCTTTAATGGCGTTACGCCGGGCAGCGGCGTGATCATGATCATTCCAGTTTCTGTCTGCCACCAGGTATCCACTATCGGACATTTGCCTTTACCGATATGCTCGTGATACCAGAGCCAGGCTTCAGGATTAATCGGCTCTCCGACCGAACCGAGCAGGCGCAGGCTTGAAAGATCCCTGCCCTCGGGAAAGTGGTTTCCCCAGCGCATAAACGAGCGGATTGCCGTTGGGGCGGTATAGAAAACAGTGATCTTGTATTTTTCTACCAGCTCCCAGAAACGGTCTCTTTTCGGATAATCGGGGGTTCCCTCGTACATGAATACGGTCGAACCGTTGGACAACGGGCCGTATACTATATAGCTGTGCCCCGTGATCCACCCGATATCGGCGGTGCACCAGAAGATATCGTCATCCCTGTGGTCGAAAACATACCGGTGTGTTGTGTTTACGCCGACCAGGTAACCGCCGGTAGTATGCAGGATGCCCTTGGGTTTGCCGGTAGTACCGCTGCTGTAAAGGATAAATAGCGGATCTTCGGCGTCCATCTCAACCGGGCTGAAGTCTTCTTCTGCGTCTTTCATCAGGTCTTCCCAGCGCAGGTCTCGGCCCTCTATTGGATCGTAATCCGCTCCGGAGCGTTCAACAATTATAACTTTCTCGATGCTCGGGCAATCTTCCAGGGCTTCAGCAGCCGCCCCTATCATCGGTAGCACCTTGCCCTTGCGGTTTGCGCCGTCGGCAGTGATCAGTACTTTTGATTTCGAGTCCAGGATCCGGTCTTTGAGGGAATCGGGGCTGAAACCGCCAAAAACCACGCTGTGCACAGCGCCCACCCGGGTGCAGGCCAGCATTGCCACAACTGCTTCCGGGATCATGGGCATCCAGAGAGTTACCGTATCGCCGCTGGATACCCCCAGCTCACGCAGGACATTACTAAACTTGTTGACTTCTTTTAGCAGTTCACTGTAAGTCAGGCTGGCAGTATCACCCTGCTCGCCTTCAAAAACGATCGCCTTTTTATCACCGAGGCCGTTTTCGATATGCCGGTCGATGCAGTTGGCCGACACGTTGATCTTGCCGTTAACGAACCACTTAAAATAAGGCGGGTTGCTATCGTCCAGGACCTGATCCCATTTTTTAGTCCAGTCTAAATTCTCTGCCATGTCGGCCCAAAAGGCCAATTTATCCTTTTCAGCCTTTTTGTAAAGGCCGTCATCTTTAACCTGGGCTGATGCTTTGAAATCCTCAGGGGGTTGAAACGGCTTTACCTGGTCTTCGCTGAAAATATCTTTGTTGTTGGATTCTGTCATACAAATTACCTCCTATAGGTACAGTGTGGGATATAAAATGTATTCGCCGCAAAGTATCCAATTCCTTTAACATTCAGGCAATAAAATCTGCTTGATTGTCTGTTCCCTAATTTGTGCCCAGGCAGCAGTTTGTGAAGTGTTTTACGCTTTTTAGCCCGGTTTTACCGCCCACGCGGGCCAGGAGTATATTGCAGGGGTGTTCGCGTATTTCCGGATCGACTGTTTCCCAGGTTACAAAATCGAATTTTTTAAAGAAATCAAGCATAAACTGCCGGTATGTCCACGGTGACATGCCTGTGTTCTTCAGGTCCCAGCTCTGGATAAACTGGACAGCGATTACGATAAAGTCTTCAAAATAAGTAAAATCGGGATTGTCAAATACACCTTCCATCAGGGCTGTGCTGATGCCCATTTTACGCCAGGAAGGATCTGTCTCAATGCTGCCCAGCTCCAGCAGTTGGGGAAAGCATCTTTTCTGCCACCATGGATAATCTGGTTTTTGGAATGTTACATATGATATAATAAAATCAGCAACAGTTGCAGTGAAAACGAGACCGTCGTCCTGGCGGGCCAGGTCAACAAGAGATTGATGCTGGCGTGCCGGAGGCCTGAAACAGCACAATCCTTCCGCAAGACGGTACTTTTCCAGGTCTTCGGGTTTTACCGGTCCCCTGATATGCAGGCGCCCGAGGGCGGTGGGCAAAACAGTACTGACGCTGTCAGAGGGTGGTTTGTTAAAAGCTTTTTCCAATTGACACTCTTTATCGTTCATTTATACTCACCTCTTATATATAATTGTCCATTCTTGTTCGAAATCCTTCTAAATTTGCCGGCCGTGCATATTCATCAGGCTGCAGCTAACTGCTCCGCCAGGACAAAATCTCAAGCTTTTGATTTGCCCAATTAATGGCTATTTAACAATAAATTGGGCACTCGCAGGGCCTGTAAAATAAAAGTAAATTTAAATTCCAGAATCGCTCTTTTTTGCCTTGACAGTAAATATGACCCGTGTTAATATAATTCTTGCACTAAAGAATGAACCGGCAAAAAGCAGCAGCCAAATGCCGTTAAAACGTTCTTTGAAAACTGGATAGGGTAAGGAAAGAGGTCTCTGTTCGGGCGTAAG
>SLSE01000135.1 GCA_007130585.1 Syntrophomonadaceae bacterium | reverse complement strand
CTTCCGGCGTTAATCTTTGCCGGCTGCCTGACCTCAAGGCCCTGTTTCAGGGCCCATTCCTTAACAGGCGCGGGGCGCGTTCTGCCGCCCCGCCCGGCGGGGCGATCGGGCGGCACCACAACCGCCAGGATCCGGTGGGGGGAATGGCAGAGCAGCTCCAGGGAAGGCAGGGCAAAAGCGGGAGTGCCCATGAAAACCAACCTTAAACTTTTCAAATTTCTTCCTCGCTTTGCAGTTCTTCGGGATCGACCATGCGCAGCGCTTTATCCGTAAAAAGCAGGCCTTCAAGGTGGTCCATTTCATGCTGGAGAACCCTGGCCAGCAGTCCTTCGGCCCGGAGGCACACTTCATATCCTTCGCGATTATGGCCCCTGACAGTAACGGTTTCGGCCCTGGGCACCTCCCCGTAGCGGCCGGGGATACTGAGGCATCCTTCCACCCCTACCTCTTCGCCTTCGGCCAGCTCGCAGCGGGGATTAATCAGTTCGATCACGCTTTCCCCGCCGTCCGAGGCCACCAGGATTTGTTTGGACACGCCCACCTGGTTGGCGGCCAGGCCGACACCGCTGGCTTCTTTCATGGTCTCGATCATGTCGTCAATCAGGCGAAGAACGCCCCTGTTTATTTTTTTTACCTCCTGCGTTTTTGCCCTCAGCACAGGATGGTCGTCACACAGTATTTTCCTCAGGGTCATTTGTTACACCTCTTCAAGGATTATAACACTACCAGCGGGTTGAAATCCACTGTCATCCGGACCGAAAAGGGAGGTTTGCGGGTATGGTACTCGCGGATCAGTTTCCTGATCGCGGGAGCCAGGCGGGTCAGTTCCCTGCCCTTAAGGATAGTCTGAACCCGGTACTGTTCTTTAATACGGTACAGTGATGCCGGGGCCGGACCCAGTAATTCAACCGTCTCTTCGAAAGGTTCCAGCAGGCCGGTAAACCAGGTGGCCGCCTCAAATACCTCCTTTTCATCCCCCGAGCTGAAAAGGAAACGCAGCAGGTCGGAAAAGGGTGGGTAGCCCAGCTGGCGACGATTTTCCAGTTCCTCACCGTAGAAGGTACAGTAATCGTGATCTGCGGCGGCAAGGATGCTGTAGTGCTGCGGGTGGTAAGTCTGGACAATTACCCTGCCGCCCCCCGGCCCGCGGGCGGTGCGCCCCGAAACCTGGGTCAGGAGCTGGAAGGTGCGCTCGGGAGCCCTGAAGTCAGGCAGGTTAAGGGTTGTATCGGCAGCGACAACGCCCACCAGGGTCACACCGGGAAAATCAAAACCCTTTGCTATCATCTGGGTTCCGATCAGAATATTTGCCCTGCGGTCCCTGAACTGCCGGTAGTAATAATCATGGGCTTTCCTGCCGGTCGTTGTGTCCCTGTCCATGCGGATCAGGGGAACACCGGGGTAAAGTTTTCGAACCTCGTCCTCAACCCGCTGGGTTCCGGCGCTAAAATAGCGGATTTTAACCCCTCCGCAGCCCGGGCAGGTCTCCGGAATGGCATCTTCACGGGCGCAGTAATGGCAGCACATTACCTGCCTGTCGCTGTGCAGGGTCATTGAAACATCGCAGGAGGGGCAGCGGACAACGAAGCCGCATTCGCGGCAGAGCACGAAGCCGGCGAAGCCGCGCCTGTTAATAAAAAGAAGAGCCTGCTCATTGCGCTGCAAAACGCCGCTCAGTTCTTCAAGCAGGGGGCGGCTGAATATATGGCGGTGGTTTTCTTTCAGTTCCCTGCGCATGTCGACTATTTTTACAGGGGGAAGCCTGGTCGGGGTAACCCTTTCTTTCATGCTGAGCAGGGTTGTATCGCCCCGTTCGGTGCTGTAATAACTTTCCAGGGACGGCGTGGCGCTGCCCAGCAGAAGCACTGCCCTGTTGTAACGAGCCCGCCACCAGGCTACGTCGCGGGCATGGTACCGGGGCGCATCTTCCTGCTTGTAGGTGGTTTCGTGTTCTTCATCAATGATCAGCAGCCCGATGGAGGCAAGGGGAGCAAAAACCGCCGATCGGGCCCCGAGGACAACTTTTGCCTGCCCGTCCAGGACGGCCTGCCACTGACGACTTTTTTCAGCAGGGGTCAGGCGGCTGTGCAGGACGGCAACCCGGCCCGGAAAACGGCCTTCAAAATGCTCGATCATCTGCGGGGTCAGCGATATCTCAGGGACCATGATCAGCGCCGTCCGCCCCTTTTCCAGGCAGCAGCTGATGCCCTGCATGTATATTTCGGTCTTTCCGCTGGCTGTAACACCATGCAGCAGTATTTTACGGGCTTCGGAACTGTCCAGGGCGGCGCTGATCTCCCGGAAACACTGCTCCTGTTCGTCACGCATCAGGTGCGGCGTGGTGGCAGGCGAAAGGTTTTCTTTTTGCAGATGCCCCGGGGGAGCAGCAGAAGTTTGAACCAGGCCCCTGTCCAGGAGGGTGCGGATAGTCCCGGATTTAACCCCCCGCAGGGTAAGGCTGCTGCGGGCAAGGGGACCCTCTGCCAGGAGGATATCGATCGCTTTTTTCTGGGCGGGGGCCCGCTTCAAATCGACTTCTGCGGCTGCAGGAGCTGCCGCAAGGAGCTGCGGTTTTCCGGGCCGCTTTCCTACCCTGAAAAGGGCCGGCACCATGGCGTGAATAGCGTCGATCAGGCGGCAGTAGCAGCGCATTGTTATCCAGTGGGCAAGAGCAAGCTGTTCTGCAGTTAAGAGAGGCTCGGTACCGGTAATGGAGATAATATCGCGCAGGTTTTCAATATCCGTATTTCTCAGCAGGCGCAGCACGTAACCCTGGCAGCGCCGGTTGCCCAGCGGCACGGTTACCTGCATGCCGGGTTTGAGCTTTTCCTGCAGTTTCCCGGGGATACTGTAATGGAAGGGGCGGTCAACTGCATTGCTGATCATGTCTATAATCACTTCTGCGTAAGGATAATTCTGCATCTGTTTACCCCTGTGCTTTATTTTGATAAGATATCTTTAACCGGATTAATTTAAACTTCAACCACTGCAGAAAGAGGTTCAGCCATGTTAAGATTGTTTTTTCCCCCTCAACAGGTAATTCGCGACAACCGCAGCTGGCTGGTTATTTCCAGTTCTATCTTTTTTATCTGTATCGCGGTTTTTTTCCTGGCCGCCCCTGCAGCCGACCTTCCGGCCGACGAAGCTGCGGCCGGCCAGTTTAACCAGCTGCTGGGTTTCTTTGATTTTATTATGGATGCCCCCCCTGTAATCAGCGCCCTGCTGATCTTCATGAACAATTTCCTTTCTATGGCCCAGATGCTGCTGCTGGGCGTGATCGCCGGGATTTCACCGCTGATTACCCTGGGCCTTAACGGGGCGCTGGTGGGAGCGCTGTTCGGTATATCTGCCGGGCAGGGAGCTCCCCTGCTGCAGATGATTGTTTTCGGTATATTGCCGCACGGAATTTTCGAGCTGCCCGCCTTTTTCCTGTGCGGGGCCCTTGGCTTAAAGTTCGGTTATCACTGTGTGGCTTCGCCCCTGCCGGGCATGACACGGCTGCAGAGTTTCCGCTACATATGGAAAGAAACGATCTCGGTCCTGCCGTTGATTGTCCTGCTTTTGTTATGCGCCGCTTTTATCGAGATCCTGGTTACCCCGCACCTGCTGGAAAGGGTACTTTAAAGCAGCCTGACGGCCCGGTCGAGAATGTGGTGGGCAAGCTGTTCCTTATCCATCAGGGGCAGTTTTTCTACTTCCCCGCTGCGGTCGATGATGGAAACCATGTTGGTGGATACGGCAAAGCCGGCCCCGGGTTCGTTGAGATTATTAACGATGACCAGGTCCAGGTTTTTACGCTGCAGCTTGCCGGCTGCATTTTGTTCCACATCTTCAGTTTCAGCGGCAAATCCGACCAGGATGCGGCTGCCTTTTTTCTGCCCCAGCTCATAGAGGATATCGCGGTTAAGGGCCAGCTCGACGCTGTACGCGGCTTCCCCTTTTTTCACTTTGTGTTCTTTCGTTTCCAGGGGCCTGAAATCGGAAACAGCGGCCGCCTTAAAAACCATGCTGCACCCGTCGAAGCGCTCAAGCACAGCTTCATACATTTCTTCGGCAGTGGTTACAGCGACCGTTTCCACCCCTGCCGGCGCGGTTAAATGGGTTGGCCCGCTGATCAGGGTCACTTCCGCCCCCCGCTCCTGTAAAGCGCGGGCCAGCGAGTAGCCCATCAGGCCCGAGGAGGGGTTGCTCAGGTAGCGTACCGGGTCCAGGTGTTCGCGGGTGGGCCCGGCGGTAACAATTACTTTCCTGCCCCTGTAATCTCCCGGGGCAAGCGCGGCCCTGGTAAAGCGGTAAATATCAAGCGGTTCGGGCATCCTTCCGCTGCCGTATACCCCGCAGGCCAGCTCGCCCTGGTCGGGATCCATTACAAAGCAGCCCCGCCGGATAAGCTTATCGATATTCTCCCTGACAGCTGGATGGTTGTACATGTTGACATTCATGGAAGGGATGATTACCACGGGGCAATCCGAGGCCAGGTAGAGGGTAGTCAGAAGGTTGTCGGCAAATCCGCAGGCCATTTTGCCGATCGTATTGGCCGTGGCCGGGGCGATAACCAGCACATCGGCATTATCGAGCAGCTCGATGTGGCGGATTTTGTCCCCGGACCGTTCGGCATACATTTCGACAAAGGCCGGCCGTTCGGTCAGGGTCTGAAATGTCAGGGGAGCGACAAATTCAGCTGCAGCCGGGGTCATTACTACCTGGACAGCGGCCCCGTTGCGAACGAAGATCCTGGCCAGTTCGGCTGATTTGTAGGCGGCTATACCGCCGGTTACCCCCAGGATTACCTTTTCCAAAAAGAACACTCCTACCTACTTGATTCCGTCGCGGATTCTTTCATACTCTATATTGCCCGCTTCGATCTCGTGCAGGGCAGTGGTAACATCCTTCCGGTAATCGGTCTCGATGGTTCTCCTGCTGCCCTGGCGCAGCTGGCGGCCCCTCTTGGCCGCTTGAATAACCAGGGTATACTTGCTGTCAACGTTTTTTAAGAGTTCGTCGATTGACGGGTAAAGCATTTATTTTTCACCTCCCCAGCCCGGCGGGCGGGCTCCGCGGCTGACCCTGCATTTTTCAGCATCTATAATTGAGCTGATCAGTTCAGCCGCACGTTCCACCTGATCGTTTACTACAATGTAGTCATAAAGGTGATATGATTCCATTTCCCGGCGGGCCGTTGTCAGGCGTCTGCTAATCTTTTTACTGCTTTCCGTACCCCGCCCGGTAATCCTTTCTTCGAGTTCTTTCTCCGACGGCGGGGCCAGGAAAATTGACACCGCTGCCGGCACTTTATCCATAACCTGCACCGCACCCTGAACGTCTATCTCCAAAATTAAATCTTCCCCGGCGGCCAGGTTGCTTTGCACGGCTTCCAGGCCGGTACCGTAATAGTGACCGTGAACCTCCGCCCACTCCAGGAAAGCGCCCTCTTCGATCATTTTTTTAAACCGCCGGGGAGAAGTAAAATAATAGTCGACTCCTTCTCTCTCCGCGGGCCGCGGGGGCCTGGTGGTGGTGGAAACCGAAAGCCTGATCGCTTCCCGGATTTCAAGCAGGCTGCGGCACACCGTGCCTTTGCCAACTCCCGAGGGTCCCGAGATTATAAGTAGCATCCCTTCGGCCATTAACAACCTCCCGCTGGACTTATTCCGCTTCAGGGCTCTCTGCATTGGGTTCGCGTGCCTGGAGGCGGTGCTTGACAGTTTCCGGCTGAACTGCCGAAAGGATGATATGCCCGCTGTCGGCAACTATAACCGCCCTGGTCCTCCGTCCGTACGTAGCATCGATCAACAGCCCGCGCTCGCGGGCTTCGCTGACGACCCTTTTAATAGGGGCCGATTCGGGGCTGACAATAGCTATGATCCGGGATGCGGATACGATATTGCCAAAACCGATATTAATCAACTTTATCGTCATCTTAAAACCCCCTGTCTACTCCAGGTTCTGTATTTGTTCGCGAATCTTTTCCAGCTCCGCTTTCATTTCAACAACAATTCCGGTCAGGCGGTAGTCGCCTGCTTTCGACCCGATCGTATTTACCTCCCTGAACATTTCCTGGGCGATGAAGTCAAGTTTACGCCCGGCGGGATCCGAGCCGGTCAGGTTGGAGCGGAAAGCTTCAAGGTGGCTCTTAAGACGAACAAGTTCTTCGTCAACGCCCATCCTCTCAACCAGCATGGCACATTCCATAATCAGTCTTGTTTCTTCAAATTTGCCGGCCAGCAGTTCTTCAAATTTTTCTTCGGTGCGCCTGCGGCATTCTTCCTTCGCCTCTTCGGCGCTGACCGAAGCCTGCCGAACCATTTCTTCCAGGCGTCCGCACCTTTCAAGCAGATCCCGGCAGAGATTTTCTCCCTCGGTACGCCTCTGGTTTAACAGCTGATCCAGGCCTTCACCGAGGGCTGCGCTTACAATGGGCCAGACTTCTTCTTCACTTAAGGCAACGCCGGCCGGTTTAAAGAGCTCGGGCATCTGAAGGAGGTGTTGAAGGCCTACATCGCCGGAAAGTTCCAGGCGATCGGAAAGCAGCTTCAGGGAACGGTAGTAATCTTCGGCCAGGTCGAAATTAACTTTTACCTGGCGTAAACCGGCGGGCATTTCGTCAAGGACCAGGCTTACTTCAACCCGGCCCCGTTTAATTGTTTCCTGCAGTTGACGGCGGATCCGGTCTTCCAGGGAATACAGCTCACGCGGTAACCGCAGGGCAAAATCTGCGTAACGATGGTTGACGGACCTTAGTTCTGCTATGAATGTAAAGCCTTCCTGTGAACTGCTGCCCCGGCCGTAACCGGTCATACTGCTTACCATCAGCCAACCCCCGTCTCCCGGCATTCCGCAGGCGATCTCCGGATTGCCTTATTACTGCGTTAAATATATCATCAAAACGGGGCAAGCTCAAGAAGTAATTGGCCCTTTATTTGCCCTGGCCGTCGATTAGAATTATACTGTACCGCGAGGAGATGAAACAGCCATGTCGTTTGACACCCTGATAATGAGCGCAATCACCCAGGAATTGCGGGATCAGCTGACGGGCGCACCCGTCCAGAGAGTTTATGAACCGGGCCGGGGCGAACTGATTATTCACCTTTACCGGCCGGGCAGCCAGGCGGGACTGCTGCTGTCGGTTGATCCGGCCTATGCCCGCGTGCACCTGACCGAAAAGCGCTTTCAGAGCATGGATTTACCGTCTCCGTTCTGCATGCTGCTGCGCAAATACCTGGTCGGCGGAAGGGCCGTTTCTTTCAGCAATCCTCCCCTCGAAAGAATCCTCGAAATTGATTTTGAGCCGCCCGAGGGGCTGGAACCGGTTAAGCTGGTTGCTGAAATCATGAGCCGCCGCAGCAACCTGATCCTGGTTGATTCCCGGGGCAGGATTTTGGGAGCAGTCAAAACGGCATCCCGTGAGAAAAACCCAAAGCGGGTTATTTTGCCCGGCGAACCGTACGCCGCCCCGCCGGCCCAGCCCAAACTTAACCCCCTCGAGATGGAACCGGCGCAGTTTTCCGGAGCCATCCGCGAGCTGCTTGCCGGCGGCGCCGATCCCGATGAAGCGCTTCTTTCCACAGTGGGAGGGTTAAGCCCGCTTATGGTAAAAGAGCT
>SLSE01000125.1 GCA_007130585.1 Syntrophomonadaceae bacterium | reverse complement strand
GATTGATCGAGGAAGTGGATCACAGGTTGTTAAACGAGCTCCTGGTAATAATCCGGCCCGGCTGCCTGCAGTTGCTGGCCGGCAGTGAGCTTGACAGCAGGGAAAGAAATTTGGAAAGGCCGGTTCAGGTCAAAAACGCCCTGGACCGCCGGACAAAACTAAACTGAAAATAAGTTGACAGGGAGACGGGGGAGGTGTCAACCGCCGGAAGGCAAACAGCTTTCCCCCTCCCGGACCGCTTCCGGGCGGCAGGCTGCATGCGGCTGTGTGTTGAACGGGCCGGAAAAATTGACAGTTCCCCCGTCCCCCTGTCACATAATGAGTGTTAGCAAGACTACCATAAAACGAGGTGAACTATATGTTCATGTTTGGAAGGTTTACTGAAAGAGCACAACAGGTTCTGGTCCTGGCCCAGGAAGAGGCCAAGCGTTTGAACCATAACTTTATTGGTACCGAACACCTTCTTCTGGGCCTGGCCCGCGAGGGTTCCGGCATAGCCGCCAGGACCCTGCAGAACATGTCTGTTGATTTGAACCGCGTCCGCGAGGAAGTTGAGCGGATTACCCCGAAGGGCGAAAAAATTGTCCAGCAGGGAATCAGCTACACTCCCCGCGCCAAGCGGGTGGTCGAACTGGCGATTGAAGAAAGCCAGAACCTTGGCCACAACTATGTCGGCACCGAGCACCTGATGCTCGGATTGGTCAGGGAAGGTGAAGGTATAGCTGCCCAGGTCCTCTCCAACGTGGGAATCGACCTGAAGCGGGCCCGTAAAGAGGTTATCAGCCTGCTGGGCGGCGAAGAAGGCAGCACCAGGGTGGCGGAAGGCGAGAAAGCCGAACCCCAGACCCCGACAGTCGACACCTTTGGCCGCGACCTGACCAAATTGTCCAAAGAAGGCAAGCTGGATCCGGTAATCGGCCGCGAGAAAGAGATCGAAAGGGTAATCCAGATCCTGAGCAGACGGACAAAGAATAATCCCTGCCTGATCGGTGAGCCCGGCGTCGGCAAAACAGCCATCGCCGAAGGGCTGGCCCAGCGCATTGTCGAGGGCAAGGTACCTGAGATTCTGCGCGATAAGCGAGTGGTAACCATCGAACTTGCCGCCGTCGTTGCCGGGACCAAGTACCGCGGCGAGTTTGAAGAGCGCCTGCGCAAGCTGATGAACGAGCTTCGCCAGGCCGGCAATGTGATGGTATTTATCGATGAACTGCACACCCTGATCGGGGCGGGCGCCGCTGAAGGGGCAATTGATGCTTCCAATATTCTTAAACCGGCCCTGGCCCGCGGAGAGCTGCAGTGCATCGGGGCGACAACCCTTGATGAGTACCGTAAGCATATTGAAAAAGACCCGGCCCTGGAAAGAAGGTTCCAGCAGATCATGGTTGGCGAGCCGACCCTTGAGGAAAGCATTGAGATTCTCAAAGGCCTGCGAGACCGCTATGAAGCCCACCACAGGGTTAAAATTACCGACGAGGCGGTCGAGGCGGCAGTTAAGCTCGGAGATCGTTACATTTCCGACCGCTTCCTGCCCGACAAAGCGATTGACCTGATCGATGAGGCGGCCTCCAGGGTTCGCATTCGCAATTACACCGTGCCTCCCGATCTGAAAGAGGTTGAAGAAAAGCTCTACAGCCTGCGCACGGAGAAAGAGTCGTCAGTGCGCAACCAGGAATTCGAAAAGGCGGCCAAGCTGCGCGATGAAGAGCACCGCCTCAAGGATGACCTGGAAGAACAGAAGAAAGAGTGGGAGCAGAAAGTGGGCGCCTCGGACCTGTCACTGGTTACCGAAGAAGATGTGGCCTATATCGTCTCCAGCTGGACCGGGGTTCCGGTCAAGCGCCTGGCCGAAGAAGAGTCGGCGCGCCTGATGAACCTGGAAGAAACCCTGCACAACCGGATTATCGGCCAGGACGAAGCTGTCCGCTCCGTATCCCGCGCTGTGCGCCGGGCCAGGGCGGGGCTGAAGGATCCCAAACGGCCAATCGGTTCGTTCATTTTCTTAGGCCCCACCGGGGTCGGGAAAACTGAACTGGGACGGGCGCTGGCCGAGGCACTCTTCGGTGACGAGAATGCGATTATCCGCCTCGACATGTCGGAGTACATGGAGAAGCATACCGCAGCCCGTCTGATCGGAGCGCCTCCCGGCTACATCGGGTACGATGAAGGCGGCCAGCTGACGGAGAAAGTGCGCCGCCAGCCCTATTCTGTAATCCTGCTCGATGAAATAGAAAAAGCGCACCCGGATGTATTCAACATCCTGCTCCAGATCCTGGAGGACGGGCGCCTGACCGACGGCAAGGGCCGCACGGTTGATTTCCGCAACACGGTGGTCATCATGACTTCCAACGTGGGCGCCAACTTCTTGAACAAGTCAGCAGTGGGCTTTGGAGCAACCGACGAAGAAGCAGATTACGAAAAGATGAAAGAACGGGTCATGGACGAACTGAAGCGGACATTCCGGCCCGAGTTCCTGAACAGGGTCGACGACCTGATTGTATTTCATGCTCTTAACGAAGAACATATCAGGCAGATTGTCGACATCATGCTCAACGAACTTAACAAGCGGATCGGGGAGTTCAGCCTGCACATCGAAGTTTCGGATGACGTGAAAGGCAAGCTTCTGCAGGAAGGTTTCGACCCCACATACGGGGCCAGGCCGCTCAGGCGGGTCATTCAGCGCCGCCTTGAAGACGGTATTTCCGAGGAACTGCTGCAGGGCAAAATTGCTCCCGGCGACACCGTTTCAGTAAATGTAGACGAAAAAGACGACCTGACATTCAGCAAGAAGTAAACAGCAAAGCCCTCCCCATGGGGAGGGCTTTGTTTAAAAATTATGAAAGTACCAACTTTAATGCTTGAAAAGGGTTTTTCGCTTGTTTTGTCGAATAGACATTAGTCTACAAATTAAGGACGGGTATATTTTTTTGCCCTTATAAGGGGTGTAAACTTTGAAAATAGCTGTTTCCGGTAAGGGCGGCGCGGGCAAATCAACAGTGTCCGCGCAATTAGTGCGCTCTTTTACGCTAAATGAACGACCGGTTTTTGCCGTTGATGCCGATCCCGATGCAAACCTGGGCCTTGTTTTAGGCCTGGATCCGGAACAAATCGAAAACCTGAGGCCGCTGGTCGAACTGCAGGATGTGATCGAGGCCAAGAACTTTGGCGGCGGCACGCTGGTTGATCTCAACCCGAATGTCGACGATGTCCTCGAAGATTATATTCTCCGTGTAGGCCTGATCAGGTTCCTGAAAATGGGCTCCATCAAGCAGGGCGGCTCGGCCTGCTACTGCAAGGAAAACTCGTTTTTAAACGCCGTCCTTACGGCCATGCTGCTCGATCGCGATGAAGGCGTTGTCCTCGATATGAGCGCCGGCATTGAACACCTCACCCGCGGCACTGCCCGCGGCGTGGAAGTTATGCTGGTGGTTGTCGAGCCCACCCGGTCCGGCGTCAGCACGGCTAAGTCCGTCGATCGGCTGGCTGCCGACCTGGAAATCAGCCAGGTTTATTTTGTCGGCAACAAGATCCGCAGCGACGAAGACCGCGCCTACCTGGAATCTGAGCTCCCGCCGGAACGATTCGCGGGAATGATCCCTTTTTCCGAGCAGGTTTTGGAAAAGGCACGCCGCGGTATACCCCTGGTTACCGGCAGGGAAGATCTTTTACCCGGCTTGGAAAAAATTTATGCCATGACTAACGGGAGGTGACGCAAAGGGCTGTGTAGTTTGTAAATTAAACAGCTTAATGAAAGGAAATATAAATAATCACTCAAGGGGACAGGACAGTATTTATGCACGACATGTATCTCACAATTCTAAAGGAGGTAAAACCAGATAATGTCCGAAGGTAAGAAAAAAGTAGACAACAGAAGGACAATTGATCCGGCAGCGCTGCAGGTTATCGATCATAATGACGGTAACGGCCAGGTAGAAACTACGTACGACCGTTACGTAAAAATGCAGCCCCAGTGTAATTTCGGGCGCACCGGCGTCTGCTGCCGGATATGCCTGCAGGGGCCCTGCCGTATTAGCAAAAAGGCCTCGAAAGGAATTTGCGGCGCGCATGGTTACTCCATCGTTGCCCGTAATCTGATTCGCTCCATCACCGGCGGGACCAGCGCCCACGCTGATCACAGCCGCCACATGCTCTATGCATTGATGGAAGTTCTGGAAGGAAAGGCTCCCGACTACAAGGTTGAAGATTCCGCCAAATTGAAGCGGGTAGCTGAAAGGATCGGCCTGGAAGTGGAAGGCAAGGATGATAATGAGCTTCTTGAAGGCGTCCTGCAGCAGGCCATGTCCGATTTTTCTAAGATCACTTCAGAAACCTGCAAGTGGCTGGAATCGACAGTAGTGCCCGAAAGAATGGAAGTATTCAAAAGCTGCAATATTAATCCCCGCAGCGTGCATACAACCATTGCCGAAACCATGGGCCAGACGCACATGGGAGTCGACGCCGACCCTGTTAACCTGATATTCCAGGGGTTGAAAACCTCTCTGTGCGATTATATATGCATGCACATCGGAACCGACCTCTCCGATATCCTTTTCGGTACGCCGAAACCGGTTGCTACCGAGGCAAATTTCGGGGTAATCGACCCCGAAATGGTCAATATTGCCGTGCACGGCCACAACCCGCTGCTCAGCGAAATGATTGTGCGCCAGGCCCGCGAGATGAAGAGCGAAGCCGAAGCAGCCGGCGCCAAGGGCATCAAGTGCATGGGGATCTGCTGCACCGGGAACGAGGTGCTGATGCGCCAGGAAATCCCGGTCCTCACCAACTTCCTTTCCCAGGAACTG
Organism: Syntrophomonadaceae bacterium; assembly: GCA_007130585.1. Taxonomy (GTDB): domain Bacteria; phylum Bacillota; class Dethiobacteria; order DTU022; family DTU022; genus T3SED10-7. Next base: position 2,894 of record SLSE01000125.1, on the reverse strand, counting down.
CCGATCATGACCGGCGGTATCGATGCCATGGTCGTTGACGTGCAGTGCATCATGCCCGGTATCAAGGCGGTTTCAGACTGCTACCACACCCGGGTTATAACCACTATGTCCCATTCCAAGATCCCCGGCTCCTACCATGTCGACTTCTCGGAAGAGCATGCCGTGGAAAAGGCGAGGGAAGTTGTTAACCTGGCCATCGAGGCATATAAAGAGCGCGAGGAAAAAACCTGCACCATACCGGATATCAAGCACAAGGTGATTGCCGGTTTCAGCATGGAAGCCATGGAAGAGGTCCTCGGTGCCGTTAACCCCGACGAGCCAATCAAGGTTGTCACCGATGCTATTGATTCCGGCCAGCTGCGCGGGGTGGTGCTATTTGCAGGCTGTAACAACCTGCGGGTTCCCCACGACGCCAGCCATGCCCATATCATCAAGGAAATGGCTAAAAATGATGTCCTGATCGTTGCCACGGGCTGCGCTGCCGGCACTGCCGCCAAGCTGGGCCTGATGAATGACGAGGCCGTGGAAAAATACGCCGGCGAAGGCCTGAAGAAGTTCATCCACACCCTCAACGAAGCGAACAAGGACAAGCTTAGCGACAAACTGCCCCTGGTCTTCCACATGGGTTCCTGTGTGGACAACTCCCGGGCTTACGACTTTACAACAGCCCTGGCCCGCCAGTGGGGCGTAGATACTCCGAAAGTACCTTTCGTTGCCTCCGCACCGGAAGCGATGAGTGAAAAAGCTGTTTCAATCGGCAGCTGGTGTGTAACCCTCGGCGTTCCGACGCATGTCGGCGTAGTGCCCGAGGTTACCGGCAGCGCACTCGTGGACGGGATCGCCCTGCAGATTGCCGAAGACGTTTACGGCGGTTACTTCATCTGGGAAGAAGATCCTGAAAAAGCAGCTGAAAAGATCCTGGCCGCCCTGGACGAGCGGGCCTGGAAACTGAAAATACACAAGCAAACTGCCGAAAAGTACGAAACCGAACTGTCTGCAGGATGGTAAAACAAATCGCAAAAGGAGGCACGAATAATGAGTGAAGGTGTTCTCACACGAGACTGGCAAGAATCGTTTGATGAGATATACGCAGGCGCCGTTGACGAATCGAACCCGCCGCTGAAATTGTTCGAAAAAGCATATGACGGTGCGGTAATAGCCACCAGCTATGCCGAAATTTTGCTGAACCAGGCTATTAAGCGTTTCGGCTCCGATAAAAAAGTAGGCTATCCCGATACCGGGTATTACCTGCCCGTAATCAGGGCCTTAAGCGGCGAAGCCGTTGAAACCCTCGGGGAACTGCCCCCGATTTTAAACCGCATGCGCAACCAGATTCACGAAGAGCTTACTTTCGAAAATGCCCGCCTCTGCGGGGAAGCGGCAGCATACTCTGCCGAAATTATCGAGGCTCTCCGCTATCTCGACGGGGCCCGTCCCCATGTTGAACCCTGGACCGGGTTCCTGGGCGACCCTGTTGTGCGCCGCTACGGTATTCTCCTGGTCGACTGGACCATACCCGGCCAGGCCGTTGTAATGGGCAAAGGCCGGTCGAGCGAAGATGTGGGGAAAATCATCATGGACCTGCAGAGTAAAGGGTTCATGATTTTCCTCTGTAACCAGGCTGTCGAGCAGGCTATCGAGGCTGGCTGCAAGCTCGGGATCGACTTTATCGCTTTCCCGATCGGTAACTTCACCCAGGTTATACACGCCGTAAACTACGCCCTGCGCGCCGGGATCGCCTTTGGCGGTATCCCGCCCGGAGAGCGGCAGGATACCCGTGACTACCAGCGCCGCCGGGTGCGGGCTTTTGTGCTGCAGCTGGGCGAGATTGACGAAGTCCAGGTAGCAGCCCACTTTGCCGCTATCTTCCTCGGGTTCCCGGTTATTACCGACCAGGAACTGGCCGAGGACGAGCAGATCCCGAACTGGTACGTTTCCAACCCCAGCTACGATGACCTGGTCCAGGTGGCCATGGAAATCCGCGGGATCAAACTGAAGATCGTTGACATCCCCATCCCCATCACGGTCGGCCCCGCCTTCGAAGGCGAGGTTATCCGCAAGGGCGACATGAGGATAGAGTTCGGCGGCGGCCGGACCACCGCTTTTGAGCTGGTGGAAATGGTCGATGAAGATCAAATCGAAGACGGCAAGATCGAGGTAATCGGCCCCGAAATTGACGAAGTTGAGGAAGGCAAATCACTGCCTCTCGGTATCGTGGTCAAGATTTTCGGCCGCAAGATGCAGGAAGACTTCGAAAGTGTCCTCGAGCGCCGGATTCACTACCTGGTCAACTACGGTGAAGGTCTCTGGCACATGGCCCAGCGCGACACGATCTGGATGAGGATCAGCAAGGACGCTGCCGCCAAGGGCTTCAAAATCAGGGACTTCGGCGAGCTTCTGGTGGCGAAGTTCAAGGATGAATTCCCCTCAATCGTCGACCGTGTCCAGGTTACCCTGATCACGGATGCCGAAAAGGTAGAGAAAGAACTGGAGCGGGCCCGCGAATTCTACAGTGCCCGCGACGAGCGCCTGAAAGGGCTCACCGACGAATCGGTAGAAGAATTCTATTCCTGCATCCTCTGCCAGTCCTTTGCCCCGAACCACTGCTGCGTGGTTACCCCGGAACGCCTCGGGCTCTGCGGCGCAGTCAGCTGGCTTGACGGAAAGGCGGCCTACGAGATCGACCCGACCGGGCCGAACCGCCCGATTAAAAAAGAGGGCCTGCTCGACGAGGAAAAGGGAATCTGGGAATCGGTTAACGAGTACGTCTACAACAATACCAACCGGATGATCGAAGAATGCTCAATGTACAGCTTCATGGATCGCCCGATGACATCCTGCGGCTGTTTCGAGTGTATTATGGCCATCCTGCCTGAAGCAAACGGGGTAATGAT
>SLSE01000025.1 GCA_007130585.1 Syntrophomonadaceae bacterium | reverse complement strand
CCGAAGCGCAGGGAGTTCAGGAAGGCGACCGGCTGCGCGCCCATGGTATAGATGTCGCGCAGGATACCGCCGATCCCCGTTGCCGCGCCCTGGTACGGTTCGACGGCCGAGGGATGGTTATGGCTTTCAATTTTAAAAACCGCCGCCCAGCCGTCTCCGATATCTACCACCCCGGCATTTTCGCCCGGGCCCTGGATCACGCGCTCCCCGCCGGTGGGAAACAGCTTTAAGGCGGAAAGGGAGTGTTTATAACAGCAGTGTTCGGACCACATCACGCTGTACATGTTCAGCTCTACTTCATTGGGCTCGCGGCCCAGCTGCCCGACAATCAGTTCATATTCCCGGTCGGTCAGGCCGAGCTGCCGCCATATTTTTTGCTCAGCCACTTAAAACACCTCCCGGTCCAGAAAATAGCTTACAATTGATTTGAATATAATCAGGCCGTGCCGGGAGCCGAGAATTTTTTCACCGGCCCTTTCCGGGTGAGGCATCAGGCCGACCACGTTACCGTTTTTGTTGCAGACCCCGGCGATGTTGTCCACCGAACCGTTCGGGTTGGCAGCAGAAGTAACATCGCCGTTATGATCAGTGTAGCGGAAAACAACCTGGCCGCCGGCTTCCATTTCCCGCAGCAGGGCAGGCGGGGCATAATAATTGCCGTCTCCGTGAGCGATCGGCATCTCGAGAACTTTGCCCAGGGAAGCCGAACGGGTAAAGGGCAGGCTGTTGTTGTCAACGCGGACAAATACCTGCTCGCAGCGGAACTGGAGATTGTCGTTACGGTAGAGGGCCCCGGGCAGCAGGCCCGCTTCGGTCAGGACCTGGAAGCCGTTGCAGATACCCAGCACCGCCCCGCCCCGATCGGCAAAATCAGCCACGGCAGGCATAACCGGGCTGAAGCGGGCAATCGCCCCGGAACGGAGATAATCTCCGTATGTAAACCCTCCGGGCAGGATAATCACGTCGCACTGCCCGAGGCTCGTTTCATTGTAGTAAATATATTCAACAGGCTGCTTCAGGACATCGCGCACCAGGTGATAGGCATCGAGGTCGCAGTTTGAACCGGGAAAGACGATTACGCCAAATTTCATACCCCGGCCTCCTGCAGCGTGTAGCTGAAATCTTCTATCACCGGGTTGCTGAGCAGGCGGCGCGACATCTCTTCAACCTTTAAAGCCGCTTCTTCCCGGCTGTCCGCCTCCAGGTTCAGTTCAATATATTTACCGACCCGCACCCCGCTCACCCGGTCGTAGCCGAGCGCTTTCAGGGAATTTTCAACAGCGGCCCCCTGCGGGTCGAGCACCGCTTGCTTGAGCACAACTTCCACCTTAGCTTTCCACTCCAGCGCTTCCGCCTCCTTCCAGGCGGCGCAAAACTTCCCGGTAGGCCTCGACAACCCCGCCCATATCGCGGCGGAAGCGGTCTTTATCCAGCTTTTCGCCGCTGGAGCTGTCCCAGAACCGGCAGGTGTCGGGCGAAATCTCGTCCCCGAGCAGGATCATACCGTCATGGCGGCCGAATTCCAGCTTGAAATCAACCAGGACCAGGCCCTTTCCTTTCAGGTAAGGAACAAGCAGCTCGTTAATCCTGAGGGCCGCTTTTTCGATCTGCTCCATTTCTGCGGCGGTAGCCAGTTCCATGGCGTAGATGTGGTAATGGTTGATCATCGGGTCGTGCAGAGCATCGTCTTTCAGGGAAAACTCGATTACGGTTGACTTCATTACAGTCCCTTCCGGTATCCCGAGCCGCTTGGAAAGACTGCCGGCGGCAATATTGCGCACGATTACTTCAACCGGAATAATATTCAACGCTTTAACCAGCATCTCCCGCTCGCTGAGTGTTTTTTCATAGTGGGTTTCAATTCCCTGGTTTTCCAGGTATTCAAAAAAAATCGACGAGAGGCGGTTGTTTAAAATCCCCTTGTCGGCCAGTTTGTCTTTCTTAACCCCGTCGAAGGCGGTGGCATCATCCTTAAATTCCACTATCACCAGGGACGGGTCATCGGTCTTAAAAATCTTCTTGGCTTTACCCTCGTACATGAACTCGCCTTTTTTCAAATTATTTTCCTCCCTTTCAGGTTTCGGATTTTCAAAGCGATTACAGCCCCAGCCTGCGGTAAATATAGTCGACCCGCAGCATGTAAAAAGCGGGGTCAAAACAGTTTTCCAGCAGTTCCGGGCCCAGCCGCTCAACCACCGCGTCCTCCCCGGACAGAATTTCTTTGAACGGCCGGCCGCTGTCCCATGCTTCCATGGCGCAGCGCTGGACCAGGTCGTAAGCCTCTTCCCGCGACATTCCCGCTTCCACCAGCTCCAGGAGAACGCGCTGGGAGTAAATTAATCCCCCGGTTAACTCCAGGTTGCGCGCAAGCTGCTGCGGGTAAACCCTGAGGTCCCTGATTACCCGGATCATCTGCTGGATGATGTGATCGCAGACAATGGTGCTGTCGGGCAGGATCACCCGCTCAACCGAGGAGTGGGAAATATCCCTCTCGTGCCAGAGGGCCACGTTTTCCAGGGCCGTGCCGGCATAGCCGCGCAACAGGCGGGCCAGGCCGCATACTTTTTCACAGGTTACCGGGTTGCGCTTGTGGGGCATGGCCGAAGACCCTTTCTGACCGCTGTAAAAAGGTTCTTCCAGCTCCCTGGTTTCGGTGCGCTGCAGGTTGCGGACCTCCAGGGCGATCTTCTCCATGGTAGCCCCGATCAGGGCCAGGGTTCCGACATATTCGGCATGGCGGTCGCGCTGTAAAACCTGGGTGGAAACCGGGGCGGGCTCAAGGTTTAACCTTTTGCAGACATACTCCTCTATAAAGGGATCGATATGGGCAAAATTGCCCACCGCTCCCGATATTTTGCCGACCCGCACCCCTTCGGCCGCCCTGTCCAGCCTTTCGCGGCCGCGCCGCACTTCTCCCAGCCAGAGGGCAAATTTCAGGCCCAGGCTGGTCGGTTCGGCGTGCACACCGTGCGTTCTTCCCACGGTTGGTGTCTCCTTGTGGCGGAGAGCCTGGTCTTTTAATACTTCCTCCAGCTCTGTCAGGCCTTCCCGGATCAGGGCCGCCGCCTCAATGAGCATTACGGACAGGGCCGTATCCACTATATCGTAGGAGGTAAGTCCGTAATGAAAATAGCGGCTTTCTTCGCCCAGCGATTCAGCCACGGCGCGGGTAAAAGCCACCACGTCGTGCCTGGTTTCCCGTTCCAGCTCCTCGATCCGCTGCAGGTCAAAGGCTGCATTTTCCTCAATTTTTATCGCTGCTTCTTTCGGAATAATACCGAGTTCCGCCCATGCTTTTGCGGCAAGGATCTCAACTTCCAGGAATTTCTGGTAGCGGTTATCCAGGCTCCAGATTTTACCCATCCGGGGGCGGGTATAGCGTTCAATCAACTCTGATCACCTTCAGTGGAACTTTTTTCAGAAGCAATTTTTTCGCGCAGCGCGGAGTCCTTTTCTTCCACCCTGGCAGCCAGCGACTGGCGGTAATTGTTCAGCTTCTGGTGCAGGTCGCTGTCCGACAGGGCCAGGATCTGGACCGCCAGCAGTCCGGCATTGTAGGCGCCGTTTATCGTAACCGTGGCCACCGGAATTCCCTGCGGCATCTGGACAATCGAGTAAAGGGAATCCACCCCGCCCATCGGCTCTATGGCGATCGGCACCCCGATAACGGGCAGTAAAGTCATCGAGGCGATCACCCCTGGCAGGTGGGCCGCGCCGCCGGCTCCGGCTATAATCACTTTCAGGCCGGCTTCCCCGGCGCCCCGGGCATAACGGGCCGTTTTTTCCGGGTGGCGGTGAGCGCTGGAGACAACCATCTCCCAGCCGATGCCGAAATGATCGAGGGCCTCGGCGCACTTGCGCATGATCGGCAGGTCTGAATCGCTGCCCATAATAATCCCTACTTTAACTTCAGGCATAAAAATCAACTCCAGTCTGATTTGCTGGCGGCAGCCGGACCCGGTAAGCATGAGGGGAAAGTCGGCTTAACACGGCTTTCGGCTGCCGCCTTGTTCTCTTTTCCCGGACAGGTAATCCGGGGATCTGCATCCCTGTCCCTTACTGCCTGCCTGTCCGGGACAACAGGCGCTTCACTGTCCTGCAGCACCGGCGCCCTAGAAGAGGCCGAAGAAGTGGACCAGGGAAATGACGGCCAGGATGTAGAGCAGCCAGTGAACTTCCGAGGCCCTGCCGGAAACTACCTTAACCAGCGGGAAGGCGATAAAACCGATAGCAATACCATCGGCAATGCTGTAAGCCAGCGGCATGAAAATAATGGTCAAAAATGCCGGAAAAGCCTCGGTAAAATCATCAAAGTTAATCTTCATTACGGCTCCGACCATCAGCACTCCGACAACGATCAGCGCCGGGGCGGTGGCTTCGGCGGGCACCAGCCCGGCCAGGGGAGCGAGAAACAGGGTCAGGAAGAACAAAATACCGGTAACGACCGATGTAAAACCGGTTCTGCCGCCCTCTGAAATGCCGGCGGTTGATTCAATATAAGTGGTTACCGTACTTGTCCCGACCAGGGCGCCGCCCATGGTCCCTACGGCGTCTGCCAGCATGGCCTTGTCGACCTTCGGCAGGCGGCCGTCCTTGTCCAGGAAGCCCGCCCGCGCCCCGGTTCCGAGGAGCGTCCCCATGGTGTCGAAGACATCGACGAACACGAATGAAAAGATCACAAAGAACGGGATGGCCAGGAGTGCCCTGAAGTCAAGCTGGAAAAGGATCGGAGACAGGCTGGCCGGGGGACCGAAAATATCGCCCAGCCCGGTCGGGGCGGCCTGGAAGCCCATTATGAAACTGACAATTGTGGTCAGGATGATCCCGATCAGGATCGCTCCCCTGACCTTGCGGGCCATCAGTACGGCAATAAAAACCAGCCCGATCAGGGAAAGAATTGGTCCGGGCTGGGTCAGGTCGCCCAGGGTAACCTGGGTGGGCTCGTAGCCAACGATGATGCCGGCATTCTGCAGGCCGATAAAGGCAATAAACAGGCCGATACCGGCGGCCACCGCGCTCTTAAGGCTGGAGGGGACGGCCGCATCGATGTGGGTGATCGCTCCGGTAACAGCGAGGATAAAAAATACTACCCCGGAAACAAACACTGCCGCAAGGGCTGCCTGCCAGCCAAACTGGGCCGCTACCACAAATGCGAAAAAGGCGTTCAGGCCCATACCGCTGGCCAGGGCAAAAGGATAATTGGTCAATAATCCCATCAGGATCGTGGTGAAACCGGCGGCAAGAATCGTGGCGGTCATAACAGCGCCGAAATCCATACCCGCCTGGCTCAAAATAAAGGGGTTAACAAAAATAATGTAGGCCATGGTCATGAAAGTCGTGGCGCCTGCGGTGGTTTCTGTCTTCAGGTTGGTTTTATGTTCTTCAAACTTAAAAAACTTCTGCATCCTCTTCCTCCTTCAGTTTATTATTGTCTCGGTACGGGGAAAGTAATTATGATAACTCTGCAAACCTTTTCGCTCGTTTAGCCTGCTTTGCCTGCGTCTCACCTCCCGGAATAAATAGAGCCCAAACAGATAGGTATCGAGCGAAACCTACCCGCCTGGGCTTTTATCCCTCCGGTGTGACATCCTGGTGTGAATGCCGGAAACCTGCGGATGCCTGTGCCACTCGGACCAGCCCGGACAATTCCTCTCCGGCGGAACCCTAGGCACACTTTCCCTCGTTAAAATAATTTTTTAACGAATTCAGGATATTCAATTTTTCTCCCTGAAACAGAAAACGGGGCCGCGGCAGTTCTCTAGACAATCCTCTCCGGCGGGTTAACCGCTTCCGCTTTTTTTATTTTCGCCGTGCGGTGTGAATATCCTTCAAGGAGAATAAAATAATCTGCAAAACAATACCGGCCGGGGACGGCTGAAAAAATGCTTGACAGGGTCTTTGAGCTGTGCTATTGTCTTTTATCAAAGAGCATAACCAACCGATGACGGGAACTAGTAGCCTGGATTGGGTCGCCCCAGAGAGCCGGATGGAGGAAGTTTAAACTTCCAAAGCTGAAATTCCGGTGTCGGCGCACCGCGTGAATGGGTCCCGGAGGTACCGGCTGAAAGCGCTGGAACAGCGCGAGTAGACCCGGTCGGAGCTTTCGCCGATAAAAGAAAGCGGGTCTGGAAAGCCTAAGATATTTAGAGCTCTTCCGCATCTGACAGAGCGACCTGTATTTTATACAGGTAACCAGGGTGGTACCGCGAACAAACTCTCGTCCCCGGACGTGAGTTTTTTTATGTTTAAAATTAAAGGAGGTTACTGAAAATGAAAGAACGCAAGATTATATTACCGGAAAAGGATCTCCCCAGGAAATGGTACAACATTCAGGCCGACATGCCCAATCCCATGCAGCCCCCTTTACACCCGGGCACCAAACAGCCTGCCGGCCCCGATGACCTGGCTCCCCTCTTCCCCATGGCCCTGATCGAGCAGGAAGTATCCCGGGAACGCTGGATCGACATCCCGGAAGAAGTTCTCGATATATACAGCCTCTGGAGGCCAAGCCCGCTCTACCGGGCCTACAACCTGGAGAAGGCGCTCGGCACCCCGGCTAAGATCTATTACAAGCAAGAAGGAGTCAGCCCGGCCGGCAGCCACAAGCCCAATACGGCAGTTGCCCAGGCCTATTACAACAAAAAAGAAGGCGTCAATAAGCTGACCACCGAAACCGGCGCCGGCCAGTGGGGCTGTTCCCTGGCCCTGGCCTGCAACTACTTCGACATGGAGTGCCGGGTTTACATGGTCAAGGTCAGCTACCACCAGAAACCGTACCGCCGATCCCTGATGGAAGTGTGGGGCGCCGACGTTTACGCCAGTCCCACGGACCTGACCCAATCGGGTCGTGATGCCCTGGCCGAAAATCCCGACTCCAACGGCAGCCTCGGCCTGGCGATCAGCGAAGCGGTCGAAGATGCCGCCGGCAAAAGCGATACCAACTACGCCCTGGGCAGCGTGCTCAACCATGTCATGCTGCACCAGACCGTGATCGGCCTGGAGTGTATCGAGCAGTTCAAGCTCATTAACGAATACCCCGATTACGTAATTGGCTGCTGCGGGGGGGGCAGTAACTTTGCCGGGATCAGCTTCCCCTTCCTGCATGACAAGATCAGGAAAGACAAACCTGTCCGGGCAATCGGAGTCGAGCCGCTGGCCTGCCCGACCCTGACCAAGGGCGCCTTTACCTACGATTTTGGCGACGTGGCCGGTTTTACGCCGCTTTTGATGATGTATACCCTGGGCCATAACTTCATGCCTCCGGGCATCCACGCCGGCGGCCTGCGCTACCACGGCGAGTCGCCCCTGGTCAGCCAGCTCCACAAAGACGGCCTGATTGAAGCCCGGGCCTACGGGCAGGAAGGCGTTTTCGAAGCCGCCCTCACCTTTGCCCGCACCGAAGGCATTCTGCCCGCCCCTGAAACAGCCCACGCCATCAAGGGCGCCATCGAGGTGGCCCTGGAGTGCAAGGAAGCGGGCGAAGAAAAAACAATTCTCTTTAACTTAAGCGGCCACGGCCACTTTGACCTGACCGCCTATGACGACTACCTGGCCGGGAAAATCAGGGACGTCGAATACCCGCAGGATGAGATCGACAAATCGATCGCCTCGCTTGAATCAATAAGATAACAAAAACAAGAAACCCCCCGCAGTTCTTTCACGCTTGAACTGCGGGGGGTTTTATATTGTCCGGCTTCAGGGCCGGAATCATCCCTGT
>SLSE01000222.1 GCA_007130585.1 Syntrophomonadaceae bacterium | reverse complement strand
TTTCCTGGAAAAACAGCTTCGCTATATGATCGGGCAGAATCGACTCTACTGTGAAATGCATGATTCAGACGAAGCCATATATTACGCCCCGTTTTACCAGGCTGAAGAGGGCGCTGCCCGCCTGATCCTGGACCTTGGCAAACAGGCGAAACCCTATTCCGGATTGGAAATAAGCCGGGTGCTGGGTAAAGTGAAGCACGACAGTTCCCATTTAACCGGGGAGCAGCTCGAGGTCCTCGAGCATGCCCTGCACAACGGTTTGCTAGTAGTCACGGGCGGCCCCGGAACCGGAAAAACCACTACCATCAAGGCCCTGCTGACCACTTTTCAGCTGATGAAGCAGAAAGTGCTCCTAGCCGCCCCAACCGGGCGCGCAGCCAAGCGTGTTACGGAAGCAACCGGGCAGGAAGCTTTTACAATTCACCGGATGCTTGAATACAGCTACACCGAAGGGGAGGGCTTCCGGTTCCAGCGCAATGAAGACAACCCCGTTGACGCCCGGGTGGTAATTATTGACGAAGCTTCAATGGTAGACCTGATGCTGATGTACAACCTGCTTAAAGCCCTGCCTGCAGGCTGCCGCCTGGTAATGGTCGGGGATGTTGATCAGCTCCCTGCGGTCGGGGCCGGAAATATCCTCAGGGATTTAATAAGCGCCGGCAATATACCCTGTTTCCGCCTGAATTATATCTTCCGCCAGGCCCGTGAGAGCATGATTATCGTAAATGCTCACCGCGTAAACCAGGGAGAGATGCCCTACCTGAATATTAAGAACAAAGATTTTTTCTTTATGCCTGAAGAAGACCCCGAAAATGCCGCCCGGCTGGTGGTCGAGCTCTGCCGGGAGCGCCTGCCCAACTACGGGCCCTATGATCCCCTTCTCGACCTGCAGGTCCTGACGCCCATGCGCAAGACTGCCGCCGGCGTGGAACGCCTGAACCTGCTTCTGCAGGAAGCTCTTAACCCCCGGGCCGGCAGCAAAGCGGAAGCTTCTGGAAAAGGAACGGTATTCCGGCTGGGCGACAAAGTTATGCAGGTCCGCAATAATTACCAGAAAGAAGTATTTAACGGCGATATCGGCCTGATTACGGCTATCGACAGGGAAGAAAGCGAGCTGGTGGTAACATTCCGCGACCTGCTTCAGCCCCGGCCGGTGGTCTATGATTTTACAGAACTAGACGAGCTGGTTCTCTCTTACGCCGTTTCAGTTCATAAGAGCCAGGGCAGCGAATACCCTGTAGTTATTATGCCGGTCCTGACCCAGCACTATATGCTTCTGCAGCGAAATCTCCTTTATACCGGGATTACGCGGGCCCGTAAACTGGCTGTCCTGGTGGGCAGTAAAAAAGCCCTGGCCATAGCGGTCCGCAACAACAGGGCTGAAGAACGCCACACCTTCCTGGATGCCCGCCTGCGTTCGGGAGATCCCGGCTAGTGCCGCGGCGTCCCCCGCACAGCCTTAAGGCGCCGGTTGCTCCTATCCGGTGGGCAGAATCCTTCATTGAGCTGATATTTCCCGAACGGTGCCTCTTTTGCCGGGCAGTTTTGCCCCCGGGAGCCGGCCGGGCGCTTTGCAGTTCATGCGGTAGGCTTTTTTCGCCGGTTGGCTTTATCTGCCCCGCCTGTGAAAATTTGGCTTCCGGAGATTCATCCTGCCGGTGCCTGACAGATCTTCCCTTTCTGAAGTCCCTTTTTGCCCTGGCTTTTTACGAAGATCAGTGGCGCCTCCTGCTTCATAATTTAAAATACGGGGGACGCCGTTCCCTGGCCCGCCCGCTGGGAAGATGGCTCGGGTTTGAAATCATGCAGGGTCAACCCTGCCGGCCGGACCTGGTTGTGCCTGTGCCCCTGCACCGCCGCCGGGAAAAAGAACGCGGCTTTAACCAGAGCAGGTTGATCGCCGATCATGCCGCCCGGGTAATGGGAAAACCGGCCCTGCCGCTGCTGGCAAAAAACAGGGATACGCTTTCCCAGACCACTCTTTCGCGCCGGGAGCGCCTGGAAAATGTCAGCGGCGCTTTTAGCGCCCTGCCGGGCTCCCTGGAAGGCGCTTCCGTGCTGTTAATAGATGATGTATATTCCACCGGCTCAACCCTGAAGGAAGGGGCCAGGGTTTTACATGCCAGGGGGGCAGTTGTGTCCGGGGCGGTTATTGCCTATAATCCGTCTGCCGTGAAATAATTTTAAGGAAGGATTTTGTACTGGACTGGGGAATAGTATTTATAGTAATATAGTTTTTACACAATACAGCAGGAGGTATTGATTATGAATATTAACGTGCGTGGAAAAAACATTGAAGTTTCCCCGGCCCTTGTTGATTATGCCCAGAAAAAACTGGGCAAACTTGATAAACATTTCGATAAGGCTACCGATGCCCAGGTTGTGCTAAGCGTGATCAGGGAAGAACACATCGTTGAGGTAACCATGAATTTAAACGGCTTGATTCTGCGCGGCGAAGAGTCAACCGGTGATATGTATGCATCTATCGATATGGTGGTTGATAAGCTCGAACGCCAGGTTAAAAAATACAAAACCCGTATGAATAAAGCGATCCGGCTGAGAGGTCCCCGGATAATCAGTGAAAAGCATGCCGCAATCGAAGCCGAAGAACGTGCAGAGGAGGAAACCCCCAGGGTTGTCAGGACCAAGCGGTTTTCTCTTAAGCCAATGACTGTTGAAGAAGCCATTCTCCAGATGGACCTGCTGGGTCACAACTTTTTCGTTTTTACAAACGGCGATACCGACCTGGTAAATGTCGTTTACAGGCGCAGGGACGGCGATTACGGGCTGATTGAGCCGGAGTAAAGCAATAGCGCCGGCTGGCAGGAGAAGAGGTCCGTTTAATGAATAATGGCGTTAGCGTAGTAGTTTTTGAAGGTTCATACCCGGAGAGCGAGATAGAAGAAGCGATGGCTCTTGTCCGGCAGGCCGCCCTGCTGGACAATCTTGAAAAAATCAGGCATGTTCCCGAGCTGGAAAAAGTTTATCTATTCACCAACCGGCCTGAACTGGAGGAACCTTCAGCACGGCTGGGGGCGGAGGTTTTTCTCAACTCCACCGGACCCGGGAACTTCCATTACGGCCGGGAACTGCAGGCGGCAGTCAGCAGGCATGCTCTTAACCGGGTAATCTGCATGAACGGCGCAGGTTCGCCCCTGATTACAGTTGAAGAGTTAAAAATGATCTGCCGCAGGCTGCTCTCCCGGGAGCGGTTTGTTTATACCAACAATACACAGTCTGTCGATATAGTTGCCTTCACCGTGCCGCCGGAAATGGGCACGGTGGAACTTCCGGCTACGGACAACAGCCTGGCCCTGACTCTGCGCGATCAACTCCACCTGGAAATGGAACTGATGCCGCACTCTCTGGGCCTTTTATTTGATATCGACACTCCCAGCGACCTGCTTGTGCTGGGGGCCGGGCCTTTTGCCGGGCCACGCACCGCGGCTGCGATCAGCAGTCTCGATCTTGACTACAGCGCCCTGGAACAGGCCAAGGCAGTCCTCGGCGATGAATACGAGGATGTGGCCCTGATCGGAAGAGTCGGGGCGCCGGTAATCGGGCGCCTGAATGCCATATTAAAGCTGCGCCTGCGCGTTTTCTCTGAGGAAAGAGGCATGAAATCCCTCGGCCGCATAGAAGCAAACGAGGTAATATCCCTGCTCGGCCTGCTGATTGACCATGCCGGGCTGGATCAGTTTTTCTGCTATCTTTCTTCCGTGGCCCGCTGCGCCTTTATCGATACCCGCGTTTTGATCCATCATTACAGGCAGGACCCTCCGGACCGGGACCGTTTTTTATCCGACCTGGGCAGGTGGCAGGAAGTTGAAAACCCCTGGCTGAGGGAATTTACAAAAGCGGCGGTTCAATGCCCCATTCCTGTTGTGCTGGGCGGTCATTCCCTCGTTTCGGGAAGCCTGTGGGCGCTCTGCAGCGAACTGGACCCTGCCGCTCGATAACAGCGGTTATTTTCCGGAACCGGCCCGGCAGTTGTATAATGACCGGGTTTTATGAGAGAATGTAATATATGGCAGGACGGCTTTCCTGCTGATGGATGTTGTAATCCTGCCGCGAGAAAGGAGTAATCAAGTGCCTTCTTTTATACAAAAACTATTCGGCGACCAGAATGAAAAGGAACTGCGCCGTTTGGAGAAAATAGTTGAAGAGGTTAACGAATTGGAATCCTGGGCCTCCGGGCTGGCCGATGAACAGTTTCCCGTGCAGACGGCGGAATTTAAAGAACGCCTGCAGCAGGGTGAAAGCCTCGATAGTTTTTTACCGCAGGCCTTTGCCCTGGCCAGGGAAGCGGCCAGGAGGAAAACCGGAATGCGCCCGTTCGATGTTCAGATCATGGGCGCCCTTGTCCTTCACCAGGGCCGGATTGCCGAGATGAAAACCGGGGAGGGCAAAACCCTGGCCGCCACTCTTCCGGCCTATGTTAATGCCCTGGCCGGCAAAGGAGTCCATATTGTTACAGTCAACGATTACCTGGCCCGCCGCGACAGCGAGTGGATGGGTCCGGTCTATGAATACCTGGGACTGAGTGTCGGCCTGGTTGTCCAGGGGCTGGAGCCCAAACAGCGCCGGGAAGAATATGCCTGTGATATCACCTATGCCACAAATAACGAACTGGGTTTTGATTACCTGCGCGACAACATGGTTATATACAGGGAAGATATGGTTCAACGGGGCCGGCATTATGCCATTGTCGACGAGGTGGACAGCATCCTGATTGACGAAGCCCGCACCCCGCTTATTATCAGCAGCCGGGTTGAGAGCAAAGAAGAATACGGCCGCTGGAAAAATGAAGTGGAACACCTGATTCGCAAGCAGGGTAAATTGGTCAACGAGCTGCTGAACAGCGCCCGTGAAGATCTCGATTCGGGCGCGCGTGAAGAAGCAGCAGAGAAGCTGCTCCTTGTGCGAAGGGGCTCCCCCAAGAACAAAAAACTGCTAAAAATCCTGAAGGAGTCCGGCGTGGAAAAGCTCGTTGAACGCACCAGGCAGCGCCTGATGACGGAAAAGCGCCTGAACCACCTTGATGAAGAACTTTACTATGTTATTGATGAAGCAACCAGGCTGGCCGATATCAAGGATAAAGGTTACCGCGAGCTGGAGCGGATTAACCCGCAGCTCCTTCAGCTGCTGCGCCTTGATAAGGATACCTCCGAGGCAGACGATGATCTGGAAGAACAGGAGGCTGAAGCCGCCAGCGAGCACCGCCACTATTTTGACCAGCTGATCAAGGCCTATTCGCTCTTTGAACGGGACGTCGATTACGTCGTCCAGGATGGAAAAGTAATTATTGTCGATGAATTTACCGGCCGCCTGATGCCCGGCCGCCGTTATTCGGACGGCCTGCACCAGGCTATTGAAGCCAAGGAAGGGGTTGAAGTACAGTCGGCCAGCCGCACGGTGGCGTCGATCACCTTCCAGAACTATTTCCGCATGTACGACAAGATATCCGGGATGACCGGGACGGCCCTGACCGAAGAAGATGAATTCCGCAGTATTTACGGGATGGATGTTGTGGCTGTTCCGACCAACAAACCCCTGATCCGGGAAGAACTGCCTGACCTGATTTATAAAACCGAAAGGGCCAAGTTCGGGGCGGCGGTGGAAGAAATTCTTGACTGCCGGCGCCGCGGCCAGCCTGTTTTGGTCGGGACCGTTTCCGTGGAAAAATCGGAAATGTTGAGCAAGGTTCTCAGGCGGCAGGAAATACCGCACGAAGTGCTCAACGCCGTCAACCATGCCAGGGAGGCTTATATAATCGCCCAGGCCGGCAGCAAGGGAGCAGTAACCATCTCGACCAACATGGCCGGAAGGGGAACAGACATTATCCTGGGCGGCAATCCCGAGTACCTGGTTAAGGAAAAGCTGGAAAATGAGTTCGGTGTGCCCGAAAGCGAGCTGCCGGAAGAAAGCAGGGAGCGCTGGGATAAGCGTTACGCCGAATTGATTGACGGGGCTGTTGAAGAAACCAGGAGACAGCGCGAAGAGGTGGTCGCTGCGGGCGGTCTGCACGTGCTGGGGACAGAAAGGCACGAAAGCCGCCGCATTGATAACCAGCTGCGCGGCCGGTCCGGCCGGCAGGGAGACCCCGGATCTTCGCAGTTCTTTGTTTCTTTGGAAGATGACCTGATGCGCCTGTTCGGCGGGGAAAACATCGCTTCGTTGATGGAACGTTTCGGGATCGAAGAAGATGTGCCCATCGATCACCCCCTGGTCAGCAGGGGAATTGAGAATGCCCAGAAAAAAGTAGAATCGCGCAACTTTGAAATTCGCAAGAACCTGCTTGAATATGACGATGTGCTAAATGCGCAGCGTGAAGTTATCTACGGCCAGCGCCGCCGGGTCCTGGAAGGCGAAAATATGAAAGAGCCGATCCAGGTTATGATCGAAGAGGTTGTCGACCGGATGGTTCATGAATATACGGCTGAAGCAGGTTTTCTTGACGATGTTAACGCCCGCGCCCTGCTGGAACTGGCGGAAAGCGTCTGTGTGCGCCGGGGCAAAATACCCCTGGAAAGCCTGGTCGACACCGAGGTTCCCGATGTGCGCTCCCTTCTGCTTGAAGAAGCCTTTGCTTTCTACAGGGAGCGGGAAGAAACGATCACGCCGGAAATCATGCGGGAGCTGGAACGGGTAGTCCTGCTCAAAACCGTGGATCGTCACTGGATGCATTTTATAGATGCCATGCACCAGCTGCGCCACGAAATACATACCCAGGCCTATGCGCAGAGAAATCCGCTGGTGGAGTATAAGCGTCAGAGCTTTGATATGTTCGAGGATATGATCCGCCAGATCCAGGCCGATGTTGTCCGGGCCGTTTACCAGGTCCGGGTAACCGCCGCCCCCCGGCGGGAGGCTGTTGCCAAAGAGTCAACCGGCCTGCGCCCCCGGATGGCTGCAATCGGCGGCGGCACGGCTGCAGCCGGTGAAGGCGGGGAGCAGCCTGACCGGGGCCAGGTTCAAAAGCCCGAGCCGGTCACCGTTGAAAAAGTGGGCCGCAACGAACCCTGCCCCTGCGGAAGCGGGAAAAAACATAAGAAATGCTGCGGGGCCCGTTAAGATTTCCTGTGGGCCCTTTTTAAAAAGATGTAAGCTGTTCCCCTCCGGCGCGGAAAGGCAGGCAGTTCAGGCTGATCAGCACCCGAATGCCTGCCGGGCGGTCGGTTTCAATCAAATACCTGGTGAAAGACGGTGATTTTATGCTGAAAGATTTTAAGGATGAGCTGGCTTTTCAGCAGCAGAGATTTGAGCAAATGAGGGCTTCTCTTTGAATACGATAAAAAGCTGAAACAGCTGCGCGAAGCAGAAGCAAAGACTGCCGATCCCGGTTTTTGGGAAGACAGCGCCCGCACCCAGGAATACCTGAAAAAACAGGGTGTCCTGCGGGAAAGAATCCGGCCGCTGCAGGAACTTGAAAAAATGATTGAAGAAGCGGGGGTTTTTGCGGAACTGGCAGACGAAGGCGAGCTGGGGGAAGAAGAGGCATTAAGCGAGCTTCAATCAACCCTGGAGGAAATTAAAGAACGCCTGGATCAAATGGAAACTGAAACCCTGCTCAGCGGGAACTATGATTTTAATGATGCGATCATGTCCCTGCATCCGGGAGCCGGAGGACTGGAATCACAGGACTGGGCTGAAATGCTCATGCGCATGTACTACCGCTGGTCTGAGCAAAAAGGATATGAGGTCGAACTAATAGATCTCCTTCCCGATGACGAGGCGGGCATTAAAAGCGCTACCTTCATTGTCCGCGGCTATGCAGCCTACGGTTACCTGCAGGCCGAAAAAGGAGTGCACCGCATGATCCGCATATCTCCCTTCGACACCTCGAGGCGGCGCCATACCTCTTTTGCCTCGGTAGACGTTATCCCGGAAGTGGAAGAAGAGGAATTTGTAATCAATCCCGATGATCTCAAGATCGACACATTCCGGGCCAGCGGCGCGGGCGGGCAGCATGTTAACAAAACCGACTCTGCAGTGCGGATCACCCACCTTCCGACCGGGATCGTTGTCAGCTGCCAGAATGACCGCTCCCAGCACAGCAACCGTCAGCAGGCCATGCACGTTTTGTTGGCTAAACTGGCAGAGTTGAACCGCCGTGAGCAGGAAGAAGAAATCAATGCCGAACGCGGCCAGCAGAGGGAAATTGCCTGGGGCAGCCAGATCCGGACTTATACTTTCCACCCGTTTACCCTGGTCAAAGATCACAGGACCGGGTTGGAAGTCGGGCAGGTGGAGTCCGTGATGAACGGCAACCTTGATCCTTTCATAGAGGCCTATCTCAGGTGGAAAGCCGGCGGAAAGGTTCCGCTGAAAAAATAGGAGACCGGATGAAAATAAAGAAACCGCAAATTAGCAAAGGCGACATTAAAATAGTTTTGATTGATGTTATCGGGATTCTGATCGGTTCGGTAATAATGGCCGTCGGCATGAATATGTTCATGGTTCCGAACATGCTTGTTCCCGGGGGCGTAAGCGGCCTGTCCGTGTTTCTTTACCATATCTTCAACCTGCCTGTCGGGCTGTCCATAATAATCCTGAATATCCCCATATTTGTGGCCGGATTTCTAATTCTCGGCTTCAGGATAGTAATCCAGAGCGTGCTCGGAACACTGCTCTTTTCTATTGCCGTGGAGGTTTCAGCCCCCCTGCTTCCCCCGGCCACCGGAGATCTGCTCCTGGCTGCTGTTTACGGCGGGGTTGTAATGGGTTTGGGCGTTGGCATGGTTTTTCGCTACCGCAGTTCAACAGGCGGAACCGCCCTGCTTTCGCTGATATTGGCTAAAACTTCCGGTATAAGCCCCGGCCAGGCCCTCCTCTGGAGCGACCTGGTGGTCCTGACCCTGGCTATATTTGTCTTCGGCAGCGAACCGGCCATGTATGCCGCCCTGTCGCTGTTCATATCGATCAAGGTGATCGATGCCATCCTCGAAGGGCTTGGTTTATCCAAGCAGGCGATCATAATTACCCGCAACGGTGCCGAGATTAACCGGAGGCTGCTCCACGAACTGGGGAGGGGCGTGACCAAGATCCAGGGTTACGGCGGCTACACCGGTGAAGGGCGCGAAGTGCTGCTCTGCGTGGTCACCCGTCAGCAAACCGGGCAGCTCAAATCAATTATCTACGAAGTTGATCCCGAGGCTTTTATAATTATCGGCAATGCCACCGAAGTACACGGCGAGGGCTTCAGGAAAATGCAGCAGCACTAACCGGCCGCGCGGGTTACCGGCAGGGTGAGATAGCCTCCAATTTGCAAAATTAGTAAAAATAGATTAATATGTTTTGCAGGAACAGTTAACATATTGTCGAAATATTAGAAGCAGCGATTCAGATCAAACTGCCCGGCAGTAACCGGGGTTCTGGTTGCCGTATACAGGTAATATTACATTACATTAAGAATGCACAGGAAGGTCTGACTGCATGGTCGAAGCAAAAAACGTGTGCATGAAGTATGATAAAGGCGGGCAGTATGCCCTGGAAAACCTGAGTTTCTACATTGACCGCGGTGAATTTGTCTTTTTTGTTGGTTCGAGCGGGGCCGGTAAATCTACTTTATTAAAACTGATAATCCGGGAGATAAAGCCCTCCGACGGAGTATTAAAAGTATTCGGACGCGATGTGGGCCGTCTTCCGAGGCACAGGCTGCCTTATTTGCGGCGCAATATCGGGATGGTCTTCCAGGATTTCAGGCTGATGGAAGAACGTACGGCATTCGATAACGTTGCCTTTGCCATGATGGTTACCGGCGCTTCCCGCCGGGAAATCAGCAAGCGGGTGCCCCATGTGCTGGGCCTGGTCGGGCTGCAGGGTAAGGCCGACGCAAAAGTCCGTGACTTATCGGGAGGCGAGCTGCAGCGGGTTGGCCTGGCGCGGGCCATTGCCAACCGGCCTGCCATGATCGTAGCCGATGAACCGACCGGCAACCTGGATCCGGGAACGTCCCTGGACATTATGAATTTGCTGCGCAGTATCAACCTGCGCGGGACTACTGTCCTTGTGGCGACCCATAACCGGGAAATTGTCGACCGCTTTAAAAAGCGGGTGCTTTACCTGGAAAACGGTAAACTGGTTGGCGATGAACAGAAGGGGATTTATGCCCATGTTCATTAACGGCTTTTTATACATCATCGGTGAAACTGTGAAGGGCCTCTACCGGAACCGCTGGATGTGCCTTACCTCCACGGGTGTGGTTGTGGTGACCCTTTTAATGCTGGGCGTTTTTATGCTGGTGAACCTGAATATCAGCCATGTTACCGAGACGGTTAAGCAGCAGGTTGAGATAGTTGTTTACATAGACGAGCAGGCCGATCAGGCAAGCCTGGATGAACTGGGCAGGAAACTGTCTGCCCATGGAGATATCGATGAAGTTCGCTATGTTTCCAGCCAGGAACATATGGACCGCCTGCACCGCCAGCTTGGAGGGATGCTCGAAGGGTACGATACAGGATTGGAAAACCCCCTCCTTGCTTCTTACGAAATCCGGACGGTAGTTCCGGAACTGGTTGTCCCCCTGGCCAATGAACTGGAAACATACCCGGGGGTATCGACAGTATTTTACGGTCAGGGTTACGTGGAAAACCTTTTTGCTGTAAGCGGCGTGCTTCAGATGGTGGGACTGGCCCTGATGGCCGGGTTGTCGGTTACGGCGGTATTTCTGATTTCCCATACGATTAAACTGACCGTTATGATGCGTCAGAGGGAGATTTCGATCATGAAATATGTGGGGGCCACTAACTGGTTTATCCGCTGGCCTTTTGTCCTGGAAGGGCTTTTTATGGGCTTTGCCGGCGCCGTTGTGCCTCTGTTTGGCCTTTATTACCTGTACCAGTTTTCCATAGACTGGGTTGTCGATAACAACCTGGTTTTTTTAACACTGCTTCCCGTCCAGGTTGTGCTGATAGAACTGGCCAAATACCTGGTTCCCCTGGGTACGGGCCTGGGGATACTGGGCAGTACATTTTCAATGGGCCGGTTTTTAAAGGTATAGAGAGAAAAAGATTTAAATTCAGGGAGGAAAAAACATGTATTTGGGGAGAAGCACCTGGCTGGCCGTCCTGCTCCTTGCCTTCTGTTTAGCCTTTATCTTTGCTGTGCCTGCCCTGGCGATCACTAACGATGAAATTGAAGCGCGGCAGCAGGAATTGGAAGAGATTGAAAAAAAGAGGCGTGATGAGAAAAGCGCCCTCGAACAGCGCCTGAACCGTGAAGCGGCCTTAAAGGAAGAGCTCAAGCTGCTCGAAGCCCGCATTCACGAACTGCGCATGGACCAGGAATACCTGACCGGCGAGATAGGGCTGGTGGAAGAAGAAATTGAGTATGCCGAAGCGGAACTGGCGGAATCCGAAAAAGAGCTGCGTTCCCGGGAGGAACTGTTAAAGCTTCGCCTGCGGGCCATCCAGCAGCACGGCGTTATTTCTTACGTAGAAGTCCTCTTCGATTCAAAAAGCTTTCCAGATTTTTTGACCCGTTTGCACAACCTGAGCATAATCGCCTCTAATGACCTGCGCCTGGTTGAGGAGATCCAGGATGAACGGGATGTAATCCAGACCTGGAAAAATGAGCTGGAAGATAAAAAAAGGGAACTGGAGGCAATCCACAGGCAGATTGCCGCAAATGAAGCGGAGCTGGCCCGGGCGGCGGATGACCGGGTTGAAATTCTCGATGAGCTGCAGGTTGAAATTGCCGGCAACCTTGAGGCTATTCAAAACCTGGAAGAGGAAGCCCAGGAGTTGGACTCCCTGATCAGGAAGCTGATTGCCGAAGCTGCCAGCCAGTTCACCGGCCTCGACGGGGATTTGGCATGGCCGATCGAGCCCCCAACCTGGATCAGTTCCGGCTACGGCTGGCGCAGGGATCCTTTCAGCGGCAACCAGGCCTGGCACGGCGGTATCGACATTGCCCCCCACCACGGGGCCGCCAACTATATCCTCGCGGCAGCAACCGGGGAAGTAATTTATTCCGGCTGGAACGGCGGTTACGGCAACTGCATTATGATCGATCACGGCGACGGTACAGTCACCCTCTATGCTCACATGAGCAGCCTGCTGGTGCAGAAAGGCGAGATCGTGACCTGGGGACAGCGAATTGCCCGGGCAGGCACAACCGGGTACAGTACCGGGGTGCACCTGCATTTTGAAGTAAGGGAGTTTAATAAGCCCCCGGTGCGCAGTTATCCCAGCGGCGGACCGGATCACCGTTACAACCCGATGGGATACTTTCAGTAGGCCCCCTTCTCCGTCCCGTCCCGGTGAACTATACGGCCGCCCCGGTATTGCAAAAAGGGGCGGCCGAAAACTATGTACCGGGGAATACAGGGAAGAATATTTATGTTATTATAATTATCAGGCGTGAAACGACGTCCTGAATAATGAGTCAACCAGCATGACAGGAGCTGAAATAGATGGCAACAAACAATAGAACAGTTATTTTCATTGGCCTGCTAATATTCGCCGTTCTTCTTATCGGGACCAACCTGGCCAATTATTACTTTTTTGCCGGCCAGGCGGGGCCGGCAGCGGCTGAAGATCCCGCCAACGTGATCAGGCTTGAGCCGAGGCAGGTTGATCCTCCCGATCGCGATCAGGCCGAGCTATTCTGGAAAACGATAGAAACAGTCAGGGATAACTATTTTTACCCGGTGGAAACGGAGGAGCTTGTTGAAGGCGCGGTCAGGGGTATGATCGAGAATATCGGCGATCCCAACGTGCGGTTTTATGATCCGGAGGACCTGGAGGAATTCCTTTCAGAAACCAGGGGCACCTACGGCGGAATTGGCATTCGTGTTATAGAGGCAAATGACAAAATCGTGGTTTTCGAGACCTTTGCCGGTTCTCCTGCTGAAAGAAGCGGGCTCAGCCCGGGGGACCGCATCCTGGAAGCCGACGGTTACGAGTTGACCGGGGAGGGCCTGAACCGGGCGGTAGAGCTTTTGCGGGGGCCCGGAGATACCACGGTCGATATATTAATCTCAAGGCCCGGAGCAGACGAACCGATCGAGCTGACTGTCGGAAGAGCGGAAATCCAGGTTTCCTCGGTGTTCAGCGAAATGATCGAGGACGGGCTCGGTTACATTAAGATTACAAACTTTGACGGCAATACCTATGATGAGTTTGAATCGCAATTCCGGGAAATTGAGCAAAGCGGCCTCAGCAGGGGCCTGATCCTGGATCTGCGCAACAACCCGGGAGGACTTGTCGATGCGGTCGTCAGGATCGGCCAGAAACTTGTGCCGGAGGGAGAGATTGTCCGGCTGGTCGGCCGGGAAGGTGAAGTTAAGACTGTTCATAACTCCAGCGCTGTTAAGCGGCCTTACCCGATCGTAGTCTTGATTAACGAGGAATCGGCCAGCGCTTCGGAATTGCTGGCCGGCGCCCTGCAGGATCGCGAGGCGGCGGTGCTGATCGGGCAGACGACTTACGGCAAGGCATCCGTTCAACAGCTTGAACATCTCCCGGAGGGCAATGCAGTTCTCCTAACAGTGGCCAAGTATTTTACTCCCTCGGGACATGATATTGACAAGCACGGCATTGAGCCCGACTTTAAAGTAGATATGCCGGAAATTCTGCGTTATTATCGTTACTTCCACCCGGGAAGCCTTGAGGAAGGCGACTACGGGGCTGAAGTAGAGATGCTGCAGCTAATGCTGGAGCAGCTGGGCTTCAGGCTGGATGTTACCGGTTATTTTGACGGGCAGACTTCCCGGGCCCTGAGAAACTTCCAGGACCGGGCCGGTCTTGAACTCACCGGCGAGTTTGACGATAAGACCTGGGTTGAGCTGCGGGAAGCGCTTGATATTGCGGCGCGCGAAAATGATGAGCAGCTCAACTATGCAATCGAGGCAATCAGAAAGCCCGGGCTGATGAACGTTACCGGAGGGCTCGAGTAAACCATGCAGTCATTTCTGGAAATAGGTCAAATCTTTATGACCACCTTTGCTCTCTCCATGTTTATGCCCATATTCTGGATTGTTCTCTTCCTGGTCTTCATGCAGTACAGAAGGCTGGTTGCCACGGAAGAAAAGCTCTTTGGCCGCAGTATCAACAATGTCGGCGCCCAGATGCTTTTTTCTTTGGCCCTGGGCGCCGCGGGCGGCTTTATTGCCAGCACCGTATTAATTTTCATGGGCCTGTCCCTGGAACAGATCGGACTTTACTTTATATGGCCGGTGGCCCTGCTTTTACTGCTGGTCAACCCCCGCTATCTTTGCTTTTCATATGCCGGTGGTATTGTTGCCGCAGCGGTGCTCCTGGGGCGCTACCTGCTGATTCCCCTTTTCCCGGGCCTGGAGCAGCATTTCATTATCGAATCGCTGCTCAGAATCCATATTCCCGCTTTGCTGGTCCTGATCGGACTGCTTCACCTGATCGAGGCCCTGCTTATATATTTCGGCGGGCACCGGGGCAGCAGCCCCATCTACCTGAAAAAAAATGACGGTAAAGTCGTCGGAGCTTTTACTCTGCAGAGGTTCTGGCCCCTGCCGCTGGTGGCGCTTTTGGTTACCATTGTAGCGCAGGCCGAAATTTCCGGGGTAAACATGCCCGGCTGGTGGCCCATCCTGGAACCGACCCTGCAGCCCGGCGAAGGTATGAGCCTGCAGTATATGATTATCCCTGTTGCCGCCGGACTTGGTTATGCCGATATGGCCCTTTCATCGACACCCCGTGAGAGGACCGCTTTTTCCGCCAGGTGGCTGGCTGTTTACAGCGTTATCCTCCTGGTTGTTGCCGTCGGCTCTGAATACCTGTCCTGGCTGGTTTTACCGGGGGTTCTGTTTGCGCCCCTGGGGCATGAGCTGCTGATTATTCTCGGCAAGAAAGAAGAAGCTTCGCGGCCGCCCCGTTTCTCGATGCCTGAGCAGGGAGTCCCCCTGATGATGGTCCTTCCCGGCACCCCGGCCGCTGAGGCGGGCCTGCTTGGAGATGACCTTATCCTGAGGGTTAACGGCGAAGAGGTTTCCGACAACCGGGAATTGCTGGAAAAAATAGAGGAAAGCTATTTTATGGTTCTGCTGGAAGGGACACGGGAGGGGCAGCCTTTTTCAAAAGTTCTCAAAAAAAATGCTGCCCCGAGAGCAAATGAACAGGAATCTTTCCGGGCCAGGCTGGATGCCCGGTCTTCGCCCATGCTCCACCGCAGCGCGGCCCTGGGACTGATTACTGTCCCGGCGCCAGACTCGCCGGTTTACATGGAAGTCCGCAAGCCGGATCCCCTGGGCTGGTTCAGGAGGCTAAAAGAGAAGTTAACGAAGAAGGGCAAAGCCGGTAAGTCCGCCTGGTAAAATCGGCGGGACTGTCCGGCATAAAACCGGGACAGCATGATCTGTTAAGCGGCGGATTTGCAGGGTGACGATCCTTTTTGGATCACTCAGGGTCCGGCTCCCGCTCCCGGAATTAAGGCGGTGTGATATTTGCTGGCAGCAGCAGCAGCTGCTTTTGTATCGGTATTTATAGCCGAATTTGGCGACAAGTCGCAGCTGGTCTGCCTGACCATGGCCTGCCGGCATCGTCCCCTGGCGGTCCTGGCTGGAGCGATGACTGCCATGGGACTGGTTCTCGGGCTTGCCGTCGGCCTGGGCAGTGTCATAGCAGAGGCTGTTCCCCACACCCCGGTTGCCGTTTTGTCCGGGCTGTTTTTTATAGCTGTCGGTTTGTATACATATTTCCGCGGCAGGGATGAATTCGAAGAATGCACCGGCAGGGCGGGCTATTTCCAGACCCTCGGAATGATCTTCCTGGCAGAGTTTGGCGACAAAACCCAGCTGGCGGTTTTTTTCCTTGCCGCCAGCTTCAATTATCCCCTTGCTGTTTTTGGCGGGGCCATGCTGGCCATGCTGGTTAATCATGCCCTGGCTGTTTACATGGGCAGCCGCTTTATTTCAAAGATCAACCCCCGCTATGTCAGGATCGCCTCCGCGCTTTTATTTGCCGCTGTCGGCCTCATTATCCTGGTTTATGAATCCGGCCTCCTGATCTGACCGGTTTTTTGTTTTACCGGACCGCCTGTAAAAAACCCCTCAGGCGAACAGACATTTATGTTATAATTAATAATGTTTACGAGTTTGCGGCATAGTAGGAGGTGCTGCCGTGGCCGGCTTTAACGGCTTTAAAGTCAGAGCTGACTTTAACCCTTCCGGCGATCAGCCGAAAGCTATAGATGCCCTGGTGCGCGGCTTGCGCCGGGGCTGCCCTTACCAGACCCTGCTTGGCGTTACCGGGTCCGGGAAAACATTTACCGTCGCTCATGTTATCGAGCAGGTTCAGAAGCCAACACTGGTGATGGCCCCGAACAAAATTCTGGCGGCCCAGCTTTGCAGTGAATTTAAGGAACTTTTTCCGGATAATGCTGTTGAGTACTTCATCAGTTACTATGACTATTACCAGCCCGAAGCGTACCTGCCGAGCAGCGATACCTACATAGAAAAAGATTCTTCAATCAACGACGAGATCGATAAGCTGCGCCACTCGGCCACCAGCTCTGTGCTGGAGCGCAAGGATGTCATCGTGGTAGCTTCGGTTTCCTGTATTTACGGTCTCGGCTCGCCGAAGGAATACATGGAACAGGTTCTCTCCCTGCGCCCGGGGACAAGAATGAGCCGCGACGAAATCATCAGCCGCCTGGTTGAAATTCGCTACCAGCGCAACGAAATTGATTTCCACCGCGGCACTTTCCGGGTCAGGGGCGATGTCCTGGAGATTATCCCTGCGTCTTTTTCCGAGTCCGCCCTGCGGGTGGAGCTGTTCGGAGACGAGATCGAGCGGCTGCGCGAAGTTGACCTGGTCAGCGGCAGGGTTACCGCTGATCGAACCCATGTCGCCATTTTTCCGGCCACGCACTATGTGACTGCTCCGGATCAGCTGCAGCGGGCTATCGCGGATATCGAGGCAGAGCTGCAGGAGCAGCTGGCCCGTTTCCGGAAAGAGGACAAGCTGCTGGAAGCCCAGAGGCTGGAGCAGCGGGTTAACTTTGACCTGGAAATGATGCAGGAGATAGGGTTCTGCAGCGGTATCGAAAATTACTCGCGGCACCTGGACGGGCGCCCGGCCGGAAGCCGGCCGGCCACCCTGCTTGACTATTTCCCGGATGACATGCTTGTAGTAATAGATGAGTCGCATATAACCATTCCCCAGATTAACGGTATGTACCGCGGGGACCTGTCCCGTAAAAGCACCCTGGTTGAATACGGTTTCAGGCTGCCCTCGGCCCTTGATAACCGGCCCCTGCGCTTTGAAGAATTCGAAGCGCTGGTCAACCAGGCCATCCTGGTTTCGGCAACTCCCGGTCCCTGGGAAGCAGAACACAGCGATGCCGTTGTGGAGCAGATCATCCGCCCGACCGGCCTGGCCGATCCGCAGGTGGAAGTACGGCCCGCCGCAGGACAGGTTGACGATCTTTACGGTGAAATCCAGGGCCGGGCCGAAGCCGGACAGAGGGTTTTGGTTACGACCATGACCAAGCGAATGGCCGAGGATTTGACCGAATACTACCGCAACATGGGCCTGAAGGTGCGCTACATGCATTCTGACATTGGTGCCCTGGAGCGGATGACCATTATCAGGGGCCTGCGGACGGGAGAGTTTGACGTCCTGGTCGGCATCAACCTGCTTCGCGAAGGGCTCGACCTGCCCGAGGTTACCCTGGTAGCGATCCTGGATGCCGATAAAGAAGGGTTCCTGCGTTCGGAGCGATCCCTGATCCAGACGATCGGGCGCACCGCCCGGAATACTGAAGGACGGGTAATTATGTATGCTGACGGGATTACCGAGTCCATGCGCAGGGCCATCGATGAAACCGGGCGGCGCCGTGAAAAACAGCTGGCCTATAACCGGGAGCATAACATAACCCCGACAACTATTGTTAAGCCGATCCGCGCCCTGATCGGAGCGACGGTGGCTGCTGAAGATGAAGCAGTCTACCGGGGCGAAGATCTGAAGGAACTGGATAAAACCAGGCGCCGCCAGGTGATTAAAGAGTTGGGCAGGGAAATGAGAAAAGCTTCCCGGGACCTGGAGTTTGAAAAAGCTGCCGGGCTGCGCGACATGATCTTCGAACTGGAAAGGCTTGATTAAAAGTAAACAGGCCGGCGGTACCGGGCGGCACTTAATGCGACCGGTACAGTGACAGGCTATTGAGATACTGCTAATGAAAGATCTGAAAACGAGGTGACCGGATTGTCAGCAGGAGAAATTATCATCCGCGGCGCAAGGGAACATAATTTAAAAAATATTAACCTGGCCCTGCCCCGCAACAAGTTAATAGTATTTACAGGATTAAGCGGCTCGGGAAAATCTTCCCTGGCCTTTGATACAATATATGCCGAAGGTCAGCGCCGTTACGTTGAATCGCTTTCGGCCTATGCCCGCCAGTTTCTCGGGCAGATGGACAAGCCCGACCTGGATCAAATTGAAGGGCTTTCCCCGGCGATATCGATCGATCAAAAAACATCTTCCCGCAACCCGCGTTCCACGGTAGGTACGGTGACGGAAATATACGACTACATCCGCCTGCTCTTTGCCCGGATCGGCCACCCGCACTGCCCCTCCTGCCGGGAAGAAATCAGCCAGCAAACCGTGCAACAGATGGTGGATCAAATTGCCTCCCTGCCCGAAGAGACCAGGATCCAGGTGCTGGCTCCCCTGGTGCGGAGCAGGAAAGGAGAGTATGCCCGCCTTTTCGAAGATATGCGACGCAGGGGTTATGTCAGGATCCGCGTTGACGGAGAAGTGCGTGAACTTGAAGAAGAGATTACCCTGGACAAGAAAAAGAAACACAGCATCGAAGTGGTTGTCGACCGCCTTGTAATCCGGGAGGGAATCCAGACCAGGCTGGCCGATTCCCTGGAAACAGCCCTTAAACTTAGCGAAGGGCTGGTTTTAATCGAAGAAGTGGGCGGCTCGGAGCTGCTGTTCAGTGAAAATTTTGCCTGTCCTGATTGCGGTTTTAGTTTTGAGGAAATCAGCCCCCGCATATTTTCGTTCAACAGTCCTTACGGAGCCTGCCCGGACTGCAGCGGACTGGGAACCAGGGCTGAATTTTCCGCTGAACTGGTGATCCCCTACCCCGAGCTTTCGATCCGGGAAGGGGCCATCCATCCCTGGTCCGGCCAGAACTACTACCAGCAATTCCTTGAAGCGGCGCTTAAAGAGTGGGGTGTTGATCCTGATACCCCCTTCCGGGACCTTTCGCCCGAAATGCAGCAGAAAATACTTTTCGGGTCGCCGGAAAAGGTCAATTTCCGTTATGTCAATATGTTTAAAAGAGTCCGCAACTACCGGAAGGTTTTCCCCGGGGTTCTCAAGCTCCTGGAAAGGCGTTACGCGAATACAACGTCCGAAGACATGCGTGCTGACATGGAACGTTACATGCAGATCAGGCCCTGCCCGTCCTGCAAAGGAAGCCGCCTCAAGCCGGCCAGCCTTGCCGTGCTGCTCGGCGGTCACAACATTGCCGAAGTTTCGGCCCTGACAGTGGAACAGGCGGCGCAATATTTTGCACAGCTCCATCTTACGGAGCGGGAACAGTATATCGGCAGGCAGGTCCTGAAAGAAATCGGCGAACGGCTGCAGTTCCTGCGTAATGTGGGGCTGCAGTACCTCAATCTTGATCGGGCCGCCTCTACTCTTTCCGGTGGCGAAGCCCAGCGGATCAGGCTGGCTACCCAGATCGGCTCCGGGCTGACCGGGGTTATCTACATCCTTGATGAACCGAGCATCGGCCTGCACCAGCGGGACAATGCCCGCCTGATCACCACTCTCAAGGCCCTTCGCGACCTGGGCAATACCGTCCTGGTGGTCGAACATGACGAGGAAACTATTCGCAGCGCCGATCACCTGGTTGATATCGGGCCCGGCGCCGGGGCTGCCGGTGGATGGATTGTCGCCGAGGGCACGGCTGATCAAATAATGGCGGCCCGGGATTCCATAACGGGCGACTACCTGGCCGGACGCAGGGAAGTGCCTGTCCCGGAACTGCGCCGCCCCGCCAACGACCGCTGGTTGTGGGTCCGCGGCGCCAGGGAACACAACCTGCAGGATATCGACGTCGGGATCCCGCTCGGTCTTTTTGTCTGCGTGGCGGGGGTGTCGGGTTCCGGTAAAAGTACGCTGATCAACGATATCCTGGCCCGGGGCCTGTCCCGCAGGCTGCACCGTTCCCGCGAACAGGCCGGAGAACACGACAGCCTGGAAGGGGTCGAACACCTCGATAAAGTAATCGTAATCGACCAGTCGCCGATCGGGCGCACCCCGCGCTCCAACCCGGCGACCTACACCGGTTTATTTGACGGCATCCGCGAGATATTTTCCAAAACGCCCGAATCGCGGCGCCGCGGTTACCGGCCGGGGCGCTTCAGTTTTAATGTCAAGGGCGGCCGCTGCGAAGCCTGCCGGGGTGACGGTATCCTGCGGATCGAGATGCACTTTCTGCCCGATGTATATGTGCCCTGCGAAGTCTGCCGCGGCAAGCGTTACAACCGGGAAACCCTGGAAGTGCGGTACAAGGAGAAGAATATCGCCGACGTCCTGGATATGAATGTTGAAGAAGCGCTGGAGTTCTTTACGGCCATTCCCAGGGTCAGCCGTAAACTGCAGCTGCTTTTTGACGTCGGCCTGGGATATATCCGCCTCGGTCAGCCGGCGACGACACTTTCCGGCGGCGAGGCGCAGAGAGTAAAGCTGGCCACGGAGCTGTCACGGCGCAGTAACGGGCGCAGCCTCTATATTTTGGACGAGCCGACTACCGGCCTGCATCTTGACGATATCAGCAAGCTGCTGGTAATTCTTGAACGGCTGGTAGACAGCGGCAATACCGTTGTGGTTATCGAACACAACATGGAGGTCCTCAAGCGGGCCGACTACCTGGTAGATCTGGGCCCCGAGGGCGGCGATAAAGGGGGCACCGTAGTGGCGGCCGGCACCCCGGAAGAAATAGCCCTCTGCCCTGAATCATACACCGGGCGGTGGCTGGCCGGAATTTTGCCCGCGCCCGGCAGCAGGAAAGCGGCAACCTGAAACAGGGACGAAGCTTAACCCCTGCCAGGGCGGACCGGTCGGGCTGCCCCGGCAGCGCCTGCCCCGCTGTTCAGGCTGCCGGGAAATTATGATTGCTTAATAAATAACCCGGAGTAATGTTATGTTTAAAGAACTTAAAGAAAAAGTAAACCGCCTGCCCGATCAACCCGGCGTCTACCTGCTGAAGGATGAAAACGGGAAAGTTATCTATGTTGGCAAAGCGCTGTCGCTGCGCCAGCGGGTTCGCTCTTACCTGGCCGGCAGCGTATCCGGATCGCCGCGCCTGAAGTCGCTCCAGAACAGGCTGGCCGATGTCGATTATGTGGTAACCGATACCGGGGTCGAAGCCCTGATCCTGGAGTGCAGCCTGATCAAGGAGTACCGGCCCCGTTTTAATGTCAATCTAAAAGACGACAAGGACTACCCCTACCTGATCCTGACAGCCGAACTGTACCCGCGCCTGGAACTGCTGCGCCTTTCCCAGAGGGGCGGACGCCGCGGCCGCTACCGCCCGGCAGACGGCAGGGAGGAACATCGCTTCGGCCCTTATACCGATGTCAGCGCAGTACGCGAGACCATGCGCCTGCTCGGCTCAATATTTCCCCTCCGTCGCTGTCGGCAGCCCCTTACGGGCAGTCCGGCCCCGGAGCGTCCCTGCCTGAACTACCAGATGAAGCGCTGCCTGGCTCCCTGCCGGGGCCGGGAGGCGGTTTGCCCGGATGACTATGAAAAGATGGCTAACCAGGTGATCATGTTTCTGCAGGGCCGGTACAGCGAACTGGAAAACAGCCTGAAAAAACAGATGGAACAGGCTGCTGCAGAAGAACGGTTTGAAGCCGCCGCCGCTTTAAGGGACCGCCTGCTGTCACTGCAGCGGGTAGCGGGCCAGCAGCAGAAAGTACTCTCGCTTGAAAGCGGGATCGACCGGGATATCCTGGCCCTGGCCCGTCACGACGGGCATGCTGCCGTGCACCTGTTTCAGATCAGGGACGGCAAGCTGCTCAGGCAGGGCTTCTTCCCCCTCAGCGGCACGGAAGGGGTGGACAACGAGGAAATTATGGCTTCCTTTATCAAGAATTATTACAACAGCGAGGAAAACCTGCCCCGTGAAATAGCCGTCTCCGATCAACCCGCCGATGCCGGGCTTCTCCGCGAGTGGTTGAAAGGCAGGGCGGGCCGGAAAGTTGATCTGCGCATCCCGAAACGGGGCCCTTTGAAAAAAATGGTTGATCTGGCCGGCCGTAACTGCCTTCTGCGCCTGCAGGAAGATGCGGAACAGCGCAGGCGGAAGACTGAAGAGCCCCTCAGGGAACTGACCCGCCTGGCGGGGCTGGAAGAACCACCCCGCCGGATCGAGGGTTACGACATATCGCACCTCGGGGGCGGGGAAACCGTGGGGGCGATGGTGGTTTTCAGGGAAGGCGAGCCCTTTAAAGAAGACTACAGGTTGTTTAACATTAAGGAAGCCCCGGCCGGAGATGATTATGCCGCGCTGCAGGAAGTCCTGCTAAGAAGAGCCGGGCGCGGCGACTGGGGCAGACCGGACCTGATCCTGATTGACGGGGGAAGAGGGCAGCTGAACTCTGCCTTTGAAGCGCTGCACGGCACGCCCCTGGAAGGGGTCCCGCTTATTGCCCTGGCCAAAAATCCCGACCAGCTGTTCCTGACAGCCGCAGCGCAGCCGGTCCGCCTGCCGGCCCGCAACCCCATGCTTCAACTGCTGCAGCGGATCAGGGATGAGGTTCACCGCTTTGCCGTCAGCGGCCACCGCAGGCGCCGCAGCAGCCGCAGTATCCACTCCCTGCTGGAGGATATCCCTGGGATCGGCCCCGCCAGGCGGACTGCCCTGCTTAATCATTTCGGCAGCGCCGAAAATATCATGAAGGCGCCGGTTGAACAGCTGGAAGAGGTCCCCACCATCAACAGGGCCCTGGCTTTTGTCATCTACCGCAGCCTGCGCGGCCACTAATCCTGCTGCGGAAGACAACCCCCGGCAGCCGCCTGAAAATGAGGCCGGGTTTATGCTATACTGTATGTAAAAATAACGGAATAAACATACTGAGGTGCTGCCTGGTGCGTTACCGCCTTATTGCCGTAGACTTAGACCATACACTGCTTGACAGCAACTCCCTGATATCAGCCCGGAACAAGCAGGCGATCCGCAAAGCTGTTGAAATGGGGGTTCACTTTGTGATCGCCACCGGGCGGATGTTCAAGACCAGTATTTCTTACCTGGACGATCTGGAATTAAACGAGGATATGCCCATGATTAACTACCACGGGGCGATGATCGAAAAATCAAAGAGCAGGGAAATCATTTATCACCGCCCCCTGGCCAATAAAATAGCGGTTGCCGTGGCAGAAGAAGCGGAACGCCTTAACTGCCATGTCAGTGTGTTTATCGGCGACAACCTGTATATAGACGATGAAAGCGAATATTCCGATTACTACCGGTCGCTGACCGGTATAGATCTGCAGGCGGTGGGAAACCTGAGCAGGTTCTTAACCGTCCGGGAGGCGGATCCTTCCAAGATGAGTATAATCCGCTGGGACGGGCAGATCGACAGTATCGAAACCGGCCTCAGTGAAAAATTCGGGGACCGGCTTTCGATTCTGCAGTCGCGCCCGTACTTCCTGGAGATTACAGACCGGGAGGCTACAAAAGGGCAGGCTTTGCGCTGGCTCGCTGAACATGAGAATATCAGGCGGGAAGAAGTAATCGCTATCGGGGACGGACATAACGATCTGGATATGGTTGCCTATGCCGGCCTGGGCGTTGCCGTTGCCAACGCCCGCGGCAGGGTGAAACAGGCTGCCGACCTGGTTACCTCTTCCAACAATGAAGACGGTGTGGCGGAAGTAATTGAAAAGTACGTGCTCGGGATGTCAGCCTGTTCCGAGTAAGATTTGACCGAAGGGGAGGTTTTGAGCTATGGACGAAGCAGGCGGGATGAGGGTAGTTCTGATTACCGGGCTTTCCGGGGCCGGGAAAAGCCATGCCCTGAACTGTTTTGAGGACCTCGGTTATTACTGCGTTGATAATATGCCTCCGACCCTGATCCCCACATTTATTGACCTCTTTTCCCGGTCCGAAAGCAGCAGCAAAGTAGCCATGGTCTGTGACATGCGCGGGGCGGCCTTTTTCGAAGACCTCTTTGAAGCCCTGCGGGAGCTGGAAGCCCGCAGCGTGGATTACGAGATTCTTTTCCTGGTAGCCGAAGATCAGGTCTTGATCAGGCGCTACAAGGAAACCCGCCGCCGTCATCCCCTGGGAGATATAAGTTTGCCGGAAGCAATTAAAAAAGAAAGGGAGGCGCTGAGTGCAATAAGGGGCAAAGCCAGCCAGGAAATAGATACCTCCCATCTTAAGCCCTGGGAACT
>SLSE01000056.1 GCA_007130585.1 Syntrophomonadaceae bacterium | reverse complement strand
CTTACGCCCGAACAGAGACCTCTTTCCTTACCCTATCCAGTTTTCAAAGAACGGAGCCGCTCGACTTGAACTTTTCGAGCACGACCTTATTAATATACCATGCTTCAATGCTTCTGTCAAATATATTTTGCCAGTTTCTCGAAGATTTTTTTGGATTTTTTTGTGCTTACTCTCCCGAAGGCCGGGGTTTCAGGGTTGGAAACAGGATAACGTCGCGGATGGATATATTGTCTGTAAGCAGCATAACCAGGCGGTCAATCCCGATCCCCAGGCCGCCCGCCGGCGGCATCCCGTATTCAAGGGCATTAATGAAATCTTCATCCATCACGTGAGCTTCATCGTCACCGGCTTCACGCTTGTCAAGCTGCTGCTCGAAACGTTCCCGCTGGTCAATGGGGTCGTTCAGCTCTGTAAAAGCATTGGCGATTTCCCAGCCGGCAATGAAACCCTCAAAGCGCAGAGTCAGGCGGGGGTCTGATTTCATTTTTTTAGCCAGGGGCGATACCTCAATCGGGAACCCGGTAACGAATATCGGCTCCAATAGCTGCTCTTCGCAATACATTTCAAAGAATTTATAAAGAACCTCGCCCCAGGGCAAACCTTTATCAAGTTCCATGCCCGCTTTCCTTGCTGCCTGGAAGGCTGATTCGGCATCGGGAATTTTAGAAAAATCGACTCCCGAATACTTGCGGACAATGTCGATCATTGTTTCCCTGGGCCAGGGAGGAGTTAAATCTATTTCCCTGCCCTGGAAGCTAATAACACCGGTGCCGAAAACTTTCAGGGCAATCTGGTGGATCAGGTTCTCAGTTATTTCCATCATATCTTCATAATCGGCGTAATTCTGGTATATTTCCACGGAGGTAAATTCCGGGTTGTGAATCGTTGAGATGCCTTCATTGCGGAATATACGTCCGATTTCGTATACTTTATCCAATCCTCCGACCAGGAGCCTTTTCAGGTGCAGTTCGGTGGCAATACGCAGATACAGTTTCATGTCGAGCGCATTGTGGTAGGTAACAAACGGCCGGGCCAGGGCGCCGCCGGCAATGGTCTGCATGATAGGCGTTTCCACCTCGAGAAAACCCCAGTCATTAAGAAGTTCCCGCATCACCGAAATACAGCGGCTGCGGTTAATAAAAGTCTGCCTTACCTCTTCATTGACAATCAGGTCAACGTAGCGCTGGCGGTAGCGCAGCTCTACATCCTTGAGCCCATGCCATTTCTCGGGCAGCGGTCGAAGGGCCTTGGCCAGGTAAGTATAATCTTTAACGTTAACCGTAACCTCACCCTTGCGGGTTTTAAAAACTTCTCCGACAACGCCCACGAAGTCGCCAATATCGACAAGATCAAAGAGTTCATATTTTTCTTCGCCGACCTGGTCGAGGCGCAGGTAGATTTGAATCTTTCCCCGGTAGTCCTGAATATGAGCAAAAGCCGCTTTTCCGTGCGACCGGATGCTGATTAACCTGCCGGCAATTGTTACTTCGCGGCCTTCCAGGCTTTCAAACTCATCGATTATATCCGCCGAGTAATGGTCGGCTTCAAATTTTTGCCCGAATGGCTCGACACCCCTGTTGCGCAACTCATCTAGCTTGCGCCGCCGCACCTGCAGCAGTTCGCTGAGTGGTTGTTGCTCCTGCTCCATTTGTTATTACCTCCAGTAGCGCTTAGTGTACGTCTTCGATTTTATATTTTATTGTGCCGGCCGGGACTTTTACTTCAACTTCATCCCCGATGGTCAGGCCAAGCAGCGCTTTGCCAACCGGCGACTCGTTGGATATTTTCTTTCCGGCAGGATCAGCTTCAGCCGTGCTGACTATGGTGTATTCAGATTCAAGATCTGTCTTTAAATCTTTCAGTTTTACAACGGAGCCCAGCGCCACATGGCGGTTGTCGCCGTCGGTTTTCTCCAGAAGGCGGGCCCGGCGAAGCATTTTTTCCAGGGTGATAATTCGCCCCTCGATAAAAGCCTGCTCGTTTTTTGCATCCTCGTATTCAGAGTTGTCGGTAATATCCCCGTATGATATAGCTTCCTTGATGCGGGCGGCAATATCTTTGCGTTTAACGGTCCTCAGGTGATGCAGCTCATTTTCCAGCTTCTCCAGGCCGTCCTTGGTTAACAGCAATTCTTCGTTATTATGTTCCATATTTTCCATTACGGTCTCCCCCTTGCCAAGTGAAATGCAAATATTTTCTTTTAAAATCTATCCGGTATATCTCGATCTAAGCTGTCAAAAAAAGAGCGGCTCCGTAAACTTTAGAAGCCTCAATAAGATAAAAGACAGTGCCAAGGCAGGCCTGACACTGATCAAGACAACCATTAATTTTTGGTTAATTATAAGGCGTTCTCGTAATGTTGTCAAGAAATTTTGCGTCAAGAACGGTGTTTTTTAGCTTAACGCGGGCTTTTTAATTCAATTCAACGATTCGCGGTTTTAAATCCAGCTTCTCAAGCAGATCATTGTACTGCTCCTCGGACAGCTCCTGCTTACCACCGGCCATGCAGACCAGTAAAGCCTCCATGATATTGGTGCCAAATGAACGGCCTTCCATTTCAGGGGTGGTGGTGATCAGGGTTTTCAGTTTACGGGCCCGCAGGAACTCTACATCATCCCTGGTTACCGTGTTTGTAACAATGGTCTTACCCGGCAACTCCCCGGGCATGTAGCGGTGGATAAAGTGAAAATCGCCGGCAATGATATCGTTATCATGAAAATAGCGGGGAAAGCGTGGCTTGTTCACCGTTTGCTTTTCCCCGGTGGGATAGATCATGGTAAAAGGCAGCTGACCGACCAGGGGGGCCAGAACCCTGGCTACCATCGCCAGGGTTTTCAGGGAAGACAGGGGTATGGGCAGGCCGAGAACGAAAGCCAGGTCGCCGTAGGTCATTTTGCAGCCCACCTTCTCAAAAGCCTGGGCCATCCCCAGGCGGTCCATTGCCGACATGAGCAAAACCTTTTTTGTATCTTTGAATAAATCGGTCTGTTCAGCCAGCTGTTCTATGGAGCGCCGTTCCAGGGTATTTTTCAGGCCGGAGCCGTCGACAATCGGCGTCTTCTCAGCTGCCCTGGAGATTCTCCTGGCATCCCTGAACTCATAGCGGCGGTCAACTGCGTATATATAAAGATCCATGCCTCCCAGGCCGAAAGCATCCACTTTGCCGTCAAGTTCCCTGATCATCTCGATCATCCTGTTCATGTTGCCGTCTGTGCCAATCCGTTCAATTTTATAATGCTCTCCCATGAGCTCTACAGTAACGACATGATTGCGTTCCGAAGAACCGAGGCTAATCCCCACTACATGTTTCAATGTTATTGTTCTCCCTTCCCTGCTGCTTCATGATCTGCTGCAACGTTTTTTCCAGGCGTTCCTGCGCAAAAAGCCGATCTTCTTCAATCGGGGTCGGTCCGAGATCAAGATGAATAATCTGGATGTCAAGCAGCGCTTCGGCCAGGTGATACCATTTTTCAGAGGTAATCATGATCAGGGTATCGAACTGCCTCAGCCGGGAAACCAGCTCAAGCATGCGGTTAAAAAAATCAAGGGCCTGGCTGTCGCGGACCATTTCCCAGCGCTGGTTGTTATCAAGAATCATGTAAAATTCCAGGCCGTTATCGCGGCAGAGGGCGGATATTTCCGGTGCGTTGGCCAGGGGAAATCCAATTACCGCAATGCGGCTGCCTTTTCGGATTTCCCCGATTGTTTCCAGGCGGGATATGAAGCTGCGGTCAAGCTGCAGCTGCCGGGAGGTCTCCTGCTGGGAACAGCCTCTTTCTCTCATTTCCAGCGCCCGTTCAGCAATACGGACTGCCTTATCGAGGCTGACCAGTTTTTCACCGATCCTGAATAGACGTTCTGACTGCAAGGTTTTACCTCCGTCACACAAGTCCGTTTAAAGGGCCGATCGCTGCGGAGCCGGTTTTGTGCACAGTTTTGTGATCGTCCTAATTTTACTATTAAACTCTGCGGGTGGCAATGGCAGTTTATCAAAAGTTTAATTCTACTCAGCATGGTGGCGGGTTTTCCCCGGCTTCAGCAAAATCGCGAAGGATTTTTTCTGCTTCATTAAAACTTTTAATCCGGATTAACCGCTGCCTGACTGCAGCGGCGCCTTTCATTCCTTTTATGTACCATACGGCATGGCGCCGCATTTCCCTGGCCGCTACAGGCTCGCCTTTCAGTTCAATCAATAGTTTGAAATGTTTTAATGCCATATCTATAATCTCTGCTACTGACGGTGGAGGAGGGACCTTTTTGCCCTGCAGACAGGACACGACATCCCTGAAGATCCAGGGGTTACCCCTTGCCGCCCTGCCGATCATCACCCCGTCGCAGCCGCAGTAGCCAAACATATCTTCTGCAGCGCGGGGAGAATCAACATCGCCGTTTCCGATCACGGGAATGGAAAGGACACTTTTTACCTGCCGGATTACATTCCAGTCCGCTCTGCCGCTGTATCCCTGCCTGACCGTCCTGCCGTGGACGGCTACTGCCCTGATCCCGCTTTCTTCCGCCAGACCGGCAATTTCTGCCGCGTTTACAGATTTCTCATCCCAGCCGGCCCGCAGTTTAACAGTAACCGGGCAGGATACGGCCCGGACCACTGTCCGGAAAATTTTTGCACAAAGTGAAGGGTTGAGCATCAGAGCGCCGCCTTCGCTGTTGCGTGTAATTTTAGGTGTGGGACAGCCCAGGTTCAGATCGATAAAGTCAGCGCCGTGCTCTTCTAAAATACAGGCGGCTTCGGCCATGATTGCCGGTTCTGAGCCAAAAAGCTGAAAACCGATCGGTCTTTCACGATCGGTAAAGTAAAGCAGGGAACCGTAACGTCTGCCGCTCATGACCAGGCCTTTAGCGCTGATCATTTCCGTATAGACTAGGGGGCAGCCCTGTTCCCTGGCCAGTACCCGGAAAGAGTGATCCCCGACACCGGCCATGGGAGCCAGGGCTACTCCCGGCTGCACAGTTATTGAACCAATTCTTAATAACAAATCTATACCGCTCCATTTGCCGGAACATGGAAACAGGCCGGATTGGAGTATTGACCCGGCAGGGAAAGGTTCAGGATATTTTGTCCTGCACCGGGCTGTCCGGGGGTCCGCTGCTCCGGCCGGCTTCCCGTTGGCCGCGATGGCGTCGCTGCTCCATGAGATCAACAAAAGCTTCAAGCCTGGTTTGAACGCCCGCCGCCCCGGTCTGTTCATCTATAAAGAGAGTAAGCACAGGAATGCCGTAATCTTTGCTAAGCCGGGGAACCAGGCTTTTGGCTACAATCTCGGGAATACATGAAAAAGGGGCCAGCTGGACTACCCCGTCGTAGCCCTGCTTCGCATAACGGATAATATCTCCCACACTATTTTGCCCGTGCCCGCCGACTTTTTGCGCCAGGTAAGGCACGGCCAGCCTGCGGCTGCTCATATCGCCCTTCGTGGAAAGAACATCGTGCCTGGTGTAGCTGGTCAGGTAGATACTGCGCCTGACCTCCACTCCCATGTGACCCAGCTGCTCTTCCAGGAAAAAGTTGGCAAAAGGCTCCAGTTGAACGTATATTTCACCGATAATCCCTACTTTTAAAGGCTTGCGGGTCTGGTCAAAGGTCACTTTTTCCATTATTGCCCGGGCTTCGGCCCCGGCTTCCTTAATTTCCGGGGCAGACCGGGCCCGCCGCATCAGGGCATAGGCCTGGTCAAAAGCTCTCGAGGTGGAACCGCGTTTATATTCGCGGGGCCTGATGAACTGTGCCCTCATTTCCAGGCCATCGAGCACAGCCAGCTTACCGTAGGCCTTCCTGATGGTCTTCCACAGGAATCTCCAGGAATGCGGTCCTTTCAGCTTATGCAGCTGCCTGTAAAAGTGGCCCGGCTTCCTGAGGGGGGGCCAGAAAAATATAAAATCATGATCGTGATCGAGGTCATTTAAAATACGCCTGTGCAGTTCACCATAAAGGCCGGCCCGGCAGGGCCCGTAACCGCCGCCGCTGATCAGGGTATCGGCCCCCTTTTTCAACCCTTCAAGATAGGTGCCCAGGACAATTTTAAAAGGTATACAGGCAAACTCCGGAGCATACTTGGCCCCGAGGGCCAGGGTTTGACGGGTCGGGCGGTTAGGGGTAACCGACTCATGGCCCAGGTCTTCCAGGATCATCTCCATAACCGGGGTAAGCGTGCCCATGTGCCCAAATGTCGCTTTCATATGCCTCAACCTCCATGGTGCAAATCTCTACCTTAAGTATCGGCGGGCCAGTTCCTTTAAGAATGCAGTTTTCAAGTGCAGGCTGGCGATGTCAATTCGTTCGTTTCTGCCGTGAACAGTTGTCCTGGCCTGCGGGTCAAACCCTTCAGCCATATGCCCGATCCCGTAAGCGGGGATCCCGGTGCCGCGAATAAACTTCGAGTCGGTCGAACCGGCTGAAATTATGGGCAGACACAGGGAGTTACTGCCGGCAACCTCGAGGGTAACTTCTTCCATCAATTTATAGAACGGTTTTTGCGAGCTGGAGAAGGTGGGGGCGCGGTATTCGGTAAATTCAATCTCGATGTCCCTGCTGATAATCAGGCGCAGTTCGGATTCCACGTAATCGCAGTCCTGTCCCGGCATAATCCTGATATCAATATCGGCTTCGCAGTAGTCGGGCACAATATTGGTCTTGGTACCACCGCTGATCATATTCGGGGAAACAGTCATCCTGGTCATGGAGCGCAGTGATTCCACGAACGACTTCTCCAGGGGCAGCTCTTCAAGGAGGGCATCGACCTGGTCGGGCCCCAGGGAATCAATTTTTATTGAACAAAGTTCGGCCAGGTTGCCGAGCAGCTTTTCAACCTCGGGGATGAGCACCACTTCAGCCCGGTAATTGTTGAGCCGACTGACCGCTCTTGAAATTTTCACAACGGCATTGTCGGCGAGGGTTGGAATCGATCCGTGCCCGGAGGTGCCATGCGCTTTAAGCCTGCACCAGGCAGTGCCTTTTTCACCGACCTGCAGGAAATAGAGCATCCTGCCGTTTAATACTATGGGATGGTCGGCTCCTTCGTTAATGGCATAATCTGCATCGACCAGGTCGGTAAACTTGTCCGTAAGGTAGCCGGCACCGAGGCGGCCGCCCATTTCTTCATCGGCCGTGGCCGCGATGATCAGTTCTCCGCGCAGGGCAGCTCCCTCTTCAATTAACTGCAGGGCAGCCGATACCTGGGCAGCCATTAAGTCTTTGCAGTCCAGGGCGCCCCGGCCGTGAATAAAACCGTCCCTGATTTCTCCGGAAAAGGGCTCAAAATCCCACCCTTCCCCGACCGGCACCACATCGGAATGAGAAAGATAAAGCAGCTTCTTTGAGCCCGATCCGATCCGGGCCAGCAGGCTGCCCCGTCCCTTTTCGGGTTCTATTACCTCTACCGTCACTCCCGCCTTTTCAAACAGGTCCCTGAGGTAGAGGGCAACTTCTGTTTCATTTCCGGGCGGGTTGGAACTGTCAATCCGGATCAGGTCGCTTAAAATTTTTTCAGGGGGCAGGGCCACAATTAATTTCCTCCTCGTAATAGGCATTAAATTAAAGCCATTCAGAAATTGTTCTTTGACAACCACATGGGAATTCCGGCCCCTGGATAGCCCGGCAGGAAAACCCCGGCCCATTCAGGCAGCCCGCCCTGACAGGCAAACTGGCAGGTTATATACTATTGTCACCTGACACTCGGCTGAAAACCGCTTCAGGAAAATTATAGAAATTAAGATTAGCTCACTTCTTTAACCAGGTGGCAGGACGCATAGTGGTCGGGGCCTACTTTTTTCAGTTCGGGGACCACT
>SLSE01000192.1 GCA_007130585.1 Syntrophomonadaceae bacterium | reverse complement strand
GATCCTTATCCGGCAAGGCACCGCCGTTTCCGCCCTGATGTGATCGAGCGCCTGGAAGAACTGAAGCAGGCTCCTGCAGCCGGCGGCGACTCTGCTTTTGTCCGCCGCAAGCTTGAAGAATTAAAGGCTGCCGACAGCGGCAGGCTGGCCAAAGAAACCCGCCTGGGACGGGAAAAAGTAGAGTCTGTCCTGGAAGAAATGGCCGCCCGGCAGGTGATACAAAAAATTGGCAGCGCCTATATTACGACGGCTCTGCTCGGGGAATATGAACAAAAGCTGGTTGCGGAACTTGAAAAATTTCATAAAGATCAACCCCTGGCCCCGGGTATGTCCAGGGCCCGCTTGAAAGGGCTGCTTCCTTCCGCCTTTACCCAGCGCGACTACGATGCCCTGCTTGAAAACATGCAGGACAGGGAACTGGTTGCCGTTAAAAGCGACCTGGTTTCCCTTTACGGCTTTAAGGCAGAACCGTCGCAGAAGGATCAGGGCATCCTGGATGCCCTGGCGGATCTCTACCGTTCGGAAGGGTTTCAGCCTCCATCAGCAAAAGAAGCCCTGGAAAAAGTAAAGGTTAGCCAGGCCCGTAAAGACGAATTGTACAATTACCTGCTTGCGGAAGAAGTCCTGGTTAAAATCAGCGACGACCTGTACTTCCACAGGGAAGCTTACCGGAAAGCTATCGATCTGCTGCGGGAACACTTTGCCGAAAATGAACAGCTGACCCTGGCCCGGTTCCGCGACATAACCGGAAGTTCACGGAAATATGCCCAGGCCCTGCTTGAACACTTCGATCAGGTTAAGATGACCAGGAGGGTCGAAGACTACCGCGTAGCTTTAAAGTTGAACCTGCAGCAGAAAGGGGGACAAAAAGATGGGTCGAAATGATATCCGCCTGACCAGGATGACTTCAAGCGCGGGCTGAGCAGCCAAAATAGGGCCCGAAGCCCTGGCGCAGGTTCTGCGCCGTCTGCCGGCAATAAACGACCCCAACTATCTGAACCGCGATCAGCATTTTTCCGACGCCGGGATCTACCGCATTTCAGATAAACAGGCCCTGGTCCAGACCGTGGATTTCTTTACCCCCATAGTTGACGATCCGTACACCTTTGGCCAGATTGCCGCAGCTAATGCCTTAAGTGACGTTTACGCCATGGGTGGCAAACCGCTCACGGCCCTGAACATTATCTGCTTTCCCGTTTCCTGTGAACCCCTGGAAATAATGGAAGCAATTCTGCGGGGCGGTTATGATAAAATAGTTGAGGCGGGCGCTGCGCTGGTCGGCGGTCACAGCATCGAAGATGCCGAGCCGAAATACGGCCTTTCTGTAACGGGCCTGGTTGAGATAGACCGGCTGGTTACCGGGAGCGGTGCCAAACCCGGCGATTGCCTGGTTCTGACCAAGCCGATCGGTACCGGTATCATTGCCACTGCCATTAAGGGCGAAATGATTTCCGGGGAGGTGGCTGACGCCGTAGCCCGGAGCATGTCATCTCTCAGTGCGTCAGCTTCCGAAGAGATGGTCAGGGCCGGCGCTTCGGCCTGCACGGACATTACAGGCTTCAGCCTGCTGGGCCACCTGCGTGAAATGCTCATTTCCAGCAGGTGCTCTGCCGAGATCAACTTCAGCCGGGTACCCCTTTATCCGTCGGTTCGGGAAATGGTTTCCCTGGGCATGATTCCGGCCGGCGCTTATCGCAATCTTGATTATATGCGTCCTCACGTTGCCTGGAAGGTCGGGGACGAAGAAAAGGAAGATGCCCTGCTTATTATGGCCGATCCCCAGACTTCAGGAGGGCTGCTGACGGCCCTGCCGGAAGCTGAACTGGAAGCCTATCTTTCGGCTTTAAAGGATCGCGGCGTCGATGCTTTCCATATCGGCCGCATAACCGCCGGCTCCGCCGGCACGATAGTTGTTATCTGATTAACCGCAGGTTGTTCGTTACCGTCCTGCCCGGCCTTACCAGCCCGGCCTTTCAAGGCATATTTAAATATTTAGCTTGCAGTGCCTTTTAGTTCGCCCCGGCCCCCGGGGGGCCCTGGGCTAAACTGTTTGACGATTAAATAGTTGAACATGTTAAATATTTATGAATTTAAAAATACAGGCAGGAAAATTT
The DNA here is from genome assembly GCA_007130585.1 of Syntrophomonadaceae bacterium. Taxonomy (GTDB): domain Bacteria; phylum Bacillota; class Dethiobacteria; order DTU022; family DTU022; genus T3SED10-7. Next base: position 5,695 of record SLSE01000192.1, on the reverse strand, counting down.
AGAGGAACTGTCGAAAACATTCATGTTAAATTGCAAATACCACAAATGTCTGTAAATTATGAACCTGTATTAGCCGGGGAGGTGGGAGCTGCCGGAAGAATACTTAAATTAAGCCGGGAAACACTGACGTTAACCGGGAGAATTGGATCAAAATAATTACTTAATGATGCGGGGTATGCTGATGAGTAGCGAAATCCAGACCTTTACCGAAAAATATGATCTGCTTGGTTGTATTCAGTGCGGGCGTTGTACAGGCGGCTGTCCGGTTACTGTCCGGGCGAACCTTAATGTCCGCCAATTTGTCAATGATGCATACGACGAGGATAAGCTGGAAGAGCTGGCCAGGCTGGCCGAGATTTGGGATTGCACGGCCTGCCACACCTGCGCCGTGCGCTGCCCCAAAGGGCTGAAGCCCCTGGAAGTGCTAATTGGCCTGCGCACAATGATCGTCGAAAGCGGTAAAGTTGAGCCGACAGTTCGCGATGCGCTGCAGAGTGTTCTCCTGGAAGGCAATCCCTGGGAAAAGTCCAGGGCAACCCGCCTTGACTGGATGGAAGACCTGGACGTGAAAATTGCCGATCCTGATGAGCCTGTCGAAAATCTCTTTTTTGTCTGCTGCACGATAGCTTACGATCCGCGGGTTCGCGCAATTGCCCGGAACATGGTCGAGCTGCTGAACAAAGCGGGAGTTGATTACGCGTTTCTGCCCGAAGATGAGTCCTGCTGCGGCAGCGAGGTTTTCACCCTCGGTGAAGAAGGACTTTTCGAAATGCAGGTTGAGGATAGCACGGAATTCCTGAATGAATATCAGGCCGGGCGTATTGTAACGCTTTCGCCGCACTGTTTCACCACGTATAAAACTCACTATCCTGACCTCAAGTCGCCGGTAATTCACTATACCCAGCTGCTGGTGGAACTGCTGAACAACGGCAAGCTGACCTGGAAAGGCGAACTGCCGAAGAAAATTGTTTATCATGACCCGTGCTATCTTGGCAAGCAGGGGAACATTTACGATGAACCGCGGGAACTGTTAAAAAGTATCCCGGGAGTTGAACTGCTGGAATTTGAACGGCGCCGTGAGCGCAGCCTGTGCTGCGAGGGCGGCGGTGGAAAAATGTGGGTGGAATCTGAATCGAAGAAAGAAAGGCTCTCCGAAACAAGGATTAAAGATGCCAGGGCGCTGGGCGCCGATGTGGTTGCGGTGGCCTGTCCTTTCTGTGTGTTGACCCTGGAAGATTCCATGAAAGGTTTGGGCCTTGAAGAAGAAATGCGGGTAGTCGAAATCATGGAACTTCTGGGTGAATTAATGGAAAAATAGGTATTCATTTATTCTGGTAGGAGGTGGCATTAACTTTGAAAACTTTTGTTTGTATCAAGTACGTGCCCGATACTTCCGAAGCGGAAGTAAAGTTGAACCCCGACGGGCTTTCAGTGGACGATTCCCGTTTTTCATTTGACATCAACGATGCCGACAACTATGCCGTTGAAGAGTCGGTCCTGATTAAAGAAGCGCAGGGCGGCGAAGTGACTGTCCTGTCGATCGGACCCAAGAAATCCGATGTTATGATCCGCATGGCTATGGCCAAGGGATGCGACAAGGCAACACGTGTTGAAGATGACAGGATTGCCACCCACGATCCCCTGATGGTGGCCAGGGTGCTGGCCGGTGGAATAAAAGGGCAGGAGTTTGACCTGGTCATGACCGGCTGTATGGCCAACGATGACTGGCATATGGCAACAGGGGTGGCCCTGGCCGAAGAACTTGGCGTTAATCACGCTTCGATGGTTAATAAGCTTGAACTGCAGGACGGCAAAGTTAAAGTTCACCGCGAGCTTGAAGGCGGCCTGCTGGAAGTGGTCGAGCTTGATCTTCCGGCGGTTCTCACCATTCAGACCGGCATAAACGAACCCCGCTATGCTCCGATACGCGGTATCCGTCAGGCCCAGAAAAAAGAACTGAACGTAGTCAGCCTTGACGATCTTGGTATTGATCCGGCTGAAGTTGGAACGGATGCCTCTCAGGTGGTCCTGGAAAAACTATATATCCCTGAAGTTGAATCCGCAGCTGAATTTATTGAAGGTGAGCCGGAAGAAAAAGCTGAAAAACTGGCATCCATCCTTCACAAGGGAGGCTTACTGTAATGGGTAACGTTTTAGTATTGGCGGAACACCGTCAGGGAGCGCTGAGAGATGTTTCCTTTGAGATGTTAGCGGTAGCCCCCGGGGTGGCTGAAGATATGGGGGGCGAAGCTGTTGTCCTGTTGTTTGGAAGCGGTATTGACGATCTGGCCAAGAAAATTACTGAATATGGCCTCAAGGTTTTAGTCGTTGACGATCCGGCTTTTGAAAATTTCAACGCCGAAAAATACCAGATGGCCCTGTCGGCTATTATCGACGACCTGAAGCCTTCCGTCCTGATGACCGGCCACACCGCCCAGGGAGTGGACTTTATGCCTGCCCTGGCCGTGGAGAAGAAACTGCCCCTGGTCAGCGATGCGGTTGGCCTGTCTTACGAAGACGGCACACTAAAAGCAACACGCACGCTGTACTCGGGCAAGGTAAATGCCCTGGTGGCTTTTAAGCCTGCCGACACTTACCTGGTCACTTTCAGGGAAGGTACGGTTGAAGCTCCCGAACCGGCGGCGGCGGCCGAAGTGGAGAAACTTGATTCGCCTTTAAAAGAAGATGTGCCGTACCGCAAATTTGTTGAGTATATTGAAGCCGAAGTCGGCGATGTCGATATTACCCAGTCCGATGTGCTCGTTGCCATCGGCCGCGGGCTTAAGGAAGATAAAAATCTGCCTCCGATTGAAGAGCTGGCCGCGGCGATTAAAGCTGATCTGGCCGGTTCCAGGGCGGCGACCGATGCCGGCTGGATTCCTCATGACCGCCAGGTGGGCACTTCGGGGAAAGCGGTCAAACCCAGGCTTTATATCGCACTGGGTATTTCCGGCGCTTTCCAGCATCTGGCCGGGATGAAAGGGGCCAAGACAATAGTGGCGATCAACAAGGATCCCGAGGCTCCAATCTTCACAGTGGCCGATTACGCCATCGTCGATGACATGTTCAAAGTTTTGCCCAAGCTAACTGAAAAGATCAAGGAGCTTAAAGGTTAGTTAATTTAACCGGGCTAATCTTTGCGGGAGGATGAAAAAACCAGATGACGGAAAAACCAAAAGTGGGCGTCTATGTCTGTCACTGTGGAATTAACATTTCCTCGACAGTAGACGTGGATGCAGTTGCAGAATTTGCTCAAAAACTGCCTGATGTAAAAGTGGCGCGCACCTATTCATACATGTGCTCCGATCCCGGGCAGGTTTTGATCAAAAAAGATATAGAAGAAGAGGGTTTGAACAGGATAGTTGTCGCTTCCTGCTCGCCCCGTATGCACGAACCTACCTTCCGGAAAGCAATAGCGGAGGCGGGGGTAAATCCCTATTTTCTTGAAATGGCCAATATCCGGGAGCAGTGCTCCTGGGTCCATGAAGAAATTGAAGAGGGTACGGCCAAAGCCAAAAAACTTGTTTCCGCCTCTATTGCCAAGGTAAGGCTGCTGGAAGCGCTGGAAACCAAAGAAGTGGAAGCCGAACCGGCAGCCCTTGTAATCGGAGCCGGAATTGCCGGCATCCAGGCGGCTCTTGATATTGCCGATGCGGGATTCCAGGTGTACCTGGTCGAAAAGACGCCCTCGGTTGGCGGGCGGATGGCCCAGCTTGATAAAACTTTCCCTACTCTCGACTGTTCGGCCTGTATTTTAACGCCAAAAATGGTCGATGCCGCCAACCATCCCAATATCGAGCTGTTAAGCTATTCCGAGGTGGAAGAGGTAAACGGGTTTATCGGTAACTTTGACGTCCGGGTTCGAAAAAAAGCCCGTTACGTTGACTTCGACAAATGCACCGGCTGCGGCGACTGCGCCAGCGAGTGCCGGGTAAAAGATCGTATTCCGAGCGAATTCGATCAGGGCATGGGCAAACGTTCGGCGATTTACCTGCCTTTTCCCCAGGCAGTACCGGCCAAGTATACCATTGATGCCGGGCACTGCTTATATTTAACGCGGGGTAAGTGCGGTAAAACTCCGAAATGCCAGGAAGTCTGCGGTGCCGGGGCTATTAACTTCGAACAGGAAGACGAGTTCGTTGAGTTTAAAGTGGGCGCCGTTATCGTAGCGACCGGCTTTGATCCTTTTGATGCTTCGCGTAAACCCGAGTACGGTTACGATGATTACCCGAACGTTATCACCGGGATGGAGATGGAGCGCCTGGTTTCAGCATCGGGCCCGACCGGCGGTAAAATAAAGATCTTTAACGGCGAAGAAGAAATTGAACCGAAAGAAGTTGCATTAATCAAGTGCGTGGGGTCCCGCGATTCCAGTGTCGGTAACGAATATTGTTCGAGGGTTTGCTGTATGTATGTTGCCAAGCAGGCCCACCTGATCAGGGATAAACTGCCCGATGCCAACATCAGGATCTATTACATGGATGTGCGGGCCTTCGGTAAAGGCTTTGAGGAATTCTACGATCGGGTCCGACGCGAAAATGTCCGCTATATCCGCGGCAACCCGTCAGAGATATTCAAGCGGGGCAACAAGCTTGTAGTTAAGGCCGAGGATACCCTGAACTCCAGGCCGCTTGAAGACGAAGTGGATCTGGTTGTTTTGGGCGTGGGCCTTGAGCCGCGGGCCGATATGCGCGGGGTAATGGACCTGCTGCGCCTGTCCCAGTCGCCCGATCGTTTCTTCCTGGAAGCGCACCCCAAGCTGCGTCCCGTGGATACGGCCACAGACGGCGTTTTTCTGGCCGGCTGCGCCCAGGGGCCCAAAGATATTCCCGATACGGTGGCCCAGGCCAAGGCAGCTGCCGCTTCGGCAATGATCCCGCTGGCCAGGGGTAAGGTTACGATCAATGCCCAGGTTGCCGTGGTTAATGAAGCAACCTGCCGGGGCTGTGCTTACTGCGTCAATATATGCCCCTATACCGCTATAGAAATGGTCACGGTTAACCGCTTCGGCAACGAAGTGGAAGTGGCCCGGGTCAACGAGGCCCTCTGTAAAGGCTGTGGTTCGTGTTCGGCTGCCTGCCTGTCTGATTCTATCCAGCCGAAATCGTTCCGTGACAGCCAGATCTTACCGCAGATTGCAGCATTGGGGGTCATGAGATGAGTGCAAACTATGAACCGAACATTGTCGCCTTTCTTTGTAACTGGTGCTCCTATGCCGGCGCAGACCTGGCGGGAACAAGCCGCGTTAACTATCCTTCCAATATCCAGATTATCAGGGTAATGTGTTCCGGGAGGGTTAACCCCCTCTACGTCATGAATGCCCTTCAGCAGGGTGCCGATGGAGTTCTCGTTTCCGGCTGTCACCCGGGTGACTGTCACTACATGGAGGGCAACTACTATGCCCGGCGCCGCCTGGGCATGTTAAAAGACCTGATGGAATTTGTCGGGGTCGATCCCAGGCGCTTTCATATGAGCTGGGTATCGGCCTCCGAGGGACACAAGTGGAAAGAAGTGGTTGAAAAAACAGTTGAAGATGCCAGGGAAGCCGGTCCTTTCGAAGGCTTCAGGCGTCGGCAGATCGATTGGTAGGGGGGTATATGTAGATGGATCTGGAACAATTACGCAAAACGGCGGCGGAAGTCGCAGCCCGCGATGATGTCAGGTACCTGATCGGCTGGAAAAAAGGCACTTTCGG
>SLSE01000176.1 GCA_007130585.1 Syntrophomonadaceae bacterium | reverse complement strand
TATACAGGCTTAGCAGGTACAGTCCCCCGGCTGCCAGCAGCGTCAAGAATATGAGGATCAAGATGTAAACGGGCTTTGCCCCGAAAAGCTGATTGTCCGGTTTCATGTGCATCTCCTTAAATTTGGTGCCCGGGTATTAGTGTGTATATATACGGTTATCAGCTTGTATCAATAAGATCATAATCAATCTGCTGCCCACAGATCTATGAGCACATTACCCAAAAGTTTATGATCTGCCTGCCTGTTATCAGGCAATAAAGCCCTTTACCCGGGGGCTTTTCCTTTTTAGCGACTACTTCCTCAAGGGTCTTGTTTCAGGATTTTGCCAGGCCGACCAGGGCGGCGAACTCCAGCAAATCAGTTTCCCGGTGAATGTTTAACTTCTTCAGGAGGTTGCTCCTGTGCCTGTCCACGGTTTTTGGGCTGATGTGTAAGGTTTCGGCAATGACCAGCCGGCTGCGGTTTTTGATCATCAGCTTGAAAACTTCCTTTTCCCTGTCGGTTAGCTTGTCATACAGGGCCAATGCCCCGGCAGCGGGTGACGACTGTATGTAGCTCATGATTACCGGCTGAAGCACGGTCGGGCTCAGGTAAGGCATTTCTTTTTTTATGGCTTCCAGGGCGATGGCCAGCTCATCGTAAACCGCATCTTTATGCACATAGCCTGATGCCCCGGCTTTGAGGGCCTGGTCCACATAGGCATTGTCGGAATGCACGGAGAGAACGAGCACTTTTGTGTTTGGGAAAAACTCCTTGATTTGCCGGGTTGCTTCCAACCCGCAGTAACCGGGCATGGAAATATCCATAATTACTACGTCCGGGTTCAAGTCCCTGGCCAGGTTAACGGCTTCTCCGCCGTCGTTGGCTTCTCCCACAACCTCGATGCCTTCTTCGGCATCCAGCAGGGCTTTCAGGCCCTGGCGGAAAAGGGGATGATCATCTGCCAATAGTATCCGCATGACTCGCTTTCACCTCATTAATTTTCCCTGTCTGATACAGGGATAACAATTTGAATGCCTGTCCCTTTCCCCGGTTTGGAATCTAAGATTAGTTCCCCGCTGAGCAGGGCTACTCTTTCCTGCATGCCCTGCAACCCGAGGTGCTTGCCGTCCGGGTTTATTTCGTCGGTGTTAAAGCCGATGCCGTTATCTATAATAGAAACCCTGCCCGGGTTGCCTGAAAAGTCAAGCTCAACAGAAAAGCTGTCTGCCCTGGCGTGCCGGGCAATGTTGGTCAGCGCTTCCTGGATACAGCGGTAGATAGCCGTTTCTACTTCAACAGGCACTCCTTCCGGGGTTCCGGTGGTGCGGAGCTTGCTTTTTATTCCGGTGTGCCTGCTAAATTCGCTTACCATATTTTCAATGACAGCAAACAGCCCCAGCTCGTCAAGAGAAGGAGGCCTTAAAAAAAGGGCTTTGCTGCGGATGGTTTCCTGCAGCCCGCTCAGGGAGGCGATTACTTCTGTCATCTTTTTATGATGCTGCCCGCTGTTCTCTTTAACTTCCTTGTTCAACAGCTGCAGGTTCAGCTTTATAGTTGTCAGCGTCATGCCGACTTCATCATGCAGTTCCCGGGCCAGCCTGACTCTTTCTTCTTCATAGGCATTAAGTATTTTGCGGGATAGGAGTTGAATTTCTTCGTAACTGCTTTGCAGCTCTGCTTCGGCTGCCAGCCGTTTTCTTTCCAGCCTGCCAAGATGCAGCAGCCTGCTAACCCGGTGGCGCAGCTCTTCCGGGTTAATGGGCTTATTGATAAAATCGGAGGCGCCTGCTTCAAAAGCTTTTTCCACTTCCCGTCCTTCGTTATAAGCGGTAAACATCAGGACGGGCATCTGTTTTCCATAGCCTTCTTCCATCAAGCGTCTACAGGCTTCCAGTCCGCCCATAACCGGCATTATTATATCGAGTAAAAGAAGTTCGGGTTGCAGGGACTTGCAAAGCTCCAGGGCATTTTTGCCGTTTTCAGCTTCAAACACGTTGTAACCTTCGGGTTCAAGAATATTGCGGATCATATGCCTTGAGGCACGCCGGTCATCGGTAACAATTATTACCGGTTTGTCCCTTTCATGGTTTTCAGGTGGCATTTCCGGGGTCCTTTCTTATGAAATAGATCCTTACTTAATATGCCGGCTGCGGTTCCTGTTTTGCCATGTCTCATCCAGAACCTCATCCAGCTCGCTGGCGCTGATCGGTTTTGATATGTAGTTGTCCATGCCGGCTTCCAGGCATTCTTTCCTGTCTTCCGGCATGGCGGAAGCGGTCATTGCGATAATGGGGGTACGTTCGGTAACTTCTTCGGCGGCTCGTATGTGGCCGGTTGCTTCCAGCCCGTCCATCATGGGCATATGAATATCCATCAGAATAAGATCGTATTGCCGTTTAGTGTGCATCTCCACTGCTTCCCTGCCGTTACCGGCCACGTCTACCCGGTGCCCAATATTTTCCAGCATTATCTTTGTAAGCTTCTGGTTCATTGCCCTGTCTTCTGCCAGCAAAATATTTAATTGCGGTTTTTCCGGGGGAGAGGGATGTTCTGTTGTTTCTGTTTCAGTTTCTAACCCTTTCAGGGAGTTTATGTTTATTTCCGGCTTAAGGGGAATAGAGAGGGGGATAGTAAAATAAAAGGTGCTTCCTTTGCCCGGTTCGCTGTTTACTCCAATCTCTCCTTCCATCAATTCTACAAGTTTTTTCGTGATCGGAAGTCCCAAACCCGTTCCTTCCTGTCCAATTCCTTCATGGGAGGTGTCGGCCTGGGAAAAGTCCTTAAAGATATGATCCAGCTGGTCACCGGGGATGCCGATCCCTGTGTCGCTTACGGTAAAGAGAATCGACTTCTTCTGCTCGCCATTTTGATCACCTGCCGGCCTGCGCTTTTCTTTTTGGCTGAGTTGAACCCTGACGTTAACTTCTCCCCGGTGCGTGAACTTTACAGCATTACTGACCAGGTTGATCAGGGCTTGCTGTAACCTTTCGTAATCACCGATTACGATCCGGGGAACATCACTGTCGATACTTAAATTCAGGTTAATATCTTTCTTTTTCGCCTGCAAACCAAAAGAGGAGACAATCTGTTCAACTTTTCGGTGAAGATAAAAATATTTATGGCTCAGCTCCATTTTGCCGGCTTCAATTTTAGATAAATCGAGAAGGTCGTTCACCAGTGACAACAAAAAAGTTGAGGAATCCCTGATCATTTCCAGGTATTCTTTATGTTCCTCATCTACAGTTTTTTCGTAAACCAGGTCCGTCATTCCCATGATAACATTCATAACCGTACGGATTTCGTGACTTACATGAGCGAGGAAACGGCTTTTGGCTTCATTTGCCCTGGCGGACTCTTTTTTTGCCCTGATCAGTTCTTTTTCTTTATCAGCTCTCTCGGTAATATCAACGCTGACTTCGATGGCGCCAACGAGGCTGCCGTGATCCAGTATTGGGTAAGCGTTAATGAGCAGTGTTTTGCCTTCTGGAAAAGACATCATCGCCTGGCATTGGTTCCCGTTTTGCAGAACTTTTTTGACCGGACAGTCCTGGCATTCTTCCCGGGTCCGGCCCAACAGTTCCTGGCAGAAATTACCATACATTTCTTCGAGGGGCATCCCGTAAAAATCAGCGGCTGCCCGGTTGGCCCAGCGGATTCTCATGTTTTTGTCATGCAGAACAATTCGCTCTCCCATACCCTGCAGGATGAGATTTTGCAGAGAATTTGAATCCGCTATAATCTCTTTTCCCATTATAATTTTCCTTTCCGTTTAAAATAAGCAATAATTGCGGCAGGGTGGCAGCTTAACTGCGCCTGAAAGCGCTCGATTACTTTGTAAGAAATTATATAATATTTCTCTAAAAAATCAATTATTCCTTTTTATTAATATCTATAGTGCTCACCCTTTTTATAAAATGAGTTTGTGAGCATGATTTTGCCCTGCCTGGCGGAAATAAATTATTCGCGTCAAAGATGTTTTGATGACCGTTCTGCCGGATTGGAGTATAATCTAAGAAAAAATAGGCTGACGGACATTCGTAAGCGGGGGAGGTATTAAAATGGCAGGCATAACGCTTGGCCGGGTAAAAGAATTGTTAGGGCGTGAAGAGGAACGCTACAGCAATGAGCATCCCAAATCGAAAGCTCTTTTTGAAGAGGCAGGCAAGAACTTCGTAAACGGAGTACCCATGTCCTGGATGCGGATCTGGAGCGGCGGTTTCCCGCTTTTTGTCGCCGAAGCCGAAGGTGTTTATATTACTGATGTTGACGGGCAGCGCTACCTTGATCTTTGCCTGGGGGACACGGGTGGACTTTGCGGGCATGCTAACCCGGATATCGTGGAGGCAGTCTATGATCAGATGCAGAACAGGGGAACAACGACCATGCTGCCGACCGAAGATTGTATCAGGGTGGGCCGTGAACTTGAAAAGCGTTTTAAGCTGCCCTGCTGGCAGATTGTAATGTCAGCCAGCGATGCCAACAGGTTTGCCCTGAAAGCAGCCCGGGAGTACACCGGGCGCCACTTAACCCTGGCCATGAACGCAACCTATCACGGTTCGGTTGATGAAACGCTTTGCTTCAGGTTCGGGGATATGCTGATTCATTACCCCGGGATGATGGGCCCGATCTCCAGGGATCCCTCCGAGACAACCAGGATGGTTGAGTTTAATGATTTGCCGGCCCTGGAAGAAGTTCTGGCCACAGAAGAAATCGCCTGCCTGATTACCGAACCGGCCATGACCAATGTAGGTATTATCAAACCGGAACCGGGATATCTCGAGGGAGTCAGGGAGTTGACTGAAAAATACGGGACTCTCCTGTTGATCGATGAAACTCACACTATGTGTGCCGGGCCAAAAGGGTTTATCGGTGACATGGACCTGATCCCCGATATATTTGTGGCCGGCAAATTCATTGCCGGCGGATATCCGGGCGCGATCCTTGGTTTCAGTAGAGAGGTTTCTTCCTGGCTGTCTGAACGCACTCCCTGGCAGAACTTTTTTGGCTTCGGTGGCACGCTGTCGGGCAATGCCGTTGCCATTGCAGGCATCCTGGCCGCTCTTGAGAAAGTTTTAACCGCTGAAAACTTTTCACGCATGACCAGCCTGGCCGAAGAAATGGAGCACGGCATTGCCCGGATAATTAAAAATTACAGTCTTGACTGGTACGTGGCAAGAATTGGCTGCCGGGTGGAATTTCGTTTTACTCCCCGGCCTCCCAAAAACGGAGGCGAGGCCCTGTTCACAGAAGCCGCCTATAACGAAGTGGATCTAATCGAGGAAGGGCTAACCGGCCCGCTCGAAGCCCTTATTCACATCTTCTGCGCAAACCGCGGTGTCCTGCTTACTCCCATTCATGAAATGGCTCTTGTCGGGCCCACGACTACTGCAGGAGATGTTCATAAATATGTATCCATCCTGGAAGATCTGGTTAAGGAGTTGACCGCCTGATAGCTGCAGCCGGACAGGTTTGATGTGCCACCGGCAGGAGAGAATGCTTTCAACCGCTCTGCCATTGACGGCCGGTAATAACCGCTAGATAGAAACTATGACCAGGAACCAGACATGCGCAATATTTACTGCCAGGTAGGCCGCTATGGTTATCGCCAGCAGGAAATAGTACTTTTTTAAATAACGCGGGTACCTGCTGTAAGCATAAGCTAAAAACATGACAGCTAAAATGACAAATACTGCCCGCAGCCAGAATACCACATCTACTTCAAAGTGCTCGAACAGGTAGTTGATTAACGGATTGAGCTCGCCGCTGTAGTACCCGGCCTTTAAACCCAGGGCTGTTAATTTTCCGTCGATAATAACCAGCGGGATAATCAAGATCAAATAGTAAAATGCCACATGCCCGGCAATGGCCTGTTTGTGCCAGCGTGCAGAACGCACAATTCTGGACGTCAGCGCGCCCCTGCTGATCTTTTCTTCTGGACTGCCATTACCGGGTTCGCAGGTATTTTTTCCGGTCTCATTTAATATTTGCTCGATGCCGGTTACCCCCAGCCTGTTCATACTTATAGACGGCAGTGATTTATTGTGCTTATTTAATCGTAATGGATCCTGGCGGGAGTTACATTAGCAATTAGGGTAAGTTTTCTTAATACAAAAGTATAATTAAAGTTGGCCAAAACCTGCGGGGCAAAATTGTCTTGTTGTTTGCCGCGACCGGGCCCGGTATGCCCGGGTTGATAAAAACAGGGTTTAATAGAAAGTTTGTTGAAATTCAAGGTTCGTGGGAGAATGCTTATTAGAGCTGCTTTCCGTGTTAAAATATGACCGGCAATGATATAATAAGTAGCGAATTGCCCCTGTACTTATACAGGGCGGGAAAAAGGGAGGGCCGGGATGGCTGCAACGCTGAACCACGAGAATGTAATTGAAGTAGAAGGTTTGACCAAGAAATATGGCGATCTGACCGCGGTGGATAATATTTCTTTCACGGTCAGGCGGGGAGAAATATTTGCCTTCTTAGGCCCTAACGGGGCCGGTAAAACTACAACTATCAGTATGCTTACCACCCTTTCCAGGCCAACTGAAGGGAAGCTCCTTATCAACGGCCACGATCCGGTCCAGGAACAGGATGCGGCCAGGCGTTCTTTCGGTATAGTTTTTCAGGAACCGAGCCTTGATGAGGAATTGACTGCTGTTGAAAACATGGCCATTCACGGCATCCTTTACAGCATGCCCGCCGGCATTCGCAACGAGCGGATTGAAATGCTGCTTAAACTGGTCGAGCTGTGGGAGAGGAAAGATGACCAGGTTAAAAAATATTCCGGGGGGATGAAACGCCGGCTGGAAATTGCCCGGGGCCTGCTCCACCTGCCCCGGATCCTGTTTCTTGATGAACCCACCCTCGGGTTGGACCCGCAGACGCGTAATCTGCTGTGGCAGCATATTCGCGATTTGAACCGGAGCGAAGGGGTTACCGTTTTTTTAACGACTCATATTATGGAGGAAGCCGAGCGTGTTGCCGATACCGTGGCTGTTATCGACTACGGGAGAATAATTGATATTGGTACGCCCCGGGAACTTGAGAAACGTACTGGTTCCGGTTCGCTGGAAGAAGCTTTTCTTGCCCTGACCGGCAAAACAATCAGGGAAGAGAAAGCGGAAAGCTTTTCTCAGATGGTGGGCTCCTACATGAGGAGGAAGCGGTAATGAGCGTAATTTATATCCTCTGGCTGCGGCAGCTCAAACGTTACTTTCGCTCTAAAACCCGGATCATCGGGGCCCTGGGTCAACCCCTGCTTTTCCTGTTTGCGCTTGGCTTCGGTCTCGGGCCGGTTTTTGAACGGGCCGGGGAGGGAGACTACGTGCAGTTCCTGGTTCCGGGGGTTATCGCCATGAGTATTCTTTTTACTTCCATGTTCAACGGTATAGAAATAATATGGGACCGCCAGTTCGGGTTTCTTAAAGAAACCCTGGTTGCCCCTGTCTCCAGGATCACCATAATGCTCGGCAGGACCCTGGGCGGCGCTACAGTTGCGATCCTGCAGGGTTCAATTATCCTGGGCATTTCCATGCTGGTCGGGTTCCGGCCGGACAGCCTGGCCGGGCTTCCTGTTGCCCTGTTGTTCATGTTCCTGATTGCCACCCTCTTTACAGCGCTCGGCACGGCAATCGCATCGGTGTTAGAGGATATGCACGGTTTTCAGCTGATCATGAACTTCCTGGTTATGCCCCTGTTTTTTCTTTCCGGGGCTCTTTTCCCAATTCAGGACCTGCCGGGGGTAGTGGACCTGCTGGTGCGGGCTAACCCCCTGTCTTACGGTGTTGACGGGCTGCGCGGAGCCCTCACCGGTGCATATGAAATCGGATTTTTAACAAGCTTCAACGTGCTCTCAGTACTGATGGTGATCCTGGTTATCATTGGAGCTTACATGTTCTCC
>SLSE01000094.1 GCA_007130585.1 Syntrophomonadaceae bacterium | reverse complement strand
CTGCCCGGTTTTAATCATTAATTGCATGGAAGACAGGGTTACTCCCGCCTCCGTAGTGAGGAAAATTTACCGGAAATATAAGCATGTTGCGACCTGCAGGGAATATACAGATCATGCCCACTGGCCCATGGCAGAACCTGGATGGGAGAAGATTGCCCGGGATGCAGCTGACTGGTTAAGAGAACTGCCGGCCGGCTCCAACCCCGGCTAATTTAAATCTATCCTCTCAGGGCAAGGATCTCGTTAGCCGGAGTCCGCTCGCCGGTACAGCTAATCCGGCGCGGCCCCTGAAGATAATGAATTTTAAAATCCAGGCTTTTGTAAAGATCTATAATCCGGCCTGTAGCCTGGTTTGATAAAACAACAGGTCCCCGGTGGCCGTGGAGCCAGTGGGCAAGCCTCACCTGGTCCTCCCAGTTAAAGGCTTTCTCGGAATACTGGGTAAACTCCACATCGTAAGGCGGATCGGCATATATGAATGCGGTCTTTTCGATATCCAGGTTTTCAAAATCCCCGGCCTGAAAGCACCAGCTTTTAAATACCCCGGAATAAGGGCGGAAATCGCGGCGGTAGGTTATTTTTTTATAACTTCCGAAGGGCACGTTAAATAAACCTTTCCGGTTAAAACGGCAGAGGCCGTTATAACCGGTGCGGTTAAGATAGTAGAACAGTCCTGCCGCCTCCGCAGTATTTTGCCTGCCGTCTTTTAGCAGCTGGTTGAATTTAGTGCGCTGGGTGTAATATAGTTTTTCATCGTTTTCCATGGAAATATCTATCACCAGGCCCTCTTTAACCCGGTTGAAAAAATTTATCAGGTGTTCATTTAAATCACTGAGAAGCGCTTCTGCGGGCATTATTCCAAGGGCCACTGCCAGGCCGCCACAGAAAGGTTCCACAAGCCTGCGCCGGCTATAGTTATTCCAAAGAGGCAGCAGGTGGGGAACCAGCCAGCGTTTCCCGCCGGCCCACTTCAGGGGCGGTTTCAGGACACCCGGTTTTATTTTCTCAGCGCTGCCGGTATTCATAGCTATTTCTCCATTTTACGGCCTTTAACGGCCGGCTTATATCATTATGTTATTTTTTTCGCCATCACCCAGCATCCTGGACATACAAAAAGACAGGTTTCCTAGCCAGGTATCAAAAAGCGGGGTTTGAAAACCCCGCAACTTATTTTTTTCGCCACGACATGCGAGCGTAAATACTTACATTTTTTCAGTTTATATCTCCCACATGTCGTGGATGTTGTCAAAAGTGTCCACCCTGCTGATCGAATCAAGCCAGGCTTCTATTTTCGACGGCGGCAGGAGCAAAGAGGACAGGCGGCGGAACTTGGTATGCAGTTCATCGAGCGAAACAATATTTTCCGGGTCTCCCCGGGGAAAATCGGTTTGTTCATGGACAACTGTACCATTGCGCAGGATCACGTTTAACTTTGCTGCCCACTTGTCAGGATAGTGGGCATCGAGAAGGGGATCTACTTCGACTGTACAGTGGCTCATCAGTTCTTCCAGTGTATGGTCATGGAGCCGTTCTTCGGTAAAATCTTCTATTCCGACGTGCCCGTAAACGAGGGCTGTTGAAACACAGAAAGGCAGGCTGAACTTGGCTTCATAGATTGTCTCGGGGAAAGGTTCGCCAACCAGGTCCCTGGCCACACCGTAAGTCTGGATCCTTAGCAGCTCTATATCTTCCGGCTTAATGCCTTTTTCGCGCAGCCGGAGGGCAAGGTCTATGCCGGCATGAGTATGCCGGGTTGAAGCAAAAAGCCGGAAACTGATCTGCATAATTTTATAGTTTTCGCCCAGGTTTTCCGTGATTTTTTCCATTTTTGCTTTCGGGGCAAATACACGCAGAAAACCCTTTTCACCAGAAAGCATGGTTTTGGTACTGGTGTAACCTCCTGCCGCGAGCATGGCTGAAAACAGCCCGTTCTGGGCCGCTTTACTGGCGTGCAGGGGTTTGCTGATCATGCCTTCGGGGCTGTAGTGAAGTTCCATAAGTCCGGCGGCCTGGGTGCCGGCATGACCGATAGCATGCATAAGCTGTTCTTCATTCAGCTTTAATATTTTCCCTGCTGCTACCGCAGCCGCAAAAGTGCCGCAGGTGCCGGTTGTATGCCAGAACTGGTAGTGAGACGGTGTCATCGCTTCTGCAATTCTTATCCCGACTTCGTAACCGACAACAATGGCCGTGATCAAATCTTTACCTGAAGCGCCGACTTTTTCTGCCGCCGCCAGGGCGGCAGGTATGATTGGCGAACCGGGTCTCAAAATTGACTGGCGGTGCAGATCATCGAATTCAAGACCGTGAGCATAAAGGCCGTTGCCGAGGGCGGCAGATAGCGCGGGAACCCGTTCTTTACGGCCAATTAACACTGCCTGGGGGGCTCCTCCCGCTTCTTCAATAATTTCAGTCACTACATGGCCCGGAAGAGCCACCGCGCCGGCACAGGCTGCCCCCACTAAATCAAGCAGGCAGACCCTGGCCTGGTGAATAACTTCTTCAGGCAGCGTATCGTAGCTGGTTTCTGTTACAAACTTTGCTAAATCCTGTTCTATCATGTTGCCGCTTCCCTTCTTTCTTCTCTATTACATTAAACTATAAACTTCACTATGCGCTTTTCCGCTCTTATATATTATAACCTTCCCGAACTTTACTTTCTATAGCAAAAACTGCAGGAGCAGGATAATGATCAGCAGTATAAACAGGATTAAAAGGTAATACTCGAAATTGGATGTATTGACAATTTTAAAGAAGCGGCCCCTGAAAGAATAGTCCATATCAAAAAGGAAATAAAATGCCGTGCGAAATACATTTTTGAAGCCGCTGAAAAATGATTCCAGCGCTGTGGTCCACAAGAAATAAATGCTCTTCAACCCTTCAGAGAAAATCATCAACAACCTGAAGAACAGGGATCCGCTGTTTTCCAATGAACTTACGATAAAAGATCCTTTCTTAAGGGGTTCGAGACTGCCCACGATCACGCCTTCTGCTGCCGCATCAAACAGTTTTCCCCAGATGCAGTAGTAGGTGAGCATACGGGGGCTGTTAATATAAGCGGAGTCGACCGAAACTTCTACAACCCGCCCTCCTCTTGTAAACAGGAACATAAACAGGCTTAAAACCGGCATATATACCAGGTATTCAATGCTAAACCAGTAAGGAAGCTTACGGGTAAAAATGTTGTAGCGGGTACCAAGATAGAATATGACAGCAGCCACCGCTACTATACCTGCCATGCCCGCAAGGTCATGGCTGTCCCAAAAATTCGTATTGAGCAGATAATTGAACCGGTAATCATCATAGGGGAATACCCGCACTACCGGACCCACCAGTTCTCTCAGCACCAGGAAAGGATTTGTTCCGATAAAGAGGATTACGGCGCCGATTGTTATAAAGACTATCCTTTCATTTAAAGGCTCCCTGTTTTTTATTTTCAGATCGCCGGGCTTGCTGCCTAAAAATATTGAGCTGAAAAGACGGAAAATATATACAGTGGTCATAGCACCGGTAAGCATGAAAATTCGCTCGGCAAGATAAAGGGCATAACTGTCGTGCAGTTCGTACGCTTCAACAATGGCGTGGTGCAGGAGAACTTTGCTGGTGTATCCATTTAAGCCCGGGATGCCGGCTATACCCATGGCAGCAATTAGAAATACAGCCGCGGTCACGGGGAAATCCCGCCACAGGCCGCCCAGGCGATTTATTTCAATTTGGCCGGTATGAAAGTAGATGGCGCCGACCATCATAAACATGCCGGCCTTAAAAAAAGCATGGTTAACCACGTGCAGGGAAAAGCCGCCCATGGCCATGGGGCCCTCAAAACCGAGGTAGGCCAGGCAGCCCAGGCCCATGATCATATACCCCATCTGGCTGACACTGCTGAAAGCAAGAATGCGCTTGGCATTGACCTGGAAAAGGGCCATAAAAGCAGCAGTAAACATTGTTAGTATACCAAGCCAGATCAGTGCCGTCCCTATCTGGCTGGTATAAGACCAGAGGGCTGCCGTTTCAGCCGCCTCGGGTGTATACATCACACCGGTAACTCTTGCTATACCGTAGGCCCCTGTTTTTATCATAATTCCCGAAAGCAGGGCGCTGGCCGGGGCCGGGGCAACGGGGTGAGCTTTCGGCAGCCAGATGTGCAGGGGCACCATCCCGGCCTTGATGCCGAATCCGATTACCAGGAGGATGACAATCAGGGTGCGGGCCGGAATAAGCAGCAAACGCTCAAGCATCGGCGTCAATTCCACTGTCCCCGTGTACCAGTAGATTAGCAGGGAAGCCGATAATATGCAAAGCCCTCCGAACACGCCGAGATAAAGGTAGAGCCTTCCCGCTTTCATGGCTTCTTCGCTCTGGGTGTGGATAACCAGCATGTAGGAGGCAATAGACATCATTTCGAAAAAGAAAAACAGGCTGAACAGGTCTGCTGTCAGGAAAACACCGAGACAGCCGCCCAGGGTCAGCATATAGAAGACATAGTAGCGGTTGTGCCTGCTTTCATGGGTCATGTATGATAGGGAGAAAACAGTGGCCAAAAACCAGATTAACGCAGAAAGGATATTAAAAAGGGCCCCAAGACGATCAACCCGGAAATAAAGGGGTAATTCGCCGAATCCGACAGAGAACTGGCTTATAACATCGCCCTGCCAGGCCAATCTTAAAAGATATGCGGATAGAACCAGCACCAGCCCTGTTACCGCCAGTATCAGCAGGTTTCTGTACCGGTCGCCGAAGCGGGCGGCCAGGGGGACAAGAGCCGCACTGAGAATGGGGATCATGGCAATAGCCAGCGGCAGGCCGGAAATTATTGCATTTTCCGTTACTGCTTCGCTCATCAAACTGCTCCTTTTGCTAGGGGCGGATCTTTTAGATAGGCCGGTTGGGCTGCGATTTTAAACAACTCCCCGAGGTTTAGTTATACCAAATAAATCTGCCAGGGTTACGTGCTGCGAAGTATACTTTACATGCTGAACAGTAGATTTGCCGCCTTAATTGCCAGTTCGAAGGGCCAGTTTACAGGCAGCAGGGCAAAAATAACGCAGCCTACTGCCAGGATACCCATTGGGACAACCATATGCCAGGGGGCTTCCTTCCAGTATTTCCGGTCTTTTGGCCCATGTTCGTCATGTTCGCCGTGCCCGTCACCCGGTTCTTCACAGTGATCATGAACACCACGGGCATGTTCTTCAGCATGGGCCTCGTCCGGATCGATATCTTCACCCGAGGCAAAAAATGCGGTTATTACAATCGGAAAATAGTAAGCCGCATTAAGAAGGCTGCTTACAATCAGTATTGCCACGAATACCGGCTGCCCGGCCGCCAGCGATGCCAGCGATAATTCCCACTTGCTGATAAAGCCGTTAAAAGGCGGTATACCAACCATGGTTACTGAAGCGATCGTAAAAAAGACCATGGTGAAAGGCATTTTCAGACCCACTCCTTTCATCCGGCTGATGTTGCGCATTCCCGTCTGGACTACGATAGCTCCGGCACAGAGGAATAATAGTCCTTTCATAAAAGCGTGAGTAAACAGGTGGTAAAGCCCCCCGGCCATACCCTGCTCGTTTAAAAGGAATATGCCGAGCATTATGTATCCAATCTGGGCAATACTGGAATAGGCAAGCCGCCTTTTCAAATCATCCTGCAGCAGGGCCATCGCCGAACCGAGCAGAGTTGTAATTCCGGCCAGCACCAGCATAACCGTATCCCAGTTCATGGCCTGGATAAATTCAGGGTTGTAAACGTTAAAAGTAACCCTGATCATGCCGTAAATACCGGTTTTAAGCATAATACCCGAAAGTGCGGCGCTGACAGGGGCAGGAGCCGCCGGGTGAGCATCGGGAAGCCAGACATGGACGGGAAACATCCCGGCTTTCAAACCAAACCCGGCCATGAAAGCGATAAATGCCGCCGTGGCCAGGGTGGAAGGCTCTGTAATCAGGCCCGGCCAGGTAAATTCAACTGAACCGGTCAGGTAATACATGGTCAGGAGACCGAAAAACACGCAAAGGCCCCCGGCAACCGTCATATAGAGATACTTGGCCCCGGCAAACATGGTGATTGGAGTTTCTTCATGAGCAATAAGTACATACGTGGTGAGGGCCATAAATTCAAAAAACACAAAGAGGCCCAGGAGATCGCCGGCAAAAATCGTTCCCATACAGCCGCCTTCTGCCATTAAGAAGAATGCATAATAACGTTCTTTTTTTTGTCCGTGACCCATGTACCCCGGAGAAAATACGGCTGTCATAAACCAGACGAAAGAGAAGAAAATGCCGAGAAAAAAAGTTATTGTGTCAACCTTGAAGGTAATGGCCAGCGGAAAAGAAAAATACTGGAACAGGCCGACCAGGATTTTACCATCCCTGATGGCGGGATACATGCTCAAAACAAGCAGGAAAAACAAACCCGTAACGCCGATACAAATGTGCTCCTTATATGGAGACAGCCTGTCCGGCATCAGGAACAGGGCGAACCCTGCTAAAATGGGCACAAATATTATTATGGCCGGCAATAAACTATGGACTACTTCTTGCTCCACTTCCACACACCTCCGGAGGGCATCAGACATTTACGTTTTAATAATAATTACGCTTATAAAAACTAACTAAAAAAACATTTGCGCTACGGCCCTGGCCAGGTTTAACGGCCAGTTCACCGGAGCCATGGTAAAAACAAAAGCGCCCACAGCCAGGACCAGGACAGGTACCATGCGCAGAGGTTCAAGGCGCAGCCTCTTGAGCTCTATATTTTTAAGTTCCCGGCAGCCCAGGAAAGCATTGATAGAGATCGGGAAATAGTAAGCGGCGTTCAGTATGCTGCTGAGCAGCAGGATACCGATTATTAAAGGCATTCCCGCTTCAAAAGCTCCCAACCCGATATGCCACTTGCTTACAAATACATTGAATGGCGGTATCCCCACCGCGCTTACAGCAGCTATGGTGAAAGCAAACATAGTCAGGGGCAGCTGCATCCCCACGCCCCTCATTTCACTGATTTTCACCTTGCCGGTATTAACATAGATAACCCCCGCGCACAAGAACATGCAGCCCTTCATAAAAGCGTGGGCCATCACGTGGTAAACGGTACCGACCATGGCCTGGCTGGTGAGCAGGGATATCCCCAGCAGCATATACCCAACCTGGGCAACGCCCGAATAAGCCAGCCGGCGGTTGAAGTCATCCTGGGAAAATGCGCAGATAGAGCCGTAAACTATGCTGATCAGTGAAAACACCAGCAGGATGTAGTTCCAGCCCACTTCCTGCAAAAACTGAAGACCGAAAATATCGTGAAACACCCTGATCAGGCCGAAGACTCCTGTTTTTAACATAATTGCCGAAGATAGCGCTGCGGCGGGAGATGTAGCCGCCGAGTATGCATCGGGCATCCAGAAATGAAGCGGCACCAGGGCCGCCTTGATACCAAATGTGATTAAAAAACAGATGAAGGCAACCAGGAGCAGCGGTGAAGCAGTGGAGATCAGTCCGCCCTGCCCGAACGAGAGATTTCCTGCAGCATTGTAGGTGATCACCATGGCCCAGAAAAAAGCAACTCCCGCTATAATGGTCATAAAGAAAAATTTTAACCCGGCTGCGTATGCTTCAGGGGTCGATTTGTAAGCCACCAGCGGGAAGAACATCAGTGACATGAACTCAAAAAACAGGAACAGGGTAAAAATATTGCCGCTTAATACAACTCCCAGCGCCCCGGCAATAACCGGCATCAGGAAGTAGAAATATACCTTCCCCTCTTCCTTGTCTTTAAAATAGCCGAGGCTGTAAACAGCCAGGACCACACTGAAAAAACCGAACAGCAGAGCCATGTAAATTGAGAGAATATCTACTCTGAATTCCATACCGGTGGGGGGAAGAATATTCAGG
>SLSE01000082.1 GCA_007130585.1 Syntrophomonadaceae bacterium | reverse complement strand
GTGATGAATCCCTCAATAAAAAGCACTTTTCCCCTTTTATTATAAATACCCTTACCCCTTTCCCAGACCCACCTGTTTTCTCCGCTGGAGGTAGTGATCAGGTACTCAGACTCTGAAGGAAGACCCTGGGATAGCTTCAACTGCCATAAATCACGGAGCGATTTGCGGTAGTCGGGATGAATCACGTTATTATAGGCTACGGTTTTATTGTCAATCAGGTCCCGCGGTTTATAGCCGGTTAGTTTCAGGCAGCCGTTGCTGACATATTCCATGGTCCAGCTGGAGTCATTCCTGCACCGGTAAAACATGCCCGGGATATTATCCAGGAGGCTGTTAAGCTGCCTTTCTCTTTCCTGCAGGCGGTTTGCCGTTTTTTTGCGCTCTGTAATATCAGAATAGATTGCATACCCGCCGCAAAACCTATCGTTTATAACAACAGGAATGCCTTTTATCATAACTTCCACCGGGCTGCCCTGTTTTGTGTGGCGGATATCTTCAGCTATTATCGTCTTACCGGCACGGATATTTTCGGTGTATTCCCGGTTTGCCGAATTTGGCTTGCTCATGTCCATAATATCGTCAACCGCGAATCCTTCCACTTCGGCCAGAGAATAACCAAAAAGTTCCTGAAAGTTGCGGTTTATGTCAATAATCCGGTTTTGCTGATCAAAATAGGCGATGGCGTCCGTGGAATTTTTGAAGAGGGCCTCCAGCAGTTTGTTGCGATATAAAATTTCTTCCGGGCTTTCATGATTATTATCAGGCAATGATTCGCCCCCCTTCCAGCAGCGATATAAATATGCTAACCAGGGCGGAATCGAACTGGGTTCCGGAATTGGCTTCCAATTCGGTAATCGCTTCCTGAACGCTCATGGCACGACGATAGGGGCGGTCATTTGTCATCGCATCAAAGGCATCTGCAATGGCCAGGATACGGCATTCTACCGGTATTTCCTGCCCTGCCAACCCCAGGGGGTAACCCGTGCCGTCGTATCTTTCCTGGTGCATTAATATTAAATCAGCTATGGCAGAAAGTTCCGGAGAAGCCAGCGCTATACGGTGACCTATTTCGGAGTGTTTCTTCATGGTTTCCCACTTTTTTTTATCCAGGGGGCCTTCTTTAAATAATATTTGATCCGGAATCCCCACTTTGCCGAGATCATGAACGCGGGCCAACAGGGCCAGGTTGGAAAGCTGTTGAGAGGTGATACAGGCGGCAGAGCCCAGGGCCTGACACAGTTCGGAAAGGCGCCTGGTATGCCCTTCGGTAACAAAATCTCTTTCGGCAAGGGCCGCCAGGAGCGTTTCAACTATCTGGTTGCGAAAGCTCGTGCTGCGGGACAATTTGTCCCGGTTCATTAAATCGTCGGCCCTTTTAAACAGGTCAAAAAGTGACTGCTCCGCGGTTTCAGCAGTGGCGATTCCGAGTGATACGCTTAACGGCAGGTCGGTATGAGTTTGATTATAACGGCGGATATTTTCCCGGATTTGAGCGCTTATAATCTCAGCGGCTTCTCCGCTTGTCCTGGGAAGAACTGCGGTAAATTCATCTCCGCCGGTTCGGGCCAGCAGGTCGGATCTGCGCAGGGACTTTTTGATAATTTCAGAGCAGGTTACCAGCATCTCGTCGCCTTTTTTTAGGCCGCTGGTATCATTAATCATTTTCAACCCGTCCAGGTCGGAGCATACAATTGTAACGGGATACTCCACGCTTTGATTAAGCCTTTTCAATTCCGCTTCAAAAAAGGCCCGGTTGTAAAGCCCTGTCAGCTGATCGTGGAAACTTAAGAATTTCAGCTGTCTTTCATAACGTTTCCGGTCTGTAATGTCCCTGATAAAAGCAATCACCTCTTCGGGGCCGGATGCTTTAAAGCGGCTTTCAAACAGCCTGGCTCCATTTTGAGTTTCCAGGGCGTACTCAAGGTTTTGTAACTTACCGGTTTCCAGGGCGGCCCGGATACTGCCTAAAACCTGTTCGGATAAGGGCGCGGGCAGTACTTCATTGACATTTCTCCCGAGCATTTGCTGGCGCGGCATAAAAAGCTTGTCTTCATCGCTGGTCAGGATGTCAAGGTAGCATCCTTCATGGTTATACCGAATCAGTGTATCGGGGATCGCCTCGACTATTGAGCTTTTTACTGCTTCACTTTGCTGCAGGGCGTCGTAATACTTTTTCTGCTCATCAATGTCTTCTCCAATGCAAAGATATTCCGTAAGCATGCTATCAGAATTAAAAATTGCCCTGTTAGTCCAGCGCACCCAGCGCAAAATGCCGTCCCGCGAAGTGTTGGTATGCTCATGAGTGTCGATGGGATGGTTATTGTTTAGCGATCTCAAATGATTGTTCACCGTCGAAAAGTGCCGTGGAGGGACAAATAAAGAAAGGTGGCTGCCGATAATGTCCCGGCGTTGTTTGCCGATAAACGAGCAGTAGGCATCGTTTGCGTATGTAAAAGTCAGATCGGCAGTTAAGCGGCAGACCAGGGCCGGTATGTCCTCAGCCATGGCACGGTACCACTCATGGCTGCGTTCCAGCAATAATTCAGCAAGTTTGCGTTCAGTTATATCAATAGCCGTGAAGGCAAGGCCGGACTCAACATATCCGGGATCAAGGGGGCTGCTGTGCAGCAGGACATCGATAAGGGTACCGTCCTTGCGCACCCATGTGACTTCTGCCGATCCCAGACCTTTGTCCCGGATTTCTGCCTGGCTAAGCCTGCCAATACGTTCGTAATCTTTCTCCGAATGATATAGCAGGCGCGTGCTCTGACCAAGCAGTTCGCTGGCGCTGTAACCGGTCATTTCGCAAAGCTTATTATTTAAATGGAGAAAAATGCGATCTGGATGTGAGACAAAGCCGATTCCGATTTGAGCGGCATGAAAAAGGCTTTTCATCCAAATATTGTTATCATCGGTCAACTTTAATAATTGCATTTCGGGGATGTGGTTGCCGGGTTTTACGTCCGGTTTGCCTGCCAAAACTGCGCCCTCCGGTCATTTTAAAATGAGCTGGCAATTATTCGAGGTTAATAATTCTATATTTTGCAACAAAATCCTTTTCTCTGTTTGCTGCTTAAAAAATTTCTCGGTATGCTTAATTATTTTTACCAGGAGCGGCCCGGGAGAAACCTTTATGCTACGCGCGCTATTTCCCGTCTGCAGCAGGCTCAGCAAATAAGGTCGCTTGTAACTGCCCGGTCAGTGGTAAAACTTAATGGATGATTTTAACCGATCCATGGTCAGACTGCCGTTGAACCCCCATCGACAGATAAGACCTGTCCGGTTATAAAATCGGCTCCTTCCGAGCAAAGGAAAAGTACCGGGTGGACAACGTCGGCTGTTTCAGCCAGCCTGCCCAGGGGAATATTCTTAACAATTTCTGCATGAATGTCTTCATTGGACCAGAACGGAGCGCTGAATCCGGTTTTGACCATGCAGGGAGCAACAGCATTAACCTGGATATTGTCCGGGGCCAGTTCGGCCGCCAGAACTCTGGTAAGCATTTCAATTCCGGCCTTGGCCACCCCGTAAATACCCATGCCCTGGGCCGGACGGCAGGCGGCAGTTGAAGTAATATTTACTATTTTGCCCCCGGCCTGCTCTTTCATAATCCGTGCTGCGGTGCGTGAACAGTAGTAAGTGCCGGTTAAGTTCGAATCAATAATCTTTTGCCAGGTCTCAATCCCCGCTTCAGTCGTCGAGGGGGTTAGCAAATTCATTCCCACGTTATTAATCAGGGCATCGATCCTTCCAAACCTTGCCCTGGTTTGCTCGAAAAAAATATCAACGTCTTCTGAACGGGCAATGTGGGCCGGCATGGCAAGGAGGTTGTCCCCCCCGGAAAGTTCAGCCGCAGCCTGGTCCAGTCCTTCCTGCTTGCGGGCGCAGATTGCCACCCGGGCCTTTTCTGCCAGCAGAAACCTGGCCAGTTCCAACCCGATGCCCCTGCTCCCGCCGGTAATTACAAAAACTTTACCTGCTAATCCATAGGCCGGTTTGGGCATATACTGAAACCTCCATAAAAATCTAAATATTCATATAGTATATTCGCCCGGAAAAAGCGGAATCCTTTTTCCGGCTCCCGGTAAATTATTTATTGGCTACATTTCAAACAGTTCCTGAAAAACTCATGAATTGAAAGCTTTAAAGCACCGGCGGATTTTATTACCGGAGCCTTCGATTGGCCCTGAGACCTGCTGAAACAGAAGCAGGATACTTCAAGGCTCGTGGCAGCAACGGGCCCGGCGATAATGCTGCGGGTTTAGGAAGAATAGATCATTTTGCATGCATCTGAGGCTGCCAGGACCGCTTTGCGCAGGAAATCCTGGGCGATGTGCAGCCTGGACTGCTTTAAGGCATAACGTTTGGACTCGTTTGTGTCTACCGGCTCGTACATGTAAGTATCCATAGTTACTTCAACCTGGATAACGTGAACATCGTTGCCGGGATCGCTGTGCATCCTGGTGATAAAGCCCCCCGAATAGGGCTCGTTTTCCGCACAGGTCAGACCCAGTCGGTAAGGTTTTATATTTTGCTTCAACGTATCTACAAAAGCTTCTACAATATCCGGATGCGCCGATTTGCCTTCGAGGGTGCCGACTACTATGTTGTCCCGTTCCTGTCCCTCGTCATAGACCCGGCCGAGACCTACCGATGACATGGAGTGAGCATCAATAAGCAGGGCATATCCCTGTTCCCGTTTCAGGCTTTCAATCAGGGACGATAGGATGCCGTGATAGAGATCGTAATACTTCAGGATTTGTTCTTCCTGGCCGGGACTGTATTCCTTTTGCAGAACAAGCTCATCTTCAATGCTGTAATATTCTGTTGGGGGATTGGTCAGGTGGTTGGGCAGTTTTTCAGAATCAGAGCCCTCCCTGCTGCGGTTCATGTCCACAAAAAAAGGAGCAAGACGGGATATTACCTGGAGGCCCCCTACGGATTCGAAGAGAATATCACTGAAGAGATCTATTTCCAGGAGCGCTTTTGAGTTTATTTCAAAGTGCTCTTTGTATTTGACAGGCACCAG
The DNA here is from genome assembly GCA_007130585.1 of Syntrophomonadaceae bacterium. Taxonomy (GTDB): domain Bacteria; phylum Bacillota; class Dethiobacteria; order DTU022; family DTU022; genus T3SED10-7. Next base: position 19,962 of record SLSE01000082.1, on the reverse strand, counting down.
CACACCTGAATGGGGAATGGAAAGGATAAACTCAGGACTCTGGGGACGTAACTGTATCAAATCTTTCACGGCAAGGCGGTATCTTTCTTCGCTGAAGACATCAAGAACTTCGACCGGCTCATCATGACCGTTGTATTGATGGTAAATATCATCCCACCTGGCGGAAGGTTCCTGTTTTATGACCTGCGGACCGGGAGAAACAGCAATTTCTGTTCCCAGCAGTTCGCGCTCAATGCGGTCCATAACAATCGTGCCCAGCGAAATGCCGTAGATGTCAAGCAGACCTTTAGCCCCGGGAAAGGCGTTAACTTCCAGCGCTTTACCGGATTGGAGCAAATCAACAGAAAGCAGGCGGCATTCTGAGAACGCATCCCGGATCTTACGGGCAATTTGTTCCTGATCGGAAGAAAGGTTATAAGCGATCTGCGTGGCACCCAGGCTGAAGTTGGTTTTCCATTCCCCGGGAGCTGCTATCCGGCACATTGTACCGATTAACTCCCCGTCAAAAAAAGTTACAACGAGGTCGCCTTTTTTTACTTCCGGGCAGTACTCCTGCAGGATTATGCTTTCATAGTTGCTGATATACATTTTCAAAACTTCAGGCAGTTCCGGATCGGCAAATTCTATACGATGGACTCCGTGTCCGCATCCGTAGCCGAACCTGTCCTTTAATACAAAGTAACCGTCCCTGTCAGGCAGCCGTTTTAAGGCCTGCATAGCCTGGTCAAGGGTGGCGGCTGCATAGGTTGCCGGCTGAGGTATTTCCGGAACCCGTGTGACCATTTCATATTTATCGGTTGTGGCGAGTGTGGCATCAATGTTTTCAATCAGCAGGCTGTGCTTTTCCAGTTCGCGGAGGATATCCAGGTTGGGAGTTCCCGGGTGCCTGACATCGTCGCCCCGCATGAAACAAAGGTCAATATTACCGAGAGGAACAGGGCGCTCGTCAATCTTGCTGAGCAAAGTATAGCAATCAAGAGGATCTGTATACCAACTCTCAGGCAGGGCCAGAACAGAAGCCCTGGCAAAAGCGTTTCCTTCATGGAGAAAGAGGTCCTGCACAGTGAAATGATAGATTGTATGTCCGCGTGCAGCGCAAACACTTAGGATCTGGTTAACCCCCGAATTATACAGGTCAACTTCGAGGTTGCTGTAGCTTAGATTTTCGCTTTCAAAGGCAACGGTAAGCAATCGTTCTTTTTGGTTCATGAATTAAGCCTGCCTGTTTAGAATTATTTTCCCGGTTCTAAAAGCACAATCCGTCCGGGAATTGAGAGAAAACAAATGCTTTCTTGGATAATAATACTAATATTATACAATAGTTTTCAACGAGCTGCTTATAATCAACAGGGACAGTGGAACGGAAGGACCGTCCCCCCGTTTCTGAAACGGGGGGACGGTCCTTCCGTTCCACCATTAAAGACCCCTGGCGTGCCTCACGGAGCCATTCCAAATCCTTTCAAATGAAGCGGTCGTTTTAATTTTACCGATGATAGCAAATCCCATTTCCATGAAAAACCCGATTGTAAGGGCGAAGATGACAGTTCCTACGCCCAGGGGACCGCCGAGGAAAAATCCGATGGCGGCAGCGGTAATTTCCATGAGAGTTCTGATTGTCCCGATGCGGAGGGAGGAAGCCCTGGTCAGGGCCAGCATCAGGCTGTCCCGGGGGCCGGCGCCGAGATTGGCGCTGATGTAAACTGCTACGCCGAAGCCGAAAATAATGACGCCTGCAGTATAGAGCACGATCCGTTGCCAGAGCAGTTCCGGCTGCGGGACATAACCCCAGCCGATCACCAGGTCAACAAAAAGCCCCAGGAAGATCATGTTCAAAACAGTGCCGATATAAATCTTTACTTTCAGGAAGTAACTGACGGCGACCAGGAGCAGGCCCACATACTGGATTACCCGGCCGATAGTAATGCCCGTATGATTGGATATGCCGATGTGCAGAACATCCCAGGGGTTTACGCCGAGATTGGCATGTATGGTAAACACTATACCGTTACCTATGACAAAAAGGCCCAAAAATAGGGTCAGGTAACGGAGTATACTTTTTCGGAGGTTTACTTTGTTCAGCCTGTATGGCATTTTAGCTCCAATCCCGGGTTTAAAAAATTTTGCAAGTCGCAGTAAAAAGGCCGGGCCTGTTTCACTTGCTTTTCCCCGTTTTCTTTTTTAACTTTTTCCCGGGTTCTTTACTTTCAGAACGGGGCCTGAGCAGGCATCTGCGACCGTAACCGATCAGGTCTTCCCGGCCGGCTTTTATTAACGCTTCCCGGACCAGGCGGTAATTTTTCGGATTCCGGAACTGGATCAGGGCCCGCTGCATCGCTTTTTCATGCGGCGTTTTGGGCACGTAAACATCTTCCATCGTGCGGGGATCCAGTTCAGTATAGTACATGCAGGTGGAAAGGGTTCCCGGTGTGGGATAAAAATCCTGGACCTGCTCCGGCATGTGCTCGTGTTTTCTGATGAATGAGGCCAGTTCGATGGCAGCGTCCAGGTCTGAGCCCGGGTGTCCGGACATATAATAGGGGACCAAGAACTGGTTCTTGCCGTACTTTTCGTTCAGGGTTTTGTACTTTTTTTTGAATTTCAGGTAAATGCCCCGGTCCGGTTTGCCCATTTTTTCCAAAACACGCGGCGATACGTGTTCGGGTGCAACCTTAAGCTGGCCGCTGACATGGTGGGCGCACAGTTCTTCAAAAAAGGTATCGTCCCGATCAAGGATCAGGTAATCGTGGCGGATACCCGAGCGGACAAAAACCTTTTGAACACCTTCAAGTTTACGCAGGCGGCGCAGCAGTTCAAGGTAATTGGAGTGATCAACTTCCAGGTTGGGGCACGGTTCGGGAAACAGGCACTGCCGGTCTGTGCAGGGGCCCTGTTTTTCCTGCTTTCGGCAGGCCCGGAGCCTGAAATTAGCGGTAGGCCCCCCGACATCATGGATGTAGCCCCGGAAGTCGGGATCATCGACCATTTGCCGCGCTTCCTCTTCCAGGGCTTCTATGCTCCTGGTCTGAACGGCTTTTCCCTGGTGATAATGCAGCGAGCAAAAACTGCAACCGCCGAAACATCCCCGACTGCTGACCAGGCTGAATTTCACCTCGCTGATCGCGGGTACTCCACCGGCTTTTTCATAAACGGGGTGGTATGTGCGGGCAAAAGGAAGGCGGTAGATCATGTCCAGTTGATCACCGGCAAGCGGTTCAGAGGGCGGGTTCTGAACTACGTACCCGTGCTCATAAGGCTCGGCCAGGATCTTAGCGCTAATCGCTTCAGTATTCTGCTGCTGAACCATAAAACTTTCAGCAAACAACTTTTTATTGGAACTTATTTTTTCGAAAGTTGGAAGTACCACCGTATCTTCCGGGTCAGGCAGGTTTTGTGTGCGGTAAACGGTTCCCCTTACATAGGTGATATCCTTTATGTTAATTCCGCTCTGCAGGGCTTCTGCAATTTCGATTACCGCTTTTTCACCCATGCCGTAAATAAGCAGGTCGGCTTTTGAATCGAGAAGAATAGAACGGCGGACCCGGTTGTCCCAGTAATCATAATGGGCCAGGCGGCGAAGGCTTGCCTCGATTCCGCCCAGGATGACGGGAACGCCGGGAAAGGCTTCCCTGGCTTTATGGGCATATACAATTGTGGCCCGGTCCGGGCGGAGGCCTGTTTGCCCGCCCGGGGAATACGCATCAGCCTTTCTTTTCTTTTTCGCCACGGTATAGTGATTGACCATCGAGTCAATGTTGCCGCCGGTGATTAAAAATCCAAGCGCGGGCCGGCCCAACCTTTTAAACTGCTCAACGTTTTTCCAGTCAGGCTGGGCAATAATCCCCACTTTAAAACCCTGTGCCTCCAGGAGGCGGCCAATTATTGCGACTCCAAAGGAAGGATGATCTACGTAAGCGTCACCGCTGACTATTACAAAATCGGGACTCTCCCATCCTCTCGACCTGATTTCTTCACTGGTTACCGGTAAAAAATTCTTTGCCATTCCGGGGCCTCCATATTTATAGCTCTTTCGGACATACAGTACATTATATATCCTGCGGGCCGGATTTGCACCTGCATCTGACTATTTTGTTTTCCGGGCGGCAGGAAGAATTAGCTGCCCTGCCGAAACGATTATTAGCTACTATATACATAGAACAGGAAAGTGACCAAATGTTTCCTTTAAAATACGAGGGAGATGTTTTCCGCCCTCCCAGTGAAGCGAGAAGTTTGATCCTGCAGGCCACTGTGGGCTGTTCCCACAACCGCTGCACCTTTTGTGCCATGTACAAACGCAAAAAATACCGTGAACGCGAACTGGACGAAATTATGGAAGAGATAGCTTTGACTTCCCGCCTGATGCCCCGGACACGGAGGGTTTTCCTGGCTGATGGTAATGCCCTGGCGATGAAAACTGAAAAACTGCTGCGGATTTTGCAGCAGCTGGAAAAATCTTTCCCGGCCCTGGAGAGAGTTTCGCTTTACGGAAACCCCCAGGACATGCTTCAGAAGAGCACGGCCGAATTAAGAGACTTTAAGCAAAATAAGCTGGGAATAATATACCTGGGCATTGAAAGCGGCAGCGCTGCGGTTCTGGAAGCCGTAAACAAGGGTGTAACTCCCCGGGAGATTGCAGCCGGGGCAGCCAGGGCGAAGGAAGCGGGAGTGCCTTTATCAATTACCGTGATTAACGGTTTGGCCGGGGCAGACGGGTCTGCCGGTCATGCCCGCGATACTGCCCGGCTGCTTAATGAAATCGACCCTGAATACCTGGGCCTGCTCAGCCTGATGGCAGTACCGGGAACTACCCTGCACCGCCGGATAAGAAAGGGCCTCTTCAGCCCGCCCGGGCCCTGGGACTTGCTTAAAGAGATTCAAATGATCGTCAGCGATCTCCGGTTAACTGATTGTGTTTTCCGGGCCAACCATGCCTCCAATTACCTGCCGTTGAAGACGGTTCTTTCTCGCGAACAGGAAAAGCTGCTGGCCGATCTCAACCGGATTATCGAACAGAAAGCTCCCGGTTCCCTGAAAAGTGAATACCTGCGCGGATTGTAATGTAATATGTATAATCAGCCTGATCGGGTGTCCTTGCTGCCCCGGTAATGTTAAGAAGGAGGTAACCGGGGCGGACTATGCTGGTATCATGCAAGTTTTAGCACGGAAGATCTTTAAAGTCTCCAGCTCAGCCTCTCACATGGAGACCCTGCTACCGTTTAAGCGGCATTAGTGGCCTGTTGCAAGGGATCTGTTCAGGTTAACTGTTATAAAATAGCCTGCAGCACAAGCCGCAGGCCAACAGATAAAGCTCGAAATCTCCGCCCGGGTTGCTACTCTGCGGGTTGATTAGACCCGGTCCTGCGAAAAAGCCTTCAATAGTGAATAACACATTACGAGCATTACCAGCATAAAGGGAAATGCTGAGGCAATAGAAGCCGTCTGCAAAGCCCCGAGACCGCCGGAAACCAGGAGAACCGCTGCAACACCCCCGAGGAGGATACCCCAGGCTGCTTTTAGTTTCCTGACCGGTTCCTGCTCTCCTCCTGAGGTAAGCATGGCTACAACGAAGGTTCCTGAATCGGCAGAGGTAATGAAAAATGCAGCAATCAGAATAATTGCCAGGAATGACATCAGTGAACTGAGTGGGAAATTGCCGAGTGTTACAAAGAGGGCACTGGCAATATTTTCTTCAACAGCTGCACTGATACCGGCATCGGCAAAAATATCCAGGTTAAGAGCTGTGCCGCCAAAGACGGCCAGCCAGATAAAACTGAACGCGGTTGGCGCAACCAGTGCCCCGATAATAAACTCGCGAATAGTCCGGCCCCGCGAAATCCGCGCGATGAATTGTCCGACGAAAGGACCCCAGGCAATCCACCAGGCCCAGTAGAAGATTGTCCAGCCGCTGATCCATCCTCCTTCGATGATTGGATCCGTCCAGAGGCTCATGTAAATCAGGTTCTGCAGGTAGTCGCCAACCGTACTGGTCAACAGGTTGATTATCTGCAGGGTCGGCCCGAAGATCAGCAGGAAAAACATTATGATCAGGGCCAGGCGTACCGTGTTGTTGGCGATAAACTTTATTCCTTTTTCGATGCCCATAACTGCCGCCAGGGTAAATACAGTCGTGATTATGACGACGATCAGGATATTGATCAAATTCGTGTCGGGTATACCGTAGAGCAGAGTTAAACCAGTGTTAATCTGCATGGTGCCCAGTCCCAGCGAGGTGCCAAGCCCAAAAACAGTGGCGAAAACGGCCAGGATATCGATGGCCTGGCCGATCGGACCGTAAATCCGGTTGCCCAAAACAGGGTAAAATACAGAACTGATCAGGGCCGGCATCCCTTTGCGGAACTGGAAGTAGGCCAGGGCCATTCCGACCAGGGCAAAAATAGCCCAGGGGTGCAGTCCCCAGTGGAAAAAGGTATAACGCATTGCCAGCTCTGCTGCCCCGGGAGTGCCGGGGGCTCCGAAGGGAGGGCTTGTAAAATGCGTGATCGGCTCGGCGATGCTCCAGAACACAAGTCCGATGCCCATCCCTGTTGTAAACAGCATGGCAAACCAGGCCGGGGTACTGAACTCGGGCTCTTCATCGTCCCTGCCCAGCTTGATTTTACCGTAGGATGAAAAGGCGATGCCAATAACAAATATGAGGACAAAAAATACTGCGCTCAGATATAGCCAGCCAAAGTTGGAAGTGAGGAAATTCAGGGCTCCGCCGGCCACTCGTTCCAGGCTCCCCGGGAAGACAGCTCCCCAGGCCACAAACAAAAGGGTAAGCACAATGGAAATATAAAGGACGTTCTTCCCTGCCGGTTTAATACCGGAGTTATTATTCAAATTCATTGCACACTCCTTAATATCAGTTTGCTTAATCAGTGAAAGTAATTTTATACTGTTTTGAAATTGAATGTCAAGTAAATGGAAACTGCTGAGCGAATAGCGGTAGCCCTGGTCTTGATTCATTTTTCTTAACCGGTTCCCGGGCTTTGCCGGCCATTGATAATCAAATAATCCTTAAAAAAGTCAAGTGGCAGCAATTCGGGAAAGGAATTTGAAATGCAAGTAGCCAATAGTTAGAATAAGCGACTAAATGTCTATAATCAGCCTTATCCTACAGCCTGCTTCACAAATTGTATTTAAGGGAAGCGAAAAAGCTATGTTATCTGAACAAATCGCAGAATTCACAGTTAACCTGCACTTTGATGATCTCCCACCGGAAGTTGTAGAAGCAAGCCGGACGGCAATTACCGACTGGCTGGGATCGGTTGCTGCGGGTTCCCTGGAGCCCCCGGCCGGGAAACTGGCTGCAGTCCTGCGCCGGGCAGGAGGCAACCCCCGGGCTACACTGATTGGATTGGATGAGAAAAGTTCTGCTCTCAATGCCGCCCTTTTTAACGGTACAGCCTGTCATATTCTCGAACTTGACGACCTGCATCGCAGTTCAATTTTGCACCCCGGCGCACCGATTATTTCCGCAGCTTTTGCCGCTGCGGAAGAACAGGGCGCTTCGGGACGGGAGCTAATCACTGCCGTAGTGGCCGGCTTTGAAATCGGGATCCGTATTGCAGAGGCGGTGACTCCTTCCCATTATTACTACTGGCATACCACTGCTACCTGCGGAACTTTTGGAGCCGCGATTGCTGCTGCAAAAGTTTTATCCCTGGAAGTCGGCCAGGTAATTGACGCCCTCGGTAATGCCGGTTCCCAGGCTGCAGGATTGTGGGAGTTTCTGCAGGATGGGGCGATGACCAAGCACCTTCATCCCGGTAAGGCGGCCATGAACGGCATGCTTGCCGCTGAACTTGCCGGAGAAGGTTTTACAGGGGCCAAGCGGATTTTAGAGGGTGAGAAAGGTTTTTTTAAGGCAACTTCGGAAAAGTATTCTTCAGCTAAAGCAGTTGCCGGCCTGAATAAGGAATTTCGTATTGTCGGCAACAGCTACAAAATTTACCCTTCCTGCCGCCACACCCACAGTGCGGTTGACCTGGCCCTGGCCCTGGCTTCCGGGGGCCTTCAGCCCGAAAGCATAGAAAGGATCACCGTCAGAACTTACTCTCATGCCCGGGACCTGGTGGGAGAATTTAAATGCGAAACCCCGTATCAGGCCAAGTTCAGCCTGCCTTTTTGTGTGGGAGCCGCCCTGATCGACGGCAGGCTTGATCTGGAGAGTTTTGATTTTTCTGAACCCGTCAGTTCGTTAGTTAAAGAAGTGGGGAGGCGCTGCACTGTGATCGCCGATCCCGAGATTGATAAGATCTACCCGGCCTGCTGGCCGGCTGCTTTCGAAGTGCTCCTGAAAAACGGGCAGGTTATTAAAGACCGTACAGATTATCCCCGCGGGGATCCGGAAAATCCCGCCACGGCGGATGAGTTGCGCGATAAATTTAAAAACCTGGCCTCCAGGGCCTGGCCTGAAGAAAAAGTGCAGTCTGCCCTGGAACAACTGGCCAACCTGGAACGGCTGGATCGGGCTGCCGAACTTTTAACCGGCCGCGTTAATTGACTTCTCAGAGGAGGTGAAGATATGGCCAATTTAATTCCTATTTACTACCTGGGCAAAAAACATATGGTTCCCGAAGGAGTAACGATAATGGGCGCGATTGAGAGCTCGGGTCACCGCCTGGTCCGGGGCTGTGGTTGCCGGGGCGGTTTCTGCGGAGCCTGTGCCACTGTTTTTCGTGTTCCCGGAGACCACCGGATCATGGTAGGATTGGCCTGCCAGACCAGGGTAGAAGCAGGTATGGATGTAGCTATTCTGCCCTATTACCCAGCTCAAAAAACTATATATGATTGCAATGCAGTAGAAAATCCGGCCGGGGCCTTACAGCTTATGTACCCTGAAATGTACCGCTGTCTCGGTTGCAGCGCCTGTACCAAAATCTGTCCTCAGGACCTCCCGGTAATGGATATCATCGCCGCGGCACAGAGAGGCAATCTGCCCGCAGTTGCCGAACTGTCTTTCGACTGCGTGATGTGCGGCCTGTGTGCCTCCCGGTGCCTGGCCCAGATGGTTCCCTATAATATCGCCATGGCTGCCAGGAGGATTTATTCCCATTTCATGCTTCCGCGCCCGGACTACGTGGGAGACAGGATCCGGGAAATCAAGGAAGGCGTTTATGACCGGCAGATCGACGATTTGCTCGAGAAAGGCCCGGAAGAACTGCAAAAACTCTACGCTGAAAGAGATATTGAATGCATCTAAGGAGGAGTTCCAGTGGCGTATCCGTCCCATTTTGATGAAACATTAAACCTGGTTAAAGATACCAGGAGGTTCAGAAAAAAACAGGAAATGAAACGCCTTGCCGATGCTGAGAGGAGAGACCTGATTGAAAGTTACCATCCCGACTACCGGGCCGAAGGCATGGAACTGCTGCGCATCGGTTCCAACAGGGGTGACCGGGTTCCCGGGGAGCTGGCAAAAGCGCTTGAATCATACAGTATTTTCGAGGCCGGTCGGCTTAATTTGTCCGCCCCTGATTATATCACCGATATACTGATTGTCGGCGGTGGCGGGGCGGGATGTGCTGCCGCCCTGACAGCCCGGGAAGGGGGGGCCGAGGTGCTGATGGCTACAAAACTGCGCCTTGGCGATGCCAATACCCTGATGGCTGAAGGGGGGATGTGTTCGCCTGTCCGGCCTGAAGACAGTCCGTACCTGCACTTTATTGACACAATCGGCGGCGGCCATTATACCAATATACCGGAACTGGTTAAGGCCCTGGTTATGGACGGACCGGAAATTGCTTCCTGGTTAATGAGCCTGGGGGTAATGTTTGATTACGAGGCCGACGGCAGCCTGAAGGTGAATCACTGCGGGGGACATTCCCGCAAGCGGATGCTTTCCTGTAAAGACCTGACCGGCTTGGAACTGATGAGAGTTCTGCGTGATGAAATGCGGGACCGGGAGATCCCGTGCCTTGAATTTTCGCCTGTGGTTGACCTGCTTCTGGATGAGAAAGGGTCCTGTGCCGGGGCCGTACTCTATAACATGGACACCGCTGAGTTTACCGTTGTAAAAGCAAAAGCTGTAATCATGGCTTCCGGCGGGATCGGGCGCCTTCACATCCAGGGATTCCCGACAACTAATCATTATGGCGCTACAGCTGACGGCCTGGTGGTGGCTTACAGGGCGGGAGCGGAAATGGTGCATATGGACAGCATCCAGTATCATCCGACAGGTACCGTATGGCCTGAACAGCTTTTAGGGCAGCTGATCACCGAGGTAATGCGCGGCCACGGAGCGCACCTGGTTAATGCCTCGGGAGAAAGGTTTATAAACGAGCTGGAATGCAGGGATACCTGCGCCTCTGCCTGTATCAGGGAGTGTTCCGAACGCGGTAACGGGGTGATTACCCCCACTGGCTTTGAAGGCGTCTGGCTCGATACGCCCCTGATCCCGGATATTAAGAACCATTTTGTGGGCATATACCAGCGTTTTAAGAAATACGATATTGACATCCAGCAGGAACCTATCCTGGTTTATCCCACTCAGCATTATCAAAACGGAGGGCTGCTTATCAATCAACATGCGGAAACTTCGCTGCCCGGTCTTTTTGCCGCCGGCGAAGTTGCAGGCGGGATACAGGGCAAAAACCGCCTGGCCGGAAACAGTCTTCTGGATATCTTCGTATACGGCAGGCGCGCTGCCAGACGTGCACTGATTTCCAGCTCTGAGGCGGCGGCCCCGGAGGGTTTATCTGCCCAACACCTTCACAGCTGGCATGAAAAACTCAAAGAACTGGGAATTCCCTTAACACAGCAGGCCCCCGTTTTACTACCTGATTATACACCGGAGGAAGTTAAAAAGGAGGGTTAGAGAAAATGGATAGTTTGCGAACCGTACTGTTGTTTGTTCCCGGCGACCGTCCCGATTTTTTTGAAAAAGCTGCGAGCTCTTCGGCGGATACCCTGCTCCTGGATCTGGAGGATTCGGTTGCAGCGGAAAAAAAAGAAAGCAGCCGCCTTGAAGTGAAGCGGGCCCTGGAGAAACTGGCAGCGGGCAAGAAAGAACTGGCGGTAAGGGTTAATGCCCTATCCTCGCCCTGGGGAACAGAAGATCTTTCCATGGTGCGGCGCTGCAGCGGCGTCAAGGCCGTTTTAATCCCCAAAGCCGAGCCGGCAGAAGTGCAGTTAACTGAACAGCTGCTCGGAGAGACCGATATTCGAATTATCTGCCAGATAGAAACGGCCCGGGGTTTACAGCTGGCGCATGACACGCTCATAGCTTCACACCGGGTCATTGGCGCCATGCTGGGGGCCGAGGACCTCGCTGCGGAAATGAATTTCAGAAGAACTCCGGCAGGCCTGGAAATTGAACATGCCAGGCATATGCTTGCAGTCGCCGCTTATGCCGCGGCGGTCCAGCCGATCGATACACCCTACCTGAAAATTGATGACCCTGATGGTTTGAGAAATGATACGATAAGGGCAAAAGAGATTGGGTTTACGGCCAAAGCAGCCCTCACACCCCTTCAGATCCCCGTAATCCGGGAAGTATTTTACCCCGGCCCGGAGGAACTGGCAGAAGCCAGGCGCATTTTGGAAGCGGCTGAAGAAGCGGCAGGCAGGGGGCGGGGAGTTGTCACGCTTGACGGGACCATGATTGATGCGCCGGTAGTTAACAGGGCCAGGCGGTTGATAGAACTGGCCCGCGAGGTTGAAGGCGATGATCGTTAACGGGGCAGGCAGGTCTATACCCGAAAAAATCAGGGGTTACAAAGAGTTTGTGCCCTACATCTCTCCTCACGGCATAGATCCTGACCCGTACCGCGTGCGGGCGGCGACGGGCAAAACCCTGCCGGGAGAGAAAAAACTGCTGTCCGATCTTGAAACGGCGATCAGGGCCTGCGGACTGGAAGACGGGATGACGGTATCGTTTCATCATCATTTTCGCAATGGAGACCGGGTAGCGAACCTGGTCCTCGATACGGCTGCCCGAATGGGCTTCAGGGGCTTGAAAGTTGCGCTGAGTTCAGTTTTTCCCGTCCATGCCCCCCTGGTGGGGCATATTGCGAGCGGTACAGTGGGAGGGCTGTCCTGTAATTACATGCTGGGCCCCGTGGCCGAAGCCATGTCCGGCGGCGCATTCCCCTTCCCGGTTATTTTCAGGACCCATGGTGGCCGGGACCGGGCCGTTCAGGCCGGCGAGGAAAAAATTGATGTTGCTTTTATCGCAGCCTCAGCCGCGGATGAAGCCGGAAACTTTAACGGAGTAAACGGCCCGTCAGCCTGCGGTTCGCTGGGCTACTGCCTGACCGACTGCCGGTTTGCGTCCAAAGTTGTCGTTTTGACTGATTACCTCGAGCCTTACCCGTTGATTCCGGCCAGCGCCGACGAAACCCTGGTTGATTTTGTCGTCAGAGTTGACCGGGTAGGCGATCCGGAGGGAATTACAACGGGAGCGGTAAAAGCGGTAAGCGACCCTCTCCGCCTGCAGCTGGCCCGGTGGGCGGTGGATGTTATTGAAGCCTCGGGTCTTTTGAAAGGCGGCATATCTTTTCAAACCGGCACGGGAGGAGCTTCGCTTGCAGCAGCAGGTTTCCTGCGTGAGAAAATGGAGCAGCATAAAGTTACAGGCTCATTTGGCATGGGCGGCGTTACCGGGCTCATGGCCGACCTGCTCGAGGGAGGGTTTTTTAAGGCCATTCTTGATACGCAGAGTTTTGATCATAAAGCGATTGCTTCGCTGCGCGATAACCCCGGGCATGTGGAGATATCATCTGACCGTTATGCCAACCCCCATAACAAGGGATGTGCCGTAAACAGCCTGGATGCAATGATCCTAAGCGCTACTGAAGTTGATACGGATTTCAATGTGAATGTTCACACCGCTTCAGACGGGCGGGTTATGGGCGGCTCCGGAGGGCATGCCGATACGGCCGCCGGTTCAAAGCTTGCCGTTGTTGTGGCGCCTTCGGTCCGTAAAAATATTCCCATTGTGATCGACAGGGTCCACACGGTTACAACCCCTGGCGAAACAATAGACTGCCTGGTTACCGAGCACGGCATCTCTGTAAACCCGCGGCGGACAGAACTGCTAAGCGATCTAAAAAACGCCGGCTTGCCCCTGGTTGATATTCATGATTTGAAAGCGGAAGTTGAAAAGAAAACCGGCCGGCTGGCCCGTCCCCCTGTTTCTAAAAAGATTGCGGCGGTGGTAGAGTACCGCGACGGTTCTGTTATTGACGTGATCAGGGCCCTGGAGTGACGGTAGCAGCAGTATGTCTAATACTACTTCCCGTTGCCTGCGCAAACCCGGTTGTTTTAATATTTACCGCCGCTGATTAAAAAACAGCTCCCTTTTCCGGGAGCTGTTTTTTTAATTTTTACAGCAAGTCGTTTGCTTAGATACTATCTGGAGCATCAGAACTCTTCCTGCTTTCAATATCCTTTGCTTTCAGATCTTTACTTTTCATTTCAGAAGCTGCAGCAGCGGCTTCTTTTTGAATTTTTCTCAGCGGTCCGATTTCCCTGTGCCGCTTTACCCCGTAAACCAGGATAAAAAATACCACTACCGCGCCAATAATAGCGACGGTCGTGCTCGGGTGGAACAGCGGGACCAGTGCAATAAAGGCAAGTGCAGCTTTCATTGGAATATCAAAACGGATTTGGGTAATAAACCTGCCGAACATGGCAAAGGTGAAGCCCAGAGTTCCCAGGGCAACTATGATCGTATCGCGAATCTGGGGCAGTCCCGGGGTGGTGACCAGGTCTTCCCTGATAAAAATGGCAAAGGACATAACAAGGATCGGCAGGCAGATTTTAAGTGCCGTCATCATCGTTCGCATGAAAGATGCGTTGGCCAGGCGGGAAGCTACCGCCGCTGTCAGGGAGGTCGGGGGAGAAAGTTCACCCCAGACGGAGATTAAAAATACAAAGATGTGGGCGATCCAGGGGTTAATGCCCCACTGGATCAGCGGCGGAGCGACGATTACCGCCACAACGATATAGGTGGCTGTAGGAGGAAGGCCCGTTCCGGCCAGCCAGCCAAAGCCCCAGGCAACCAGGATGGTCAGGAAAATGCTGACGGCTCCCAGCTGCATCATCAGGGCCCCCATGCGCATGATAAATCCGGTAACTGTAAACAGTCCAATCATAATGCCCAGGGTCGACATCAGGATTACCAGGTACCAGGCCATGTCAGCATGGGTCTCAATAATTTCCCGCAGCATTGAGGGCAGGTGCTGGTCTTTGAACGCTTCATCTTTAACCCTGTATTTATAATACAGGTGGATGGCAAACAGCAGAATAGCGAGCAGGGCAGCCGTATAGACGGCCGACCGCATCGGACCGTAACCGATTACACCCATCAGGATAATCAATGAAACGATACAGGCGAAAAAGGAGACCGTTTTAAGTTTATCATACGCAGGTACTGCGGGCGGGTCAACCTGTTCCTGTGATACCGAACTTACGCTGAGCAGGTAGACAGACATAATTACGGCAGAAAAGTAAATAAAGCTCAGTGAAAAGCCGCGGATAACAACATCCCAGTAAGGCACTCCCAGGAAATCGGCCATAATAAAGCCGGCTACCGCCATCAGGGGTGGCATGATCAGGCCGCCCATTGAAGCTGCCGTTTCCACGGCGCCGGCGTAAACCGGATGGATGCCGTGTTTGATCATCAAAGGAATGGTAAAGCTGCCCGTGACGGCAGTATTGGCTGCGCCGCTGCCGCTTACTGCGCCGAGGGAGGCGGAACTTAATACTGCCACCTGGGGGATGTTATGTTTTGTCTTTCCGAAAATCCCGTAAATAGTAGAGATAATCGCACTTTGTGCTCCAAAGGCTTTGGCCACTGCGGCCAGCAGGAGGAATGCGGAAACCAGGGTTAAAGCCATCTGGGCGTAGCGTCCGTATACTCCCGTGGCCAGCTCCAGGGTTGTCGAACTGACGATGCGTGTCCAGGACACACCCGGATGCCAGAAGAAGTCCCAGGGGGACATATAGCCGAAAAGGCTGTAAATAATTAGCACCACATTAACTGCAAAGAGAATGGTATGAATTTTGCGGGATATTTCCATGATTAATAAAAAGATCAGGGTTCCGACTATAAAATCCATCTGGTTATAAGAGCCGGCCCGGAACATAAAAATATTTTCAAATTCATAATAAAAGTAAATAAAGGCAAGCAGGGCGATGCCAATATAGATAGCGCCGATCAAGCGGTTTAAAATGGTGCCCAGCCGCGGGTATATTAGTTTGGTTTGCAGTGTGTTCAAGACAAAGATAATGATCGCAATCGGAACCATGCGGACGGCAAGCAGCAAAGGACCTCCCGTCCCGGTCAGAAAATAGTTGACCAGGTAAACAAAGAAGAAAGTTGAAACTGCAAATGACAGGTTCCGAAGGGTTAGTTTGGATTTAAGCCATTCAAAGAAAGGTTCCTGCATGTTTTGAGCTCTCCTCTTTAAGTTGCTTTTGCTCTAGTGATATCCCATGCATGCGGCAGTTAATTCGTGCCGCATGCATGGGTTCTATTAGCTACTATCACTGGTGGTTCAGGGTCTGTGAACCCTGGGGGTTGTTATTCGCCAACCCTGGTCCAGGAGTCGTCCCAGGCTCCTCTATCTTCCAGGAACTGGGCCATTCCCTCATGAACCGGGATGTCGGGGTTGGCACGGATTCCCGAGACCTGCATGCCGACAAAGTCATTGGCCAGCGGTCCGAAACCGGGTTCATATTCGGCCAGGCGGTCGGCTGCCGCTTCAAAAATCTCCAGCTTCATCTTTACGAATTCTGCAGGTGTATGCGCCATAACATTGTATGCAAAGAGGATCGGAACTGCCTTGTATGTGTCGGTGCCAACGTCCGTGGAAAAGGGCACGGTGGCATCGATTTCTACAACCGACAGGCCGGCAGCCTCCAGCTGGGCTATTTCTTCATCGTTCGGGCTTACTGCGTAGAACTCATCTGCCATCCTCATTTCTGCTTCCCTCAGGTAGGTGGGCAGGGAGAGGCCGGCGGTGGTGTATATGGCAGCGCCCACAATTGAACCGTCGCTCAGGGCGTCGGCCACCATGCCGGAGTCGATTTCGGTGTGGTTAAATTCAATATCGAGGGCATCGAATATACGGCCCATGTTAAGCCAGTTCATGAAACCTGCCGGGGTGAAGAAAACCGGTTCCCCGTCAAAATCGCTCCAGCTGTTGAACTGGTCGGCATTGTTTACATGAACGGCAAGAGAGGTTTCCATAGGATAAGCATAAAAACTGTGGACCAGCAGATTGTCATCGTCCCTGGCCGGCCATTCATCATGGCTGTATGCCGCTTCTTCGGCATAAACCTGGGTCATCCCCACATCGGCGGTGTAGGCAATGTCACCATCGCCTTCCATGGCCGCTTTCATGCCTGCACCCGTAGCCGGGAAGGGGTGGATCGTTACTACGAAGTGATCGGGAAGCTCGCGGTTTAACTCTTCAACCATCAGACTGGCCACAGAATACCCGTACGAGCCGACATCGGCGGTGTTCCACCTGATCGATACCCTGTCCGGGGCAGCTTCTTCTTCCGGGGCATCCGGATCATCCGGATCGACCGGAACTTCATCAGGAGCGCATCCGGTAACGGTAAAGGCTAAAATCATCATTACAGTAAGGATCAAAACAAGCATAAACTTTAAATTAGAATTACCAAACATTGTCATACCCCCATGTTTTTAGTAGTTTTTGCTTACTCATTGTTGTTCCTGCCGGGAAAATACGGCAAAAGAGTTGTTGCGGTTAGTGTCGGAACTCACCTCCTTCAGGTATAAAAATTAAAACTTAGCAGGTTTCAGGGCTTAAGATTTATTCGCCCGCTTAAAGGTCTTGCCGCCGGCAGAAAAATGTTGTTGTGAGGTAGGCTGCGTATTTTAATTTATAAGGCAGGCTTTATTGTTTGCCAATGGTTTAATTTAGAATTTTACTGATAGACTTGGAGTCTAATTGTAAAATCAGTTGAAATAATGAGTTTATTATACATAATTTTTTTACAATGCGCAAGCATTTTAAAGAGATATCTATTCTAAATATTATAAAGAATATACAAATTATAACTTTTATATTTATTGCCTGTTCAGGAGTTTAAAATGGTGTGGGGGAAAGTTAAGGTTACTTAACAGGCGGTTACCTGAACCGCCTGTCAAAGTAGTGAGCTGCATAAAGAGCGCCCAGGGGGTTGTGAGCGAGAACCCTGTCTTTTACGGCCAGTACAGTTACCGGTGGATCGGCATATTGGAGAAAAAGAGAGTCATGACCCACGCACAGGCCGAGAATAATTTTCAACTCGACGCCGGCCTTGTTCAACAGTTTGGCCTGGGCGATGGGGTTGCACATTGCCTCAAAGCGGCCGGGCCTGACTTTTTCTGTATCGCTGAGGCCGAGAGTTTCTTTAGGTTCCGCCCCCGCCTTGCAGACGACCGAAATTATTTCAAAACCGTTTTGAGTCATAATCTTGCTGAAGCGTTCTGCTTCCCTGCGCAGGCCGATACAGTGGGCCAGCCCGATTTTTTTATATCCTGCACCCCTGGCAAAAGCAATAATCTCTTCAACCCTGGTCCACCTGCAGTAGCCTTCTGCTTCGACCCGCGCTGAAGTGCAGGCAATTTCCATGGACATCTCGCTGCGGTATTCCCGGGTGGTTTGCTCCAAAAGCTCTGCTTCGCAGATCATGGGGCAGTTGGCAGGAGCTTTGTCTTTATGCCCGCTGCTACAGGCAAAAACTTTACATTGTGCGCAGTCTGGCTGTTTTTCGTGATTTGCAGTCATTTTCAACACCTGCTTATCGTTTATTTTTAAAAGTATACCGGGTTAACCGGGTGTAACGCGGATTTATAAGGCTGCTGCAGGATCTGTCTTTCATGCTTACATTGAAAAGAGCATTTCCAGGAAGGGCCACCAGAAGCGGGCAGCCAGGGCTACCACCAGGATGCTGACCAGCGTCAGGGGGACACCCGCTTTGATAAAATCGAGAGCATTAAGCTTGCCGGTGCTGTAGACAATAACTCCGGGCATGGTCTGGATGACCAGGATAAAGCCCAGCAGGCTGGAAGCGCCGGTGATCAGAACCCAGTAAAGGGGTTCTATTCCCGCTCGCGTACCCAGCTCCAGGACCATCGGCACCATGATGATGATCAGGGTTGCTACATTGCCGATAAAAAGATGGTAGAAATGAACCAGGACCCCCATCAGGATAAAGCCAACTGCCGAGAAGGCAAATACATGGGGGATTAGAGAATCCGGGAATAAGATCGTTGCCAGGTAGCCGGCTGCGCCTGTTCCGATCAAAACAAGACCCATGGAAAGGTTTGTCCCCACCATCAGAACATTGCCCCAGCTGATTGCCAGTAGTTTATCCCAGCTAATAAATCCTGTGCCCGGCAGGGCCATGAGAATTACTGCCAGGAGTGCGGGAACAAATGCCGGCCAGCCATGTAGAAAGTCCGTCATCCAGAGGGCTACAGTCATAAACAGGATTGCCATAAGCCGTTTCTCACTTGCCTTCAGGGGGCCAAATTCCTCAAGCTTCCGGGTCAGAAATTCTACCCGCTGCTCGGGGTTGCCTTCATTGCCGGCAGGGAAAGCCAGTGACAAGATTAGCCATGTGCAGGGGATCAGGGTCAGGCTAACCGGGGCAAAGAAGGCCAACCAGCGGGTATAAGTCATCTCGTAAGCCAGGTTGGCTGAAATTAAATCTGCCGTAATAACATTGCCGAGGGCTCCCGGCAGGACGGCCAGGGCCGTGACGTGTGTCCCGTAAGCCAGGCCCAACAGGAGCATTTTTTGAACCTCCGGGCGGCTGCCGGTCTGGACCAGGTTTTTGCCGAGGGTGTAGACAATCGGGAGCAGCAGGGTAGCCTTGACTGCAGTGGCGGGAACGAAGATGGCCAAAAGCTGCAGGGTAACTAGAAGGGCCATCAGGCTGCCGCGCGGCGAGGCTCCAAATTTCAAAATGGTCCGGTATGCCGCTCTTTCGCCCAGGGTAGTATGACTTATGCCCCGCGCGATCATCAATCCGGCCAGGATCAAAAAAGTCGCGTTTGAGCTGAACCCGCTTAATACTGTATCTGTGGTAGCTGCGCCTGTCACCATTAAGCCGAATATAATTATAAAGCAGGTCAGGGAGAGTGGAATTGGTTCGAGAACCCAGAGCAGTACGCCGCCAATTATAACAGCAAGCGCTGCTCCCATTTCCTGGCCCAGGGCCGGAACTGCCAGGCGGTATAGCAGGAGAAAGCAGGCCAGGGCCGCGCTTACGCTGATCACCTGCTTTTTAGACACTGCATTGATGGTCCCGTCAAATTTACTGATAAGCATCAACTGCCTGCCTTAAGATTTTATACTATAGTATATTAGACTCAGAAGCCCCGATTCCTACATTACTGACTGTAAATTAATATTTTGTCATATAAAAAGAAAAAACCAACCTTTTCACGGGTTGGGCAATGGCTGCATAATTTATGGGAAGGGTTGCCTGTATTTGGCAGGACAAGAAAGACCTGAATTTGTGTCACCGGGTTACCTGTCTAGCAAAGGCTCCCTTCAGGTTTTCAAAAATTTGTTTAACAGTCAGGATCTCTTTTATTTTAAAAACGTTTTGGCCGGAAAAGATAACTCCGTGATCTATATTGCCCAGCCGGCTGTTCTCAAGCGCTTCCAGGATACAGTATTCCCGCGAGCAAATCTTGAGGCAGTCATCACAGCTGATTTCCGGGCTCTCGCCGCGGGCCAGGGCGTCTGAAAACACATTTCGGATTGCCCGTCCGGGCAGACCGACGGGACTTTTGATGATCACGACATCTTCTTCGCGGGCGCTTAAGTAATGGGCTTTGAAAGAATCGGCCACGGTGCATTCCCTGCTTAAGACAAAACGGGTTGCCATCTGGACTCCATCGGCTCCCAGCTTCATCATCTCAACAATGTCACTTTCATAGGTGATGCCGCCTGCAGCGATTACAGGGATCTTCACAGCCCCTTTTAT
>SLSE01000113.1 GCA_007130585.1 Syntrophomonadaceae bacterium | reverse complement strand
GAAATATAAATATGATACAATAACCTTTGCAGTTGTGAAGGATTAAATTGTTTGCGTGTAGAACAATAAACTGGTTAATTACAGTATTAGGGGGAACAATTGATGACCTTATCCGTCCGTAAAATAGTTATATCAGGAATCCTGGGGGCAATATCTATTCTTCTCGGCGTAACCCGTCTTGGTTTTATCCCGGTACCCACACCCGCCGGCCATGCCACAATCATGCATATACCCGTTATTCTGGGGGGCATCCTGGAAGGCCCGGCAGTAGGATTAATAACAGGTATCATATTCGGGTTGTTCAGTTTTCTCCAACCCGGCGCTCCATTTTTCGCCGACCCCCTTGTTTCAGTGCTGCCCCGTCTTTTTATCGGAGTAGTTTCTTACCTGGTTTATGCCTCCACGAAAAAGATTAACCATATCCTGGCCCTGGTTTTAGCCGGGGCTTTAGGTTCGGCAACCAACACGGTGCTGGTAATGGGCATGATTACATGGAGAGGTTATCTCCCGCCGGAAGTTTCATTATCGATCGGGGTGCTGCACGGTGTCCCGGAGCTGGTTGTAGCCGCCATCCTGACTGTGATCCTGGTTAAAGGTATCCAGCGGATCAGGACAACCGGGGAATAGCATTTCGCAGGTTGATATTTCCCCGGCCGGTTATTAAATATGCATAAAATTTAAGGGGCTGTTTCTGCTTGAATCCTCTAATCGAAGTGCGAGACCTCTCTTATACTTACCGCGCGGGAACATCCGGCGGAGTTAAAGCCTTAAGCAGGGTTAACCTGGAGGTTAAGCACGGCGAATTCCTTGCCATAACCGGCCAGAACGGTTCCGGAAAATCAACGCTGGCCCGTCATTTCAACGGCCTGTTAACCCCCTCGGAAGGTGAAGTCTTAGTTGAAGGTCTCTCTGTTGCTGAAAGGGCAAATATTCCGGCTATCCGCAGGCTGGTTGGCATGGTATTCCAGAATCCCGACAATCAGTTGATCAGCAGCGTTGTTGAAGAAGATGTCGCTTTCGGGCCGGAAAATTTAGGACTTTCCCCCTTTGAAATCCGGCAGAGGGTTGACCAGGCCATCAAAATCCTTAAGCTGGAAAACCTGCGTTTTGAATCTCCCAACTACCTTTCTGAAGGCCAGAAGCAGCTTGTCGCCATAGCCGGGGTTTTGGCAATGAAACCAAGCTGCATCGTACTCGACGAACCGACAGCTCATCTTGACCCGCGCGGCAGGCGCGAGGTGCTGGAAAATATCCGCCGCTTAAACCGCGAGGAAGGGATAACAATTATACTGCTGACCCATTTTATGGATGAGGCAATCCACTGTGACCGGATGATTGTTATGAACCGGGGAAAGGTTGAGATGGAAGGGCCGCCCGCCGGCATGTTCAGGCAGCGGGATCAGATTCTAAGCCTGGGTTTAAATTTTCCGGTTGCCGCCCAGCTGGCTGAGGGTTTAAGGCTCAGGGGCATAGACCTGCCGGACGATATAATTCATCCTGAGGAGATTATTAACTGCCTATGCAGATTGAAGTAACCGGGCTCAGCCATAGCTACAAAAAAGACACGCCTTTTGAAAAAAAGGTACTCCATAATCTCAGCCTCTGCATTAATGAAGGTGAGTTTGTGGGGCTAATAGGACCCACCCAGTCTGGAAAAACTACACTGGCCCAGCATTTCAATGCCCTTTTTATACCCCAGGAGGGCAGCGTTATCGTCAACGGCCGCGACACGGCTGACAGGAAAGCCGACCTGATCAAATTACGGTACGAAGTGGGATATGTTTTTCAGAACTCCGATTACCAGCTTTTCGCCCCCACTGTAGGTGAAGACATTGCTTTCGGGCCCAATAATCAAAACCTGCCGGTCGCTGTAGTTGAAGACAGGGTCCGGCAGGCTATGAGCCAGGTAGGCCTTGACTTTGACAGTATTTACAGGCGTGATATTTTTGCCCTGAGCGGCGGCCAGAAGAGAAGAGTGGCTATAGCCGGAGTTTTAGCCTGCAAACCGAAAATCCTGATCCTGGATGATGTCACTGCCGGACTGGATCCCCGGGGCAGAGAAGAAATTCTCGGGGTAATCAGAAAGCTGCATGCAGAAGAAAAGATCACCATCATATTTATATCCAACAGCATGGACGAAATAGCGGAACTGGCTGAAAGAATAATTGTAGTCGACAGGGGCAAAATTGCCTTCGATGGCCAGACCAGGACAGTTTTTGAACAGGCTGATCGGCTCTGTGCAATCGGCCTTGAACTGCCCGAGATAATGACCATAACCAACCACCTGAGAAAATGCGGGTATCATCTGCCTGAAACTGTGCTCAACATGGAAGAAGCCCTGCAGGCAATTGCAAGCAGCCTGCAGGACGGACAGGTGAATGATTAATGGAGCTGACAAAAAACATCACCCTGGGAGTCTACCTGCCGGGAAAATCCTTTATTCACCGCCTGGATCCGAGGACAAAAATTCTGGCGGCAGGATTATTAATTGCCTTGCTGCTCTTTACCCGATCTTACGAGGCTTACAGCCTTTTTACCCTTTTTACAGCCGCAATAATCGTATCAGCAGGAATACCTTTAGGCTATGCCGCGCGCGGCCTCAGGCCAATGCTGCCCGTGCTGGTTTTAATGTGGATATTTCAGCTGTTTCTTTATTCCACCCCCGATGCCGATATTATATTTTCCTGGTGGATTTTTACCGCCACCGACGCGGGCCTGCATATGGGCAACCTGATTACCCTGCGGGTCCTGTTCCTGTTTATGGTAACCACGATCTTAACCCTGACCACTTCAATCGTCAGCCTGACCGACGGACTGGAAAGCCTGCTCAGCCCCCTGCGCAGAATCGGCCTCCCTGCCCAGGAACTGGTCATGACCATGGTTATCGCCCTGCGCTTTGTCCTGATCCTGGCTGAAGAACTGGATAAGATCGTAAAAGCGCAGATGGCCCGGGGGGTTGCCTTCGATCGGGGCAACTTTATTCAGAAAACCAAAAAAATCTTTCCTGTTTTTCTGCCCCTGTTCATTAACGCTTTTAAGCGAGCGGAAGAACTGATTACCGCCATGGAAGCCAGAAGTTACAGCGGCGGTAAGGGACGGACTAAAATGAAAACCCTGCACATGGGCAGGGTTGATCTGACAGCGGGCGGGATTATCATAGTTTATGCCGCACTAACAGTTTATATAATTATGAGTGTTGCTCCCCGGATTTAAGTGGATATCCGAAAGAGGTGCCGACAGCCAGGGCGGCGCGGACCAGCTCCCCTTCAGGATCAACCAGCTTGGTTCCTTTAACAGCTTCTTCCAGGGCAACTGATTCAATCCGGTTGCCCCTGAGGCAGACCATCTCATTGAAGCGCCTATCCAAAAACAGCTCAACCGCCTTTACCCCGAAACGGGTGGCTAAAATCCGGTCATACGAGGTGGGGCTGCCTCCCCGCTGCAAATGTCCTAATATTGTTGCCCTGCTTTCCGTATCGCTACGTTTTTCAATTTCACGGGAGATTACCGGCCCGATACCGCCCAACCTCTTTACATCGCCTTTTTGCTGGTATACGGCCTCCTCGCCAACAGGATAGGCACCTTCGGCAACGACGATTATACTGAATTTCTTACCCCTGTGCCTGCGCTCCGTTATTTTTTCAACAATGTAATGATACTCAAAGGGAACTTCGGGAATCAGGATGATATCTCCGCCCCCGGCCATCCCGGCTGTCAGGGCGATCCACCCGGCGTAGCGGCCCATTACCTCGACTACCATTACCCGGTGATGGGACTCTGCTGTGGTGTGAATTTTATCGATCGCTTCGGTAGCAGTGGTTACCGCCGAATCAAAACCGAAAGTAACGTCGGTGGCGGGAAGATCATTGTCAATTGTTTTAGGGATGCCGATAACCGGTACGCCCAGTTTACTGAAACGGTTGGCCAGCAGCAGGCTGCCGTCTCCGCCAATTACCACCAGGGCTTCAATTTCCCATTTTTTTAGATTTTCCACCGCATCGGACGATCGGTCCTCGCCTGTCTGCCGGTAATCGGTGCTGCCCGGCCGAAAATCGAAAGGATTATCACGGTTGGAAGTGCCCAGAATTGTGCCACCGCGGTTAAGGATACCCGATACTTGATAATCGCCCAGCAGGGCGGCATCATTTTCCACCAGCCCCCTGAAACCATTGTTAAAACCGACCACCTCGATATCGTAGTTGTAAATGGCCCCTTTGACCACTGCCCTTATAACCGCATTTAACCCGGGACAGTCTCCTCCGCCGGTCAGGATTCCAAGGCGGCGCGTTTTGCTGTTTTTTTTCCGTTCGGGGGTTCTTTCAGCTGTGCAGTTCACAGCGGGGTTGTCAGTTTCAGAGCCCGCTCCGCCGCCGGTATTAATCGCCTCGCGGGCCAGTTCATCACAACGCCGGTTAAGCCGGTCGCTGCTGTGTCCTTTTACTTTAATCCACTCAATCGTATGAATCCCGGACAATTCGAGAAGCTGATTCCAGAGGTCCCGGTTCTCAACCGGACTGCCTTTACTCGTACGCCAGCCATTACTCGACCAGCGCTTCATCCAGCCCTGGTTAAAACAGTTCACCAGGTAGGCGCTGTCACTGTGCAGTTTAACACTGCTGCCGGGAGGAATCATTCTAAGAGCTTCCACGGCAGCCTGAAGCTCCATCCGCTGGTTGGTAGTGTTATCAGCACTCCCGCTGATTTCCCGAACAGTTTCTCCCTGCATGATCACAGCCCCCCAGCCACCGGGGCCGGGGTTGCCCGAGCAGGCTCCGTCAGTATAAACAATGTATCCGTCAGTCATTATCGGGCCCTCCTCCAATAATATAGAAGCCGGCGGTTAAAGCACGGCATTTACTGAATTTTTAGCTGCAGGTATTGGAGCGGGTTTAATCGTCGCAACTGTATGCCGGCAGGTATTTGCCCGGGCCGGGTTGCTCTGATAGAACAGCCCTATCAGGCGCCGTTAAGCGCCTGAAACTCCAAACCAGCCCCCGTTGAGGGCTGGTTTGGAGTTTTCATGTTATGAAGTAAAGCGGGCCAGATCTGCAAGGATTCTTTCAAGTTCCCGGATTTTTTCGCCGTACCCGGCCCAGTCGCCCTCCTGCTGAAGCTGCAGGGCTTCCTCGTATACTTCCCGGGCCTGGAGAATCAGGTTAACAAGTTCTGCTTCCAGATCGATTTCTACATCAGGGACCGGGTCGTCAAGCTCAAAATCATCGGGTAGATCAGCTACCGGAATATCGGGTGGCAGTTCATCTATTTCCCCGAAGACCTGGACAAGAGCCTGGTCGAGGGTGCGGCCCATTACCACAGTTTCATCAAAGGCAACGATTACCCGGGCCAGCTCCGGCAAACCGCCGGTGTCGGCTTCCAGGAAAATCGGCTCCACGTAGAGCAGGGCGTCGTTTATCGGAAGCACAAGCAGGTTTCCGCGGATAACCCGTGAACCAACCTGCCCCCAGAGGGTGAACTGTTCCGATATTTCCGTGCTCTGGTCAATCCGGTTTTCTATCTGGCTGGGGCCGAGGATTACCCTTTCCCGCGGGAAATTAAAGATTTCAACCTGTCCGTAGTTGGGTTGATCGCAGCGGGCAACCATCCAGGCAATCATGTTATTCCGCGTATCTGGCGTAAAGGGCAGAATTAAAACGTATTCCGGCTCATCATAACCCGGCAGCTGGAGGATTGTATAGTAGGGTTCCATCAGCTGTTCCTGGCCGAACGCTATCTCATTGGGAATGGACCAGAGATCTTCGCGGCTGTAAAATTGGTTGGCATCAGTGATGTGATAAAGCTGCAGTAACCGCGACTGTATTGCGAAAAGATCTTCCGGGTAGCGGATATTATCCATCAGGCTGACCGGCATCTCTTCCATGGGACTGAACAGTTCGGGGAAAATCCTGCTGTAAGTCTGAATTAACGGATCGGCAGGGTCAAATATATAAAAATTAACATCGCCGTTAAAGGCATCTATCACGACTTTTACCGAGTTGCGGATATAGTTTATGCCGTCATAAGGAGCTGAGTAAGGATACCTGTCGGATACGGTGTAGGCATCCTGAATCCAGAATAACTGGTTGTCGCTGACAACAATATAGGGATCGCTGTCATATCGCAGGAAAGGCGCCAGTTTCCGGACCCGGTCATGGATATTGCGTTCAATAAGAATCCGGCTGTCGCTGCTGAGTTCGTTGGATATAAGGATCCTGTACTCGGCAAATCTCAGGGCCAGCATGGCGCGGCGCAGGAAAGATTGCAGGCGGATACCGGCATCTCCATCGTAAAAAATAAATTCATTTTCATCACCTATGGTGGCATAATGAAATTCAGGGGTATCCGTATTGATGATTACATAATCGGTGGTGAGCTCGCCAAAGTAAATCGACGGGTTTTCGAGCTCAAGGTCGCCTCTCGGCGGTATGTCGCCCAGGAAATACTGGGGCATTCCTTCCGGGGTAACCTCATTAACCGGTGTCATGGCAACGCCGTAGCCATGGGTAAACTGCAGGTGTAGATTAACCCAGGTCTGTGCCTGGGCGGCCAGGCGGCTTTTATCAAGCTCCCGGGCGGCCAGCATGACCTGGCGGTATTCGCCGTCAACCGTGTAACGGTCAATATCAACATCGACAAAACGGTAATAAGGACGGATCGCCTGAAGTTGATTAAAGGTGGTCAGCAGGGGCCGGTGGTCCCAGAGACGCACGTTTTTAATAGTGCCCTCATTAGCCCTCAGGTCATCCCAGCTTAGCTGCTGGGTGGCGGGATAATTGCGGGTACCGAATTGATCCAGGCCGTAAGCGGCCCTGGTGAACTCAATATTATGATCGAGGAATTCGCGCTCATAACTGAACTCGCTCGGTTCAACGACAAAGCTCTGAATTGCCGCCGGGTAGGCCCAGCCGCCCAGCAGAGAGACCCCGATCAGGGCCAGAATGCCGTAGAGGAAAAGCCTGTAACGGCGCAGGAAGATATTGGCCAGAAATACAAGGGCCAAAATCCCGGCCAAAACCATCAGGACCGTTAAAACATGAAGGTTTGCATTAAGATCGGTGTAGCCGGCACCGTAAACAACGCCCCGATCTGAAAGCACCAGCTCCAGCTGGCTGAGCCTGTAATCCCAGGCTTTCAATCCAAACACCAGGGCGAGAAGCACTGCCAGGTGGCTGATTCCTTTTGGCGGAGGCAGCATCCAGCCCTGTTTTCCCTGGGCAGGGGGATTCATAAGCAGGTATATGGCAGCAACCATTATTAACGAGATTACCACGGCCATCATCAGGTACCCATAAATAAACCGGTAAAAGGGTAAACCGAAAATATAAAAAGCGACATCCGCATTGAAAATAGGATCACTTATCCCAAAGGGAACATGGTTAAAAAAGCGCAGCGTTTCCATCCAGAAGCCCCCGACATAACCCGAAAAAACATAGGCCAACACACCCGCTATCCCGATAAAATAATAAACCAGGCGGCGAGGGGTGAAAAAACGCATCGCTCCCGTAGCCATCAGCCTTTCCCTTAAAGCAAGATTTGGAAAGCTGAGGATATAACGCCTTGTAAAGATCAGGTTTATGAAAAAGAAGGCGAAAAGAAAGAGAAAACCGCCAATACGCATGCCCCAGCGGGTTAGGTACTGGGTCCAGAAAACCTGCTCCGCATTCAATTCAGTAAACCAGAGCAGGTCAATATAAAAATTGGTTCCGGCCAGGATTAATGACCCGGCTATAACTAATGCAAAGATAATCAGCAAGATACGGCTATTCAAATTAACCCCCCCAGGTAAAATAAAATACCGGTTTATCACCGGTCAGGTATTTTTAACTTCCATGATCATTTTAGACTACTGCCTGCTGGTTGTCAAAGAAATTAAATTGTTATCTGATTTTATCAGCTGATCCCGGATAAGCTCCGGGGAGTGCCATTTACTTGCCGTTTACAATCTCTACTCCGGAACTTGTACCAATCCTTGAAGCGCCTGCCCTGATCATTTCTTGCGCAGCCCGGGCAGTCCGTATTCCGCCAGATGCTTTTACGCCCATGCCGGACCCGATTGTCTCGCGGATCAGGCGTACATCGGAAACAGTGGCCTCTCCGGGACCGAAACCTGTTGATGTTTTTACAAAACCGGCGCCCGCTTCTTCAGCCAGGCGGCAGGCCAGCACTTTTTCCTGTTCGGTCAACAGGCCCGTTTCGATTATTACTTTAACGATTTTTCCGCGGGCGGCCCCGACTACAGCGGCAATATCAGCGGCAACATAGTTTATATTTCCCTCTTTTAAGGCACCGACATGTATAACCATATCCAGTTCGTCAGCTCCGTTATCCACTGCTTCTTCGGATTCAAATACTTTTGTGGCTGTGGTTGTGGCCCCGAGGGGAAAACCGACTACAGCGCATATTTTAACTCCGCTGAACCGCAGCTCTCCGGCAGCCGCCTTAACGTGCGACGGGTTGACGCATACGGCGTAAAATTCGTGCTCCTGAGCTTCCCGGCAGAGCCTGACAATATCCCGGGTAAGAGCTTCCGGTTTAAGAAGTGTATGGTCGATAAAGCGGGCTATCTCTTCCAATGATTTACCTGCCTTTCCGGTCGATACTGTCCAATACGAGCGGCGGTTTCCCCGGATTATCTTCCCGGATTTCAAAAGCGGCAAGAACCCGGTCCCGGATTTGAGTTAGAAGATCCCCGGTTATGTTCCGGCCGGCATGAATAAACACCAGCGTGTCTCCGCTTTCAACCCTGTCCCCGACTTTTTTTTCAATGGTAATTCCGGCAGCCGGATCGATAGCGGTTTCTTTTGATTCCCGTCCCGCGCCGAGGGCCATAGCAGCGATCCCGATCGCTTCGGCCCCGAGGCGGGCAACATATCCCTGTTCAGCTGTTTCAACCCCGACAATATTTCCGGCTTGCGGCAGCAGGGAAAAATCTTCAATTACCCCGGCGTTTCCATGCTGGTTTTTTATTAGTTCTTCCAGCCTGCGCAGGGCTTTCCCGCTGGCGATAAGCTCCCTGAGAATCTCCCGTCCTTCGCCGGAATTGGAAACTTTTCCGGCCAGGCAGAGCATCCAGCCTGCTAACACAAGGCACAGTTCTGTCAGGTCAGGCGGCCCTTCGCCGCGCAGGGTTAAAATAGCTTCTTTTACTTCCAGGGCATTGCCCACGGCCCTGCCAAGCGGCTGATCCATGGCGGTAATGATGGCCACTGTTTCCCTGCCCGCCTTATACCCAATGTTTGCCATCATGGAGCCCAGCTCTAACGCCCGGTCCTTTTCTTTTAAAAATGCACCGTCTCCACATTTTACATCCAGGATCAGGCTATCGGCGCCTGCCGCCAGCTTTTTACTCATTATACTGGACGCAATAAGAGGAAGGCTGTCTACTGTGGCCGTGACATCACGCAGGGCATAAAGTTTTTTATCGGCCGGCACAAGGCTTTCTGTTTGCCCGGCCACCGCCACTCCGATATTTTTCACGGCTGTTATAAATTCCCCCGTTGACATTGCCGTCTGAAATCCGGGTATGGATTCCAGTTTGTCCAATGTGCCTCCCGTATGGCCAAGCCCGCGACCTGAAAACTTGGCTACAGGGACACCGGCAGATGCCACCAGGGGGGCTAAAACAAGTGTTGTGGTATCGCCTACTCCGCCGCTGCTGTGCTTGTCAACCTTAATTCCGGGGATTGCCTCCAGGGAAACGGTTTCCCCGGAATGCACCATTGCCTCGGTCAGGTAAGCAGCTTCCTCTTCTGTCATCCCTCTGAAATATATGGCCATAGCCAGGGCAGAGACCTGGTAATCGGGAACGGCGCCCTGAACAAAGCCTTCAATCAGGTAGTTTATTTCCTCCCTGGTCAGGCTTAAGCCGTTACGCTTTTTTAATATGATCTCGTAAGCCCGCACCTTATTTATCGCCTCCGGATAAACTTTCTATTCTGCACACCGTGATCGAAACCCTCTTAACCGGCAGGGAAACAGGATTTAGCCCCGCAGGTGAGAAATTAGACAGTAAACTGGTTTTATATATTCCAGGTTATAGGAGGCTAAATTGATGAGCGAAATCAGAAACCCGGAAAAAGCCCCGGAGGGGCACAGGCGAATCGAGTGGGCCGGACGGCATATGCCGGTTATGAACAAATTGATTGGAAAATCCAGGGCTGCAAACCAGTTTGCAGGCCTCAGGATAGCAATTTGCATTCACCTGGAAGCCAAATCAGCCTGTATGGCCAGAGCGTTTAGGGACTGTGGGGCTGAAGTGGTTATTACCGGCAGCAATCCCCTGTCCACCCAGGATGCAGTTGCCGCCGCTCTTGTCGAAGAGGGTGTAAAAGTTTTTGCCTGGCACGGAGCAACGGAAAACGAATACAGGGGCCATTTAAGAAAAACAATTGACACCGAGCCGCAGCTTATTATCGAAGACGGAGGCGATCTGATCGCTATGCTGCACAGGGACCGCCCCGATCTTCTGAAAAACGTAATCGGGGGAGCAGAGGAAACAACCACCGGCTTAATTCGCCTGCGGGCCATGGCCAAAGAAGGCCGTTTGGCATTTCCCGTTATCGCGGTCAACGATGCCATGTGCAAGTATCTTTTTGACAACCGCTACGGTACGGGGCAATCGGTTTGGGATGGCATAATGCGCACCACCAACCTTCTTGTTGGAGGGAAGAACGTGGTTATATCGGGGTTCGGCTGGTGCGGGCGGGGAGTGGCAATGCGGGCAGCCGGCCTGGGGGCAAATGTCATTGTAACAGAGGTTGAACCGATCCGGGCCCTGGAAGCTGCAGTAGAGGGTTACCGGGTCATGACCATGAGAGAAGCAGCCGCCCGTGGCGATATTTTTATTACTACCACGGGCTGCCGCGATGTAATTACGGCCGAACATATCTCCTTAATGAAAGACGGGGCTATTCTGTGTAATGCCGGACATTTTGATGTTGAAATTGACACGGCAGCCTTAAAAAAACTCGGGCAACACGAAGGCAGGCCCCGCAGGAATATCGATCAATATCGTCTGAAAGACGGCCGGCGTATTTACCTGCTGAGCGAAGGACGGCTGGTTAACCTGGCAGCAGCGGACGGCCATCCTGCAGAAATCATGGACTTATCATTTGCCCTGCAGTTTGGGGCCATGCAGTACCTGGTTGACAATAAAGGTAAACTGCCGGCTGAAGTACTGCCGCTGCCGGCCGAATTTGACCGGCAAACCGCAGTTATCAAGCTTGAAGCTATGAGAATCTCGATCGATTCCTTAACTTCAGGGCAGGAAGCGTACCTAAAATCATGGCAGCTTGATTAAGCGCTAGTATATAGTAATTTTATCGGCAATGTTATTGAAAGTGCTGTCGCCTATACCGCTTACATCCATAATTTGAGCCGGGTCTGTGAAATGGCCGTGCTCTTCGCGATGAGCCACTATTTGATTGGCCCGCACCTCTCCGATCCCGGGTAAAGCGGTCAACTCTGAAGCAGTGGCGCGGTTTATATTTATTTTACCGCCACCCCCGGAGCTTTCCCCGGGGCCCGGGGTTTCCCCCAGGCGGTGGATATAAATCTGTTCGCCGTCCATAAGTGGCCTGGCCTGGTTCAATGTTTCCCGGTCGGCTTCACTGCTGAAGCCTCCGCCTTGCTCTAGCAGTTCATAAACCCTCGATCCAGCCGGAAGCATGTAAATACCGGGGTTTTTTACCGCCCCGACCAGGTGGACCGTTAGCATTTCGGGTTCTGTATTTTCACTTTTTGCCTCCGCCTCGCTGCCGCCGTAACTGCCGGCCTGAATGATCTCAGTCCCGGGAGACGAAACCTGGACAGCGCGCCAAATTCCGCCGCCGGCCAGGAGCAGCACAACAACGCCGAGTATAATTATTTCTTTCGGACTAACCCTGCCTTCCAACATTCCTGCCTCCCCGAAATGAGATCTTAATTGCTGTGATTGCGAGTTAACTATATCTTGAAACAACAATTGAAAATAATTCGCTTTTACTGTGTCTTTTTCCTGCCCCGTGAAAAAAAATAACCCGGCGCTTCTCAGCAGCACCGGGTTTATTATAAGTCTCAGGCAGCTCAAAGCTGCTTATTTTTTCTTTTCTTCCGCAGGTTTTTCCTCTTTCTCTTTCTCTTTCTCTTCTTCTTCTTCCTCGGGGAGGTTAATTCCGAGAACATTAATGTTAATGGCTTCAACTTTTAAGCCCGTAGTTTTTTCAACCTGGCTGCGAACCTCTTTTTTAAGTTTATCGGTGGTATCTACAATCGAAATTCCGTACTCGACAATAATATTCAGGTCAACAGAAACTTTATCCTCGTCAACCTGGACCTTAATGCCCCTGGTCATATCTTTACGGCCCAGTCTCTCTGCAATACCGCCGACCACGCCGCCGCTCATCCCGGCAACACCCGGCACATCACTGGTAATTATGCTGGTGATTACAGCAATAACCTCTGAAGAGATCCGGATGGTATCTCCTTCTTTTGACGGATCGGGTTTCAATACAGCTTCGTTGATACCGGCATCTTTACCTTTTTTTTCTTCACTCATTTTATTTCCTCCTTGTATGGATAATAAAAGCCGCCATGATAATGTCGGCTGACTCGCGATTGTGATAAACTGGTATCTTTGCAGGGGAAAATTTGCATCTATTGTTTGAATTGCCTACAGTTATTATATAATTTGAATATATGCCTGTCAAGGAAAGCAGCCCGGAACGGCCCTGGAAATTGACTTAAATGCGCCCTGATTGGTGGCCCTAAAGGCCTGGCATCAACCGATTATTTTGAAGGGGACTCCACAGGTATATAAGCTAAGGTAGTGGTCTCCGGCCATATCATGGCCGGAATAATCAAAGGAGACGGCCGGAAGCAAAATTAAGTCGTACTGATTCATGTTTGTCAAACCGTTTAAGTAAGCCTGGTAATCAACAACTGTCAGCAGGCCTGCGCAGTCGATTGACCCTCCGAAATAATCTGAAGCAACTGCCCCGATGGCCAGGTATTGCAGGTCAAGCTTCTGCGCGGCAATTTCCCACCGCCGGAGGGCCGGAGTGGATCCAAGCATTAAAGTTTGACCTTTTCCTGATAAGAACGTCTTAACCCTTCCGACCTGTTTCGGATCCAGGTCATAGGAAAAGGCCGCCCCGGGCCTCTCTCCTGCTTTTTTTTCAATTATTGCTTCCCGGGCCCGGCCTCCGCGGCTAAAAACAACGGCCGGGTTTTCACCCTTAACCAGCTGATCATAGCAGTCAACCCTGCTTAGCGGTTCACGCTTCTGAACAGATATGATTCGGTCTCCCGCAGCAAGCCCGGCTTTTGCTGCCGGCGTTCCCGCGATTATGCCTTCAACTGTCGGATCGAGGTCTGTCACCAGGGGCGGTTCCGCCAGGAGCGGGATCCTTACGCCACTGGCTCGTAAGTCTTCGATGAAACGATAACACTTCCGCAGGGTGCCCGGAGGAGGAACACTGGCAGGCTCAGAGATCCGTGTGAAGCCGGGCAGGAGAATACGAACCGTCAGGGCTTTTTCATGCTCGAGAAAACCGACTGTTTCACGCAGGTCGTCCCAACCGGTAAGATGAGGCAAGGCAACCACACTGCCATGAAAGGGAAGCCCGTATTCTTTAAGCAGGCGCAACCCTTCGATGGCCCTGCCGGGCATCCTGTCGCGCATTACTTTCCGGCGGCCTTCCCCGGAAGCACTGTTGAGGGAAACGATTAGCTCCAGCGGCTGCAGGCCAGCCAGCGCCGATATTACTTCTTCGCTGAAAAGTGATCCGTTGGTGGTAACCTGGAAGGGAGTTGCAGGGTAAAAGGAGCGCAGCTGTTTCAAAATGTCAATAACCCGGGGATGGGTAAAGGGCTCTCCTTCCCGCAGCCTGGTTGCTGATTCGCCAATTATGATTTTATGGCCCGGATCCAGGCAGGTCATCAAATCCTGAAGAAGACTTTCAGGCAGGGGCGGAAAACTGTATGCCCGTGTTCCGGGAGGATTTTGCAGGTGGCTGCAAAAAACGCATTCGAGGTTGCAGCGTCCGGTAAGGGGCAGGACATTGTGATCTTTTACCGCTAAAGCAAGAAGTTTCTGTAATTCAGGCTCGCCGGCAAAGTTTTCCAATTCGGACCTCCGTCAGCGAACTACAATGTTCACCAGCCTGCCCGGCACCGTTATAATTTTAACAATCTCTTTACCGGCCAGCAGTTCGCTGATTCTCTCGTTATCCCGCGCTTTTTCGATCAGTTCCTCTTCAGGAGAATCAGCAGGCACGGTAATCCTGCCCCTGACCTTGCCGTTAACCTGGATGACAACTTCAGTTTCGTCAACCAGCAGCTTTTCCGGATTGTACTGCGGCCAGCTTTGCCGGTGAACGCTTTCCCGGTTGCCCAGCATTTGCCACGCTTCTTCTGCCAGGTGGGGCGCAAAAGGAGCCAGCAATAAAACTGTTTTTTCCAGGGTTTCTTTTAAAACGCCATGATTCTGGTTCTTTTCATCAACTGCCTGGCGGTAAGCATAAGCGGCATTGACCAGTTCCATAATGGAGCTGATAGCAGTATTAAAGTTAAAGCGATCCTGGATGTCGTGGGTTACCTTTTTAATCGTTGCATGGACCTGCCGTTCCAGTTCTGCTTCGCTCTCACCGGCCCGCGAAAAACCTTCTCCCGATTCAAACTGCCCGAGACATTCTATCAACAGGCGCCAGGTACGGCGAAGGAAACGATGACATCCTTCAACGCCCTGATCGTTCCAATCGAGATCTTTTTCGGGAGGGGAAGCAAAAAGTATAAACAACCGGCCTGTATCAGCACCATACTGCTCCACTATCTCATCGGGGGTTACAACATTGCCTTTCGATTTTGACATTTTAGCCCCGTCCTTGTAGACCATACCCTGGGCCAGGAGCCGACTGAAAGGTTCTTCGGCATTAATCATTCCTGCGTCGTAAAGCACCTTGGTGAAGAAACGGGCGTAGAGCAGGTGAAGCACGGCATGTTCAATCCCGCCTATGTACTGGTCAACAGGCATCCAGTAGTTCGCTTCACCGGAGTCAAAGGGAGCATGTTCGTTATCCGGGCTGGTAAAGCGCAGGAAGTACCAGGATGAACATATAAAGGTATCCATGGTATCTGTTTCGCGCCGGGCCGGTCCGCTGCAGACAGGGCAGTCAGCATTGACAAAATAGTCATAGTGAGCCAGGCTGGGCACGCGGTTACCTGACAGTTCGACCTCCGAGGGTAATTCAACGGGAAGTTCCGACTCAGGGACGGGAACAGGACCGCATTTTTCACAATATATGATTGGTATCGGAGCCCCCCAGTAGCGCTGGCGGGAAATTAACCAATCACGAAGCCGGTATGTGACCCGGAACCTGCCCTGACCCTGCTCTTCGAGATAGCCGGTAACTTTCCCGATTCCATCTAAGCTGTCAAGTCCGTCGAAAATACCCGAGTTGATCATTTTACCCTCACCGACGTAAGCTTCCGTCATGCTGTCAGCTGTAAGGTTTTCTCCTTCAGGTTGAATTACAACCCGGATTGGCAGATCATGTTTGCGGGCAAACTCAAAGTCCCGCTGGTCATGAGCGGGAACACCCATAACAGCGCCGGTACCGTACGCCATCAGGACATAGTTGCCTACCAGGATGGGCACCTCTTCCCCGTTAATCGGGTTTACGGCATGGCGTCCTGTCCAGAGTCCGATTTTGGGTACTTCTTCGGCGGTACGTTCGATTTCAGTGGCCTGCTTCACTTCGGATACAAATTCCAAAACTGCCTGTTCGTTTTCCGTCCCCTCCACAAGCCGCTTAACCAGGGGGTGTTCAGGAGCCAGGACCATATAGGTTACACCGAACAACGTATCGGGACGGGTGGTAAAGGTCCGGATTTCCTCACCGGGAAATTCTTTAATTTTAAAGGTAATTTCTGCCCCTTCACTGCGCCCGATCCAGTTCTGCTGCATAACTTTTACCCGCTCGGGCCAATCCTCCAGCTTTTCAAGATCATATAAAAGCCTTTCGGCGTAATCGGTAATCGATAAAAACCACTGCTCGAGTTCCCTGACTTCAACAACTGAGGAGCAGCGCCAGCATAACCCTTTTTCAACCTGCTCGTTAGCCAGAACTGTAACGCAGTGGTCGCACCAGTTTACACTGGCTTTTTTCTTGTAAGCCAGACCTCTTTTATACATCAATAAAAACAGCCACTGCGACCAGCGATAATAATCGGGGGCTGAAGTGTTTACTTCGCGGTGCCAGTCATAGCTGACCCCGAGCCTGTTTTGCTGTTTTTTCATATGCTCGATATTCTGGGCTGTCCACCGGGCAGGATTAACATTATGTTCGATAGCGGCATTTTCGGCTGGCAGGCCAAAAGCATCCCACCCCATGGGATGAATTACATTATAACCGCGCATCCTGAGAAACCGGGCCAGAACATCTCCAATTGAATATACACGCATATGGCCCATATGAAGCTTTCCTGAAGGGTAAGGAAACATTTCCAGCACGTAGTACTTGGTTTTTGAGTGATCTATCTCCGATCGGTAAAAGTCTTCAGTTTCCCAGACCTTTTGCCATTTTTCTTCAATTAGAGCAGGTTCGTATTTTTTCACAGTGACCCTACCTCCATAGATAATAAAAAAATCCGCCCGGTCAAGGGACGGATTATTTATACCCGCGGTACCACCCTTATTAGTAAAACATGTGGTGGAGCTGGCGGGAGTTGAACCCGCGGCCTCTTCCATGCCAAGGAAGCGCGCTCCCACTGCGCCACAGCCCCCCGTTATGCTACCCGCTTAAAACCGTTAACGCCGGCTATACGGCAGCGGCTGGTTATTTTACCGCCGCATCTCCGGGACGAGTTCTGCAGTTCTGCCTGCCGGCTTTCACCAGTTACCGGCTCTCTGGATAAGCATACCTGCGTACTGCTTCCCATCATCAAATTCTCTATAGCACCTCGAGTACATATAACATTATATGCACGCCATTTATCCTTGTCAATAGCTGTTCGGCTTAATCCGGTTTCCGGGCTGCAAAAAACCTGTAAAACAGGCAAATCCAGCATGAGCGTATAGGTCGAGCCTGAAACGCTTGCAGCGCGGAGCTGTTTGAACGTAAGCTTTCCGGGAAAGGTTCACCTGCCCGGCTAATGTTTATTGAGAACTTTCCAACCTCTGACTTCTAACTTCTGACCTCCGGCATAGCGGGCAGCTCAGACGGCCGGTTTTTCTTTAATAACCCTTTCGGCCATGTATTCAAGTGCAAATATACCGCCAACCATGGTTAGGCCGATTAAATCCCCCCGCCAACTTGTTTCCATAAGCAGCACCGAGCCGATTAAAAGTATACCCCTGTGCCAGTACGGCATGCTGCGTACAAAATAACCCTGCATCGCCGCCCCCAGGCCGGCGCAGGCCAGGAGTGCCGTTGCACACGCCAAAATTATTTCGTGCAGTGGTCCCTGCAGGAGCAAAGCCGGCCCCAGGATAAAAGCAAAGGGTACAATATAGGCGGTAACTCCCATTTTGAATGCTTCTATAGCAGTATGCATCGGATGTGACCCGGCCAGCCCCGCGGCGGCGTAGGCAGCCAGACCCACGGGGGGCGTAATGTCGGCATCGGTTCCGAAATAAAGTATAAACAGGTGCGCTCCCAGCAGAGGAGCTCCCAGGGAAACCAGGGCCGGAGCTACAAGGGTGGCCAGGATTATATACTTGGCCGTGGTCGGCACCCCCATGCCCAGGATCAGGGAGGCGATCAGTGTATAGAAAAGACCGGCCATCAGGCTGCCGCCGGCCAGAAGTTCGATCAGCGTGGAAAATTTCAGGCCCAGCCCGGTCATCGTAACCATGCCGATAATGATGCCGGCAACGGCACATGCAGCCACAACTTCCAGCGCTTTAAGAACCCCGTTGTAAAGAGCTTCAAAAATTTCCCTGGGTCCCATCCGGGTGTCTTGTTTAATCCAGCTTAACACTACTGTGGAAATCAGGGCCCAGAAAACAGCCCGCGAAGGCGAAAACCGCATAACCAGCAGCACAATCAGGATGATCAGGGGAGTAAAATAATAAAAGCCGTCTTTCAGGACGTTAAAAAGTTTCGGCAGATCTTCTTTGGGTACAGGCCGCAGGTTTTCTTTAAGAGCCCGGTAATGGACCATAAAAAATGAGGTTATAAAATATAGCAGGGCCGGGACAATCGCCGCTACCATAACTGTAACATAGGGCACTCCGATATATTCAGCCATTACAAAAGCCGCCGCTCCCATGACGGGAGGCAATATCTGACCGCCGGTTGAAGCATCCGCTTCGACACCCCCGGCAAAAGCAGGCGAGTAACCAAGTTTTTTCATCAGGGGTATGGTAAATGTTCCGGTAGTCACCACATTTGCGGTAGAACTGCCCGTTATTGAGCCGATAAACCCGCTGAACAAAATAGCAGCTTTCCCCGGCCCGCCCACATAACGGCCGGTCAGGGCCAATGACAGGTCCCTGAAGAAAATTCCCGCACCGGCTTTTTCCAGGAAAGCGCCGAAAATTACAAACAGAAGAATGAAACGGGAAGAAACCCCCAGGGGAATCCCGAATATCCCGGCATCAGTCAGGTAAAGAAAGGGGAATATCCTGGAGACAGAATAGCCGCGATGCATAAGCAGGCCGGGCATGGACTGGCCGTAATAAGCATATACGAGGAATAATACAGCTATAATGACAATCGGCCAGCCGACTGTACGCCGGCCTGCTTCCAGGACAACCAGTACCAGGATAGCTCCGAGTACGATATCGGCCGCAACCGGGGCTCCGGCCCGGCCGGCGATAGCTGAATAATTCAGGATGACATACATACCGAGCACGACCGAGATCAGAACAAGGCCGATATCAGCTGCGGTAGGCTTGCTGCGCGGGGAGTTTTTAAAGGCAGGAAAATACAGAAAGATCAGGCTGGCAATAAGCATCCAGTGAATATTACGAAACAAAAGCGCAAAGGGTGCGCCAAAGTAGGCGGTATAAATGTGATACAGCGCTGTGCCGACAGCCAGGCCGGCGGCAATATAATACCATGATCCGGACAGATCACGATGCTTTCCTTTTAAAGCTTCTTCAACTAAGGCTTCCTTCTGCCGCTCCATAAGCTTTCCAATTGGCATTGCCCGCAACTCCTTTTACGTTAATATCAGGAGCAAGAAACCGAAAACATTTAATATACGGCACCTTTCCGGGGTTGCAATTGCAAAACACTTAGCCGGCAGTCACCTCTATTCTGTACGACTCACCAGTCTGCATATCAATAATCAGCATTTTATCTCTGGGAAGCACACTTTCAAGTCCGGCCAGGATCTTGACAGCTTCATTGGCCTGCCAGGAAGCAAGCATGGCCGGTGTAGTAGCCGGGTTGCCAAGCTGCACCTCCGCCCCTTTATCGGCCCTGCCATCGCCTGACGCCCCGTAAATCATCTCCAGCAAAGGATATTCCGGCCTGATCACCGCCAGCTGGCCCAGGAAACCGGCAATTGCGCCGTGAATCATAATAACTCCCAGCTGCCTGCTGACTTTCTCCAGGTCATAACGCGAAGACAGGTTATCGAGGCAGTCCAAAACCAGATCGCAGCCTTCGAATATAGACACCAGGTTTGAGGCATCGCCGCGGCGGCAAAAGGCCTTGACTGAAACAGCGCCGTTTATTTCGGATACCCGTTTCGCCGCTGCATCTGCTTTTGGTTTATGAAGATTATTTTCATTAGCCAGTAGCTGGCGGTTTAAGTTGCTGTCGGCAAATACATCATCGTCGACAACTAAAATCCGGCCTACACCCATACGTGCCATTAACTCCATGACAAAGCCGCCCAGGCCTCCTGCACCGACCACACCCACAGTTGACTTTAGCAACCTGATCTGGCCTTCAAGGCCCACAGTGCCAAGGCTGCGCTGGTACCGCTCGGGGATAATCCCAGTTTCCAGGGCCGCAATTTCAACTTGCTGCCTGCTGATTCCGTTCTTTTTTGCCAGCTCTTTCGAGGCGGAAAGGGATAAGGCCCTGTAATCTTCTCCGGCCGGGCTCTTTTTTGTCAAAGCGGCGCTGTTAATCAAGCGGTGTAAATTATTACTTTCCATTTATTTTCGCCACCTATTTATTACTACTGTTTCAATTAATCAGGGCTGGAGCCCGGGCTGCCGCTCTTTTGATCAGGAGTAACCCGGGGGGCCTCTGACCAGAGCCGCTCCAGATCGTAAAATATCCTTGCTTCCGGCTGGAAAACATGGATAACCAGGCCTCCATAGTCCAGCACAGCCCACCAGCCTTCACGATAACCCTCGATCCTCAAAGCATAATAGCCTTCTTTTTTGAGACTTTCGGTCAGGTGATCGCATATCGTGTGAACCTGGACGGCCGAAGTTCCGGTTACCAGTAAAAAATAATCGGCTACAATTGAAACGCGGCCGACTTCAAGCAGGCATAGATCGTGCCCTTTCTTATCCGACGCCAGCTGCGCGGCTAATAAGGCCAACTTTTTGGAGCTGTTGGCCGGTTCATGTGCCAAATAACATCACCTCGTTATATTATTTATTTTCATTTTCCGAGATTTCCTCAACCAGGCTGTTCCGAAAAATTACCGAGCGCGGGTGAAGGAGCAGCCCCCTGTCCAGCACAGACCTTATAGTTGAATCGACAGCAGCCAGCAGAGCCCGCTCCAGGTTATGGAAAGCGAGCTCTCTTGTTTTTTCAACACCCTCGTAGCTGCGGCCTTCTTCGATATGATCTGCCAGGTAAATTATTTTTTCGAACAGGGTCATACCTTTACGACCGGTGGTATGATAAGCGACCGCCCGCAGTATTTCCGGATCGCTTATCTCCAGTTCGGCTTCCAGTAAAGCGGCGCCAGCCGGGGCATGAAGCAGTTTTTCATGCTGCCTTGTAATCCGATCCAGCCCCAGGCCCAGTTTTTCCGCTTTGCGGATCAATTCCTGCCCGGAATATTTCTTGCCGTAATCGTGTAAAATCCCGGCCAGGTAAGCTTTCTCTTTATCAGCACTGTATTTTTCGGCCAGCGAAACCGCCGCCTCCGCTACATTCCGGCAGTGCCTGGCCTGCTCTTCACCTAAAATATCTTTCATTAGATAAAAATAATTCATGTATTACTGTTCCCGGGGTTTAGCTTCGTTCACAACCAGCTTGCGTCCTTCCATTTCGGCACCGTTGGTTTTTTCCATGATTTCTTCCATGCTCTCCTCACTAACTTCGACAAAGCCATAACCCCGGGAACGTCCCGTGGCCCTTTCAGTAATAATCCTGCACTCCAGAACTTCGCCGAATTCAGAGAAGAACTGCTGGAGATCCTCCTCCTTGGTACTCCAGGGGATATTCCCCACGTATAAAGTTTTTTGCATCAACCTTTCACCTCCAGTTATATTATAACCTATTTCAGGTTATTGAAACCTTTTATATTCCGCTGCGGTACAAACCGTGCTTTCTGATATATTGTTCCACCGGCTCGGGAGTTAAATACTTGATCGTTTTGCTCAGGGCCACTCTTTCCCTGATAAAAGTTGATGAAACCGCGAGAGCGGGTATTTCAAGCAGGTGTACTTTATGCTTCATTTCAGGACAGCTGCGTTCCAGGGACTCGTAAAAATGGTCCAGGGAATAGCCGGGCCGTGAAACTGCAATAAATGTGCACAGGCGCAGCAAATCTTCATAATCTTTCCAGGTAAATATCTCCAGAATCGCATCGGCGCCGGTAATAAAAAATATTTCCGGTCCCGGTTCCTTCCCGCAGGCAAAGTGCCTGACAGTATCTATGGTGTAGGCCGGCCCTTCCTTGTCTATTTCAAGCCTGGAAACAAAGAAAGATGGGTTCGACATAACAGCAAGAGAAGTCATCAGGAAACGGTGCTCGGGAAGAGATATCGATTGCTCGTCTTTGTGCGGCGGGATCCCGGTCGGCACGAAAACGACATAGTCCAGGTCAAACTGCTGCCTGGCTTCCTCCGCGGTAACAAGGTGCCCCACGTGGATAGGGTCAAACGTCCCCCCCATCAGGCCGATATTCAGGTTCCCTGTTTTGTTCGAACCGCTACTTAAAAAGAACACAGCGCTCTCCTTCAAAAATAATTACTCGTAATAAATAAACTCTTCACTGCCGATCCTGACGGTATCTCCTTCTTTGGCGCCCGCTTTTTTCAGTTCCTTTTCCAGGCCGCTGCGCCGGGCATAATTCTGAAAACGAAGCAGCGCTTCTTCATTTTCAAAATCAGTTTTCGCGGCCATTCTTTCAACAGCCGTCCCGCTTACCGTAAAAACATCGCCTTCTCGTTCGATTTTTAAAGGAACCTGTCCGGATTCCCCGGTTCTGAGGATTTCTTCTTCTTTTTCTGCCGCCTGCTGCGCCTGCTGTTCCGAAAGGACTGTTACCCTTTCGTAAATGTAGCGGACCAGTTCATCAACACCTTCACCGGTCGCCGCCGATATGGCAAAAACAGGGATGTTTTCGCCATCTGTATCGTAAACAGCTTTTTTAAGCAATTCCAGGCCTTCAGGCGCCCCGGTCAGATCCAGTTTCGTCCCCGTAATTACAGCCGGATAATCAACCAGCCCGGGGCTAAACTGTGCCAGTTCTTCTTTCAGAAGCCGGTATGCAAGGTCCGGTCCGGGATGTGCTTCGGGTGAAAGATCCACGAGGAATAGCAAAAGAAGATTTCTTTCAACGTGGCGCAAAAAGCGGTGGCCCAGCCCGGCTCCTTTATGAGCGCCTTCAATCAGTCCGGGCAGATCAGCAACAACAAAGCTACCCTGATCGCCGACCCTTACCACGCCGAGATTGGGTGTGATCGTGGTAAAAGGATAGGAAGCTACCCTGGGTTTAGCTTCAGTAATGCGGCTCAGCAGTGTAGATTTGCCGGCATTCGGAAACCCGACCAAACCTACCTGGGCCATAAGTTTAAGTTCAAGTTGAAGGTTTTTTTCTTCGCCGGGGAGGCCTTTTTCAGCCAGGCGGGGAACCCGCCTCCGCGATGTGGCAAAGCGGGCATTTCCTTTACCGCCTTTACCGCCGGCCGCCACCAGCGCTTTTTGACCGGGAATCGTCAGGTCGGCAATTAAGTGGTTACTGCCATCCCGGACTACAGTTCCCAGGGGAACGGGAACAAGTAAATCTGCGCCGGCTGCCCCATGGCGGTCCTTGCCCCGCCCGTGGCCGCCATCGGCCGCTTTTAGCAGACGCCGATAACGCAGATCAAGGAAGCTGTGTTTAGAAGGGTCCGCCCACAGGTAAACACTCCCGCCGTTACCGCCGTCACCGCCGTCCGGCCCGCCCCGGGGAACATATTTTTCCCGCCGGAACGATACCGCACCGTTACCTCCGCGGCCTCCGCGGACTACAAGCTCTAATTCGTCTACGAACATGAGTCCAAGATCACCTGCAGCGCGCCCTGATTAAAGGAGAATACGTGTCTCTACAGCTGCTTTGACAACCGGATTTAAACAAGCAGGCCGAGCAAACACAAAACTATAAACAGAAGCCCGGGCCAAATGACCCGGGCCGATTTATGCAACTAACCAACCACTGCTGCTTCTTCCGGATAAACACTTACCTGCTTCTTGGCCCGACTGTCATATTCAAACACAACCCGGCCGCTAGCTTTGGCAAACAGGGTATCGTCGCTACCTTTACCTACATTTAAGCCCGGATGGAAGCGGGTTCCTCTCTGCCGGATTAAAATACTGCCTGCTTTAACCAGCTGCCCCCCGTAACGCTTTACACCAAGCCTTTTGGCATTGCTGTCTCTACCGTTGCGGGAACTGCCAACTCCTTTTTTATGAGCCATTAGATGACACCTCTCTTTCATGCCTTCCAGTAAATTAGATAATTTTTAAGAAAAAGAATACCTTACACAGGAACCTGCTTATTCGCTGCTAACCGTTTCAATCATTACCTCGGTATAGGGCTGCCTGTGCCCCTGCTTGCGGCGGTAGTTCTTTTTACGTTTAAACTTAAATACAGTGATTTTCTTGCCACGCCCCGTGGCAACCACTTTTCCTTCCACCCTGCAGTTGTCCAGGTGGGGCTTGCCGACTTCAAGCTCCTTACCGTCGTTAAACATTAATACCTTATCAAAACTGACTGTCTCGCCTTTTTCCGCCGGAAGTTTTTCCACGCGGATAACCTTGCCTTCTTCCGCACGGTACTGCTTTCCGCCGGTCTCAATGATTGCGTACATAAACAAACCCCCCGTAAGGACTCGCCGAATCAGGTAGCCCGGTTTTGCGGGGCATTTCAACCTTTTTCGTGCGGTATTAAATCTATTGCAGATTCTAACACGCACACCGGCCTTTGTCAATCAAATCCGTATTTCTGCGAGTTTGTTCAAAGTTATTATTAACCCGGGATTGTTCAGGAAAAATATCAGCGCAGGTAAGAGACAATATTACCCGGCATAAGAGGTTATGAACTTACAGATAATCTTGCAGTCACTGGAAGAGGTATTTACAGTTTTGAAAGCTGCACCGGCGTTATCGCCAAGCAAAAATAGCTGACTGCTTGACGGCCATGGAAGCATATTATAAAATGCATTTGGAACCTAATTGAATATGTACTGCCTTCGAGCCACTTTATCTAAGGCGTTCAATATACGCTACGAAAGGTGGACGACAGGGTACGGCTGGAAACGGCTGTGCCTCCCGTTGCGGAAAGAAGGTCCGATAGCAGCACTTTCAGCTAATCGCATTTTCCGGCGGGAAATTGCGATTTTTTATTTCACTCATCTCAAAAACCGGACGGTGGTTACAGGAATGAACCGGAAGACAAACAAGTTGATCCTTTTAATAATCACAGCACTGATCGTTATAGTGCTCGGGACAGCTGTCGGCTGCAACGAAA
This sequence comes from Syntrophomonadaceae bacterium, assembly GCA_007130585.1. Taxonomy (GTDB): domain Bacteria; phylum Bacillota; class Dethiobacteria; order DTU022; family DTU022; genus T3SED10-7. The sequence continues at coordinate 496 of SLSE01000113.1, read as the reverse complement.
AAACGGGCGTCGGAGAGGAAGCAGGACCGGAGCGTTTCATACACCTGTCAACAACCACCAGCTCTTATGACTCAGGACTGCTTGATTATATTAACCCGGTTTTTACGGAACAAACCGGGATTACTGTGCGGGTGATCTCACTGGGTACCGGCGCCGCACTTGAAACAGGTCGCCGGGGAGATGCCGATGTCCTGCTGGTTCATGATCGCGATGCCGAACTAGCCCTGGTTGAAGAAGGGTATTTTGTAAACCGTTTTGATTTAATGTATAACGATTTCATCGTGGTGGGGCCGGCTGACGATCCTGCCAAGATAAAGAATGCCGGGTCGATTATAGAGGCCTGCGCACTGATTGCCGGCTCTGAAAAGATATTTGTTTCACGTGGTGATAGCTCTGGAACCCACCGCATGGAAGAAAATCTCTGGAAAATAGCAGAAATTGAAACAGCAGGGCAGGATTGGTATTATTCAATAGGGCAGGGCATGGGTGAAACCCT
>SLSE01000062.1 GCA_007130585.1 Syntrophomonadaceae bacterium | reverse complement strand
TGGTTATTTCGCCTCTTGCGTATGCTTCCCGGTAAGTTTCAGCCTTATCCGAGACATCAACCATCCTGGGCCGTCCCGCCTGATCGAAGTGAGTTAAACTTTCGGAGCCCGGACCCTGCTCTGTCCTGTCCCCGGGAGCAAAAAAACGGCTGCAGATAAATTCTGCCAGGGCAGCGCTGTCCCCGCTATCGATAACCGGGATCTCCAGTTTCATGTCCTTGCGGTCGCTGACGACGGCAACGGTATTTTCGGGCAGAAGCGGTTCGCTGTTAAAATCGCCGCGCACTACCTCGATCTTGGGGTTTTTGCTGCTTTTGTTCCCTTCAATAATAATCAAGTCGATATGGCCGAGCATTTCAGCGGCGGCTTCATTGCCGGTCTTGCCTTCGGCAGAGCCGAAAAGGAAATAACCCTGCGGCGTGGTCAGCCCGGAAACTTCGGCCCCGGCCCTGGCAAAACGCCAGCTGTCTTTACCGGGCAGATCGAGCTCATAATGTTCGAGGTGTCCTTTCAGGGCAGCCACCCGAAGTCCCCGTTTCCTCAGCTCGGGCAGAAGCTTCTCCAGGATTGTAGTTTTACCGGTCTGCGACCGGGCGGCAACCAGGTGAATTGTTACAGGCGGCAAAAATACCACCTCCGTGTTTACGCATATTTTTATACATGGCAAAGGTTATTGCCGGGAACTACCGGGACGTAAATCAGCAGCAGTCCTGAAACACTTTTCCTCATCCGCCTGTTTTAGACATTCCGCGCATTGCTCCCGGCTTTACGGACCCGCAGATACCGTTTGCCGCCATCTGATGTTCAACCGGTTTCCCGGTCAGCACATCACGGATCAGGGCCTGCAGGGCTTTTTTATCATTTAATACCGGCCGAACCGGTTTTTCGTCCTGCCAGTAAAGGCAGGCTTTAAGGTTTCCTTCCGCCGTGAGACGCAGGCGGTTGCACTTGTCGCAAAAATGCTTGCTAATCGGGTGGATCAGGCCCACCGTTCCCCGGGCCCCGGGAATGGAAAAAGACTCGGCAGGTCCGGCACCGCCGGGCAGGGGCACGGGGCTTAGCGGCAGGCCGGCCTGGCGGGCCGCTTCTTCTACGAAACTCAGGGGCAGGTAATGATCCGGGTAGCCCCGGTCGTGATCGCCAATCGGCATATATTCAATAAAGCGGACGTGCAGCGGTTTCTCCAGGGTCATTCGCAAAAAGTCAACGACCTCCTGATCATTTATACCTTTCATCAGGACGGTATTCAGTTTGACCGGTTTGAGATCCTGCTGCAGGGCGGCCTCAATACCGTCTAAAACCTGCTGCAGCTCACCGCAGCGGGTTACCCCGCGGTACTGGTCGGGCTTTAGGGTATCAAGGCTGATATTTACCCTGTTCAGGCCTGCCTTTTTAAGTTCTGCGGCGTAGCGGGGCAGCAGGATGCCGTTCGTGGTCATAGCCAGATCGCTTATTCCCGGTACGGAAGCAATCTGCCCGACCAACCCGACAATTCCTTTGCGGACCAGTGGTTCGCCGCCGGTAATTCTTATTTTGCTGATACCGAGTTCCGCTCCGGCGGCAACTACTTTAAGTATTTCTTCGTAGCTGAGAATATCGCTGTGAGTAAGCTGCTCCACACCTTCATCGCCCATGCAGTAAACGCAGCGCAGGTTGCAGCGATCTGTCACCGAGATCCTCAGGTAGTCGTGTTTTCTTCCGTACATATCAATCAGCGGCATGTGTAGCGCTCCTTTCCTGATCTCAGCCTTCCATAATTTTGCCGGCATCCCGCATGCTGTATCCGCCCATGGCTTCAACTTTTTCGTGGAAGAGGGGGTCGGTAATTACGGTCAATATAGACGCCGCTTCCGTGCTGTTGTAAAAAGTCTCGCTTAAAAGCAGGTCGTAGCGTTCTTCAGCAAGCGGTACAAAGTCAAGATTAAATGCTCTGGCGGCGGGCAGGATACCCAGCCCGGCCCGGGCAGTCCCGGCAGCAACAGCAGCGGCAACATTTAAGTGGGTGTGTTCTTCCCGCCCGTAACCGGTAATCTGAGCCGGGGAAAGGCCCGCTTCGCGCAGCAGGTGGTCAAAATAGATACGGGTCCCGGCACCCTTCTGGCGGTTGATAAACGGTATCTTTCCGGCGGCCAGGTCTTTAACATTTTTAATCCCATCGGGGTTCCCACCCGGCACGATCCAGCCCTGCATGCGGTAAGCCAGGTTAACCAGGCGGACTGTTACGCCGGGGAGCATTTTCCTGATGTAAGGCCAGTTGTATTCCCCGGATTCGGGATCGAAAAGGTGCACACCTGCAAGGTGGGCCTGCCCCCTGCCGACAGCGACAATACCGCCCATACTGCCAAGATGCGCTGATGACAGGCTCATCCGGGGGTTGCGTTCCTTCAGGAAAGTCCCGAGCAGGTCAATAATCAGGTCGTGGCTTCCTGCGGCCAGGAGGTTGTGGCGCAGCTCCTCCCGGGGCCGGTACAGTTCTACCTCAACTTCTTCTCCCATTTCAAAGCCGAGCGAATTGGCCGGTATAACCAGCAGGCCGTCGGCCCTGACCAGCGACATGGTCACCCCTGCTCCGCGGGTCAGCGGGTTGGCTATGTAGCGGCCTTCAACATGACCGATTGTCATGCGGACAAACTCTTCAACCCCGACATCAGAGACCACTCTTTTGCCCAGTGCCGCCCGCAATTTTTCACGTTCCGGAACCGGCAGCCCGAGGCAGCGAAAAATCAGGGGACGGACAAACCATTCCAGGCTCATGTAGGCAGAAACCGGGTAACCGGGCAGGCCGATAACCGGCTTGCCCTTTGCCTGTCCCAGGATGGTGGGTTTCCCGGGCCGCGCAGCGACGCCGTGCAGGAAGACTTCGCCCAGTTCCTCGATAACGGAAAAAGTATAGTCCCTGTCGCCGGCCGAAGAGCCGGCATTAATAATCACCAGGTCGTTGTTTTCCAGGGCTGCCGTGACTGAAGCCCGGATTTTGGCGGGATCATCGGGCACAATCGGCAATATTTCGGGATCGGCTCCCCATTCTGCCAGGTAGGAAGCGATTACCGTGCTGTTAAAATCCGGCACGCTGCCTTTTTCCCTGTCGGTTCCGGGCACTACCAGCTCAGATCCGCTGGGAATAACGGCCGCTTTGGGCCGGGCCCGCACGGCGAGCTCCGTAATGCCGCCGGCCAGCAGGGCGCCGAGATCGGGCGGCCGCAGGCGATGGCCGCCGGGTACGATAAGTTCTCCCGCCACTACATCTTCACCGACAGCCCGGACATGCTGCCAGGGAGTGGCCGGGGCAATAATTTCAAGGCCGCCGTCTTCGAGCACCTGAATATCTTCGATCTTTATGACCGCATCAAAACCTTCCGGCAGGGGGCCCCCTGTGTTGATATAGCGGTAATCTTTATCCGGCGCCAGGAGAAGCGGGTTCTGATCGGAGGCCCGGAAAGTATTTTCCGCCCGGACGGCAATACCGTCCATGGCTGCGGCATGATACCCGGGCATGGAAAGGCGGGCGATAACAGGGCCGCCTGTCACGCGGCCTGCCGCTGCTGCCGTTGCTAATGTTTCGATACGGCGGGGAATATCCACCCGGGATAAAAACTGGTCCAGGGCTTCCCCCCGGGGCGTATTGCTCAGGTAAACTTTTCTCATCAACTGCTCTCCTGTCTGCCCGGCCTCCGAGTGGTCGGGTAAGATGATTTCATTTCCGGCGAACGTTATTTTATTCCCAGGGCCTGACCTCGACTGTTTCACCGGCGCTGATTCCTTCCCTGGCCGGGGGGACAATAATGAGTCCGTCGGCTTCTGCCAGGGTGCGCAGCATGCCGGAACGGCCAAATACGGGCACTGCTTTTAACCCTTCAGCGCTTTCTTCCAGCCTTACCCTGATGTAATCGGTCCTTCCCGATTTTGATGATATATTGCGTGTTAAAACCGCTTTTACAGTCGGTTCAAATCCGGGTTTGTCCTGCCCGGCCAGGCGGCCGATAATCGCCTTTCCGAATATGGAAAAAATATTCAAGGCCGAAACGGGGTGCCCGGGCAGGCCCAGGACCGGCTTCCCCCCGCAGTTGGCAAGAAGGGTTGGTTTGCCGGGTTGAATCGAGACCCCTTCCACCAGCAGGCCCGGTTTGCCCAGTTCCTGCATGGTGCGGGCGGTGAAGTCCCGGCTGCCCACCGAGCTGCCGCCGGAAAAAACCAGCAGATCTGTCTCCCCGAGCATGGATCTGCTTTTTTCCAGGAAGGAATCAAAACTGTCGGGTAATATTCCGCCGTGTTTAACTTCGGTTCCCAGTTGTTCGGCCAGGAATTGAAGGGCGGGGGCGTTGCTGTCCCGGATCCGGCCCGGCCCGAGCGTGGCGGCATTATAATCCACGAGCTCGTCCCCGCTTGAAAAAAGGCCGGTAACCGGGCGCCTGTGCACCCTGACAGAACTGATGCCCAGCGAAGCGAGCAGCCCGATTTCGGGAGCGCGCAGTTTACTCCCTTTCAACAGGGCGGGGTCGCCCATTTTAAGATCTTCGCCGCGATGAATAACATTTTCAGCGGGGGCCACCTGGCTGAAAACCTGAACCAGCGAACCGGACAGGTCTGTCTCTTCAACCATAACCACTGCATCAGCCCCTGCGGGAAGCATGCCGCCGGTGTGCACCAGGCAGCACTGGCCGTTGTTAATTGGCGGTGCGGGTTTGCCCATTAAAACTTCCCCCGCAAATTCCAGCATGGCCGGCATGGACTCCGAAGCGCCAAAACTGTCGCCGGAGAAAAGGGCGTACCCGTCGACAGTTGATCGGTCAAACCCGGGGATATCTTCAGGGGCCGTTATAGTAGCGGCCAGATAGCGCCCCCCGGCTTTTTCAAGGGGCAGGGTTTCATCTGCCAGGGCTCTAAATTGCTCATTTATGATTTGTAAAACATCGCCGGGGCTGGTTACCCGCATCAATTTCATCAGGACACCTCATTTATCAAAACAGAAGGCTGCGATCGGGAATACCGGAAAAAGCATCACCCGGTTAAAATATTCCCTTATTATATTGGCGCCGTAAACCTGAACCAGCTTAGATCAGTTAACAACAGGCTTTATTGATCTGAAATCGCTGGGAACCTGACCTGTAAAGCAAAAACCGCGCCTCCTGTTAAAGAAAACGCGGCCTTAAGTAAACGGCATAGTCTCCTTTCCAAGTACGGGAGGCGGGGGGATTTCTCCCCCTGCCCAGGCCTTCCACCATAGCCGCTTCCGGCATTAGGTGAACAGGCTCGGAGTTTGTTATTTTAAACGCATGGCTATTATAACATACTTCAGGCCTGTTTAACCACACCAGGCACGGGTAATACTCTGTATCCTTGTCATCATGCCGTTAATAGGGGAACAGGATCAGGCCGAGAACTGCCCCGGCGGCGATGAAATAAAGGGGACTGACCGGGCGGATAAGGCTGGCAACCAGGATCAGGCCGAAAATCAGGGCGGAAGGCAGGTCGATGATTGCTGTTTGGCCCAGGGTATAGGAAGCAAGCAGGATCAATGCAACCAGGGCTGAACGCAGCCCGCCCAAAAAGATCCTGGCGCCCCGGTTTTGAACCACCCCGATCAGAACACGGGATAACAGTAATAATAAGACCAGGGAAGGGGAGATCACGCCCAGGGTGGCGATCAGCGAGCCGGGCACACCCGCCATGGTATAGCCGATAAAGGTGGCGGCATTGATCGATATTGGGCCGGGCGTCATTTCAGCGACGGCAATAATATCAAGGAATTCGCCGGCATTCAGCCAGCCGTGCACCGTGATGACCTCTGCTTCCATAAGCGGTATCATGGCATAGCCGCCCCCGATAGTAAAGAGGCCTACCTTGAAAAAAGACCAGTAGAGGGAGAGAAAAAGGCCTGTCATGCTTAAAGCCCCTTCCTGAAGATTACAAGGCCGGCCAGGCCGCCTGTTACAAGGATGACAATAGGATGGACCTGGGTAATAATGGCAGCGGCCAGCAGTGCGGCGCAGAGTAGGATCCCGTTCCAGCCGTGTAAAATATTGCGCCCCATCTTTACTGCAGCAGAGGCAATCAGGGCCACCACGGCAGGCCTTAAACCGTAGAAAACTGCCTGAACATAATCATTATCCCGCATAAGGGGATAAAAGTAAGCGGCAATGGCCAGGAGAATAATCACCGACGGCAGCGTTACTCCCAGGGCGCCAACTACCCCTCCGGGTATGCCGCGCAGGCGGATGCCGATCTGGATAGCGCTGTTTAACGCCAGCTGGCCGGGCATCCCCTGGGTGATAATCAGGATATCGGAAAATTCATCCGGGCTGACCCACCGCTTATTGTCGACCACTTCCTGCTGGATGACCGGTAAAATGGCGTAGCCGCCCCCGAAAGTAAAAGCGCCCACCTTTAAAAATGTGAGCAATATGCGCCAGAGCGATTCCGGATTTTCAGTTTTATTGTTTGTAGGTTGCAATTAAAAAACCCCGTTATTCCCGGCCTGTTCCATCTCTTCAAAGACGCGCATCACAGCCTGCAGGGAAACAACCAGGTTTTCTCTTTCCGACTGGCTAAGCCGCTGGGCCAGGTTGTTAAAACGGAAGGAACGCCTCTCAAATACCAGGCTGGAAAGCTGCCTGCCGTAAGAAGTAAGGGTTACCCGCACTACCCTGCGATCTTTCTCGTCTCCGCGCCGCTTGACCAGGTTCAGGTTCACCAGGCGGTTGACGAGGCGGGTTGCGGCGCTTTCAGCGAGGTAAATTTCCTGGCTAAGTTTGCCCATGGTCAGATTATCATGAAGGTAAAGCACCAGCAGGGCATTGATCTGGCCGGGGGTTATCCCCAGGCCGGTCAGTTCGCGGTTTTCCTCGGCATTGAGATAATGCATAAGTTTTGGAAAGATCGCCTGGATAGCAGCTGTAAATTTTTCTGTTTCCCTGTATTCACCGGACATCTTGCATACTCCTTTTCAGGCCTGGATCGCAAAGAGCGCTGAACATGATCTTAGGGTAGGCTATTTGCATAAATATGTCAAGTTGAGAGGTGTCCCTGTGCCCCGGAAACTCTTAATTTTCCGCAGTTAACGTTTGTTCAGGCCCGTCCGATTTGATATACTTAAGTTAAGAGTGAATATAGAGGCCGGAATTCAGACGGCCTGGGTACTTTTTGTTCTGGCTTCCGGACCGGAGGAAGGTGTACATAACATGCTTTCCATTATCGGAATAACTCCTCATCCCCCGATTATTATCCCCGCAATCGGCCGGGACAACCTGGGCAAAGCGCAGAAAACTGTAGATGGAATGAAGCAGCTCAGCAACATGATTCGCCGGGAAGAGCCCGAACTGCTGATTGTTATTACCCCGCACGGCAAAATAGCCCGGGAAGGGCCGGCAGTTATGACTCACGAACGCTTAAAAGGCGATTTCGGCCGGTTTGGGCACCCGCAGGTTGAAATTGAAATGAAGAGCGATGCACAGCTCATTGATCTGCTTGTGGAAGAAGCTTCTTCGGAACCGGTCAAACCTGCCCTGCTTGGCGATTCTGACCGCGGGATCCGGGCGGATGCCGACCTGGATCACGGGGCCATGGTTCCCATTTATTACCTGAAGGAAGCAGGTATCGATATCCCGGGAGTCCATATTACCATCGGCTTCCAATCTTACGAGACCCTTTACCTTTTCGGTAAGATTCTGCGCAGGGCGGTGGACAGAAGAGGGGCTCCGGCCGCCGTAATAGCCAGCGGGGATCTTTCCCATCGTTTAACACCGGATGCCCCGGCCGGGTATAATCCCGGGGGAATAGAATTTGACAGGCAGCTGGTGGAGTACCTGAAAGAAGGCCGGGTCGAAGATATCCTGAACTTTGATCAGAGGCTTGTAGAAGAAGCAGGCGAGTGCGGGCTGCGTTCATTCATTATCGCCCTTGGAATGCTTGACGGAAAAGGGTTTAAGCCTGAAATTATCTCCTATGAAGGTCCCTTCGGGGTCGGCTACCTGGTCGCGGCTCTTCATCCGGGCCGGTAAAAATATTCTTATTCCCGGTGTCCGTGATAACTCTTAAATTTACGGGTAAATCGATTTTACCCGCGGGAGGTGACGGCAATGTTTCAGGCAGAATTGCCTCTTAATCCGGCTGATCTGGCCCGCAGTGTTTTGGAATACTACCTGAAAGAGGGACGTCTTCCTGAGCTGCCCGACCGGCTGCCGCCGGAATATTCGGCCCGGGCGGGGGTGTTTGTTTCCCTGAAAAAAAACGGCCGCCTCCGCGGCTGTATCGGTACAGTCGAGCCGATGCGCGATAACATGGCCGAAGAAATTGCCGCCAATGCAACCAGCGCGGCGACCAGGGATCCCCGGTTTTCCCCTGTCAGCCGGGATGAATTGCCGGAACTGTCAATTTCGGTTGACATTCTCGGACCGATGGAGAAAATTGAAAGCGAGAAAGAGCTCGATCCCTGCAATTACGGGGTGCTGGTCCGCTGCGGCGGCAGGAGCGGCCTGCTGCTTCCCAACCTGGAAGGGGTTAACACGGTTGAAGAGCAGGTTGGCATTGCCTGCCAGAAAGCCGGAATCGCTCCCGGGATGGATATGGAACTTTACCGTTTCAAAGTGACCCGGTTCGGCGAATCTGCCGGCTAAACCGGCCGGGTAAACTCATTGGGTTTTGTTACTGTTTTGGGAGAAAGGAGCTGGTTTTGGTGCAAAAAGCCCGCTTTTATCGCCAGGAAGATGATAAGATCCTCTGCCTGCTCTGCCCCCGCGCCTGCCTGATCGCGGAAGGCAGGATCGGGACATGCGGAGTGCGGAAGGTTGAAAACGGAGAACTTTATACTCTCAATTACGGTCTCCTGGCTGCGGTTAACCACGATCCCATCGAAAAAAAACCGCTCTACCATTTCCATCCCGGGCGCTCGATCCTATCCCTGGGCACTTACGGCTGCAACCTGCTCTGTTCATTCTGCCAGAACTGGACCCTTGCCCGAGGAAAACCCGATCCGGATGCAGACACTGTCAGCCCGGAACATGTTCTGACCATGCTTGAAAGGGAGGGCGGGCCGCAGAAAGCCCTGGGAGTGGCCTATACCTATAATGAACCGTCAATCTGGTATGAGTTTGTGTATGATACCGCCCGGCTGTTAAAAGATCACGGTTACTGCAACGTTCTGGTCACCAACGGTTATATTAACCGGGAACCGCTGCAGGAACTGCTGCCATATATCGATGCCATGAATATAGATGTCAAGGCATTCAGCGACTCTTTTTACAGGGAGCACTGCCAGGGAAAGCGAAAACCTGTTATTGAGACCGTGGAGGCCGCTGCTGAACAGTGTCATGTTGAAATAACGTGCCTGTTGATCCCTACCTTAAACGACAGCCCTTCAGAACAGGAAGCCCTGGCCCGCTGGCTGGGCGGGATCAGCCCGGATATTGTGCTCCACTATTCGAGATACTTTCCGAGCTACAAGCTTGATTTTCCCTCGACGCCGGCTGAAACCCTGGAGCAGGCCCGTGAAACAGCGCGTCAATACCTGAATTATGTATACCTTGGCAATATCGATGTGCCCGAAGCAGCCAATACAATTTGCCCCCACTGCGGTAACCTGCTTATAGTCCGCAGTTATGGCGGGGTGGATATTGCAGGTCTTGAAGGAGTGAATTGCAATAACTGCGGGAGCAGGATCAGGGTTGTTTTACCTGGTTCTTTATGTTAACTTTTATAAGTAGCTTGCAGGGATTAGCCTTTCAAAAAGCGAATTAAATACACTGGCAAAAAACTGTCGTTACTGTTGTTGCAAAAGAAATCTGTAAAAGAGGGTTCAACAGAAATTGGCCATTTGGGAACGGATAGTCGCAGCAATCCTTCAATTAAATGTCGAGTGGCTCGATATAATTGATATTCTTATTATGTCTTATCTTTTTTATCGGCTTATTTTAATTATCCGGGGCACCCGGGCTGAACAGCTTATAAAAGGCTTGATTGTCCTTTTACTGGCCATGATCATCAGCGACCAGGTCGGACTGGACGCTCTTCACTGGACCCTTCGGCAGACAATGACAATTGGTTTGATCGCCATCCCGATCGTATTTCAGCCCGAACTTCGCCGCGCCCTCGAACACCTTGGGCGGGGAAAAATATTCCAGTCAACCTATTTCAACTGGGATTCCCAGGATTTTGACAGTATGCTGGATGAACTGACCAAGGCAATACCTGTCCTGGTTAAAAAGCGGATCGGGGCACTGATTGTTATTGAGCGATCCACGGGTTTAAAGGAGTATGCTGATACCGGCATACCCGTTAACGGGGTAGTAACTGCAGAACTGCTGGTAAATATATTCTTTCCCCGCAGCCCTCTTCACGACGGCGCAGTAATTATCCAGGGCAACCAGATCGTTGCGGCAGGGTGTTACCTGCCGATGACCGAGGATCCGAACCTGGGGAAAGAGCTGGGGACCCGCCACCGCGCCGGTATCGGTATCACTGAGCACTCCGATGCCCTGGCAATCATCATTTCAGAAGAGACAGGAATTATTTCAGTTGCCCACGATGGGGTCTTAACCCGCTACCTGGACGAGAAAAAACTGCGGGCAATGCTGGTGGAAAAATGTGCGCCCGACCGCAGTGAAGGCTTTAGCTTATGGTCATGGAGGAGCAGTAAGTAGCTATGGAAAAAATTCTGCGCAGCAACAAATTTGTTATGATTGTTGCCCTTTTTATTGCGATTATATTATGGCTTTTTGTAACCGGCGACCAGATTACCCGCACCACACCCCAGAGAGAAGTGTGGCGCGATGTTCCCCTGGAAGTGGAAAACCTCAGCCCGGATTATGTGGTTACCGATATGCCTGCCAGTGTTGATGTTACCCTGGAGGGGCTTCCGGAGGATTTCGCCGATCTAACTGTAGCCGAAATCGAAGCATACGTAGATCTTTCAGACAAGGGCTCCGGGAACCACCTGGTCCCGGTCCAGGCGCGGTCACTCCGCGGATTGGAAATAGTTCTCCTGGAACCTGAGCAGGTCAGGGTCAGTATTGAAGCTTTTCTTACTGATGATTTTGAAGTTGAAGTTAATTTAATCGGCAGCCCGGCCCAGGGATGGGAACTTTACCAGTACGATTTGCTGCCGGAAGAGATCCTGGTTGGGGCGCCCGAATCAATCTTTGAAAGGGTCGACAGGGTTGTAGTGCTGGTTGATAAAACCGGCATGCGTTTAATGGAAAGCGTCGAGCTTTCTCCGGTAGTTTACGATCCGGATGGCAACCGGGTTGAGGAACTGGTCCTTGATCCTTCCCTGGTAACAGTCAGACTTGAATTCCAGAGGGTTGAAACACCGGAGCCGGACAATGCCGGCGAAGAATAAGCGGTCACAATTTGAGCCCGGTTTACAAGATAAACGAATGCGGGAGGGATGCTTTTGGGACGACTATTTGGCACTGATGGAATCAGGGGGGTTGCCAACCGTGAGTTAACCCCTGAACTGGCATTTAACATTGGGAGAATCGCTGCCTGGTTACTGGGCAGGGATTATGATAAACCGGTTTTTATAATCGGACGCGACACCCGCCTTTCCGGGCCCATGCTGGAAGGCTCGCTTCTGGCAGGCATAATATCGGCCGGCGGCACCGCGAGGGTCCTGGGAATCGCTTCAACTCCGGCCGTAGCTTACCTGACCAGAGAACTGAAGGCATGCGCGGGCATAGTAATCTCCGCATCGCACAACCCCATCGAAGACAACGGCCTCAAAATATTTAACAACTCCGGCTTCAAACTTTCCGATTCGATCGAGGAAAAAATTGAAGAGGTTTATTTTAACAGCCCCGAATCGGTACCCCGGCCCGAAGGGCCCGGGCTGGGCCATGCGTTAATTGACGGCGAGGCCATGCAGAGGTACTTAAACCATCTTAAAGACTGCTCCGCTTCGCTCGACGGCCTGAGCCTGGTCATTGACTGCGCCCACGGCGCTGCATGCCGGGTGGCGGGCGAGTTGCTGCAGGATCTTGGCGCCAGTGTTTCGATGCTGCACGATGAGCCTGACGGCAAATTAATAAACGTGAACTGCGGGGCTACCGATACAGCCGACCTGCAGCGGGAAGTAATAAATAAAGGGGCCCAGGCGGGCCTTGCCTTTGACGGCGATGCCGACCGCCTTATTGCTGTAAATGAAAAAGGGGCAGTGGTAGACGGCGACGCCGTAATGGCCATCTGCGCTGTCGATATGCTTGGCAAAGGTTTGCTGAACAACAGCACCCTGGTTGCCACCGTGATGAGCAACGGGGGGCTAGATATCCTGGCTGAAAAAGAAGGGTTTAAGGTTATCCGCACTTCCGTAGGCGATCGTTATGTACTGGAAAAAATGATTGCGGGCGGCTATAACCTGGGCGGTGAACAGTCCGGCCATGTCATTTTTTCCGATTATGCCACCACCGGCGACGGTCTGCTTACCGCACTGCAGCTTTTAAAAGTATTACAGGAAAAGCAGCAGCCGCTCTCAGAGCTGGCTTCGCTGCTGGAGCGCCTGCCCCAGGTGCTGGTAAACCGTAAAGTAGCCGGCAAAGAAGGGTGGTCGGATAACCCCAGGATTATGGAAACCATCAGCAGGGTGGAAAAAGAGCTGGGCCGTCACGGCCGGGTCCTGGTCCGCCCTTCCGGAACTGAGCCGAAATTCAGGGTTATGCTTGAAGCCGACCTGCCTGAAGAAAAACTGGAAGAGTGTGCCCTTGAAATAGCCGACGTGATCGAAGAAGAACAGTCCTGAGCTGTGGTCCTGACTTAACGGGCAGGTCAGGAATGTTTTTTTCATTGAGGGCTGCAGGACCCCCTTTTTAATGAGTCACACCTTTTCTACAGCTGTTCATTGCTGATTATTATAAAAGTTGGGGGTTACATTTATGTGTGGAATTGTTGGTTACACGGGAAACGGGAAAGCTAATGCCGTCCTTGTAGAGGGCTTGAAAAAACTTGAATACCGCGGATATGATTCTGCTGGTGTTGCCCTCCAGCATGAAAACCGGCTCCTGATCAGCAAGGCGGCGGGGTCGGTTTCCGACCTTGAAAAAGCCCTTGATGAGTCAGGTAACCGGGCAACCGCCGGAATCGGCCACACCCGCTGGGCCACGCACGGAAGGCCCACGGATGAAAATGCCCACCCGCACAGCAGCTGCGGAAAAGAAATTGCCATAGTCCATAATGGCATTATAGAAAACCACCAGCGCCTGCGTAACCGGTTGCTTGACGAAGGTCATGAGTTCCGTTCGGAAACCGACACGGAAGTTTTGGCGCACCTTATAGAAACATATTACGAGGGAGACCTGCTGGAAGCCGTATTTAAAGCCGTGGAGAAAATAGAAGGTTCCTGTGCCCTGGTGGCAATTTCATCGGAGGAGCCGGGCCGTCTTGTTTGTGCCCGCCGGGACAGCCCCCTGATTATCGGCCTCGGCGAAGGAGAAAACCTCGTAGCCTCGGATATTCCGGCCCTGCTGGCGCATACACGTAAAACGAAAGTCCTGGAAGACGGTGAATTTGCTTCAATTACAGCAGAAGGAGCAGAAATATATGACAGCTCGGGCAGGGTGATCGACAGGGAGATATTTGAAATCAAGTGGGATATTGAAGCGGCGGAAAAAGGCGGTTTTGATCATTTCATGCTTAAGGAAATCATGGAACAGCCGGACGCAGTTAAAGAGACCCTGCGCCAGCGTGTCGACCCCGAAAGCGGTAAAGTAATTTTAAGCGAACTGGGGCTGACCGCAGAAGAGATAGGCCGGCTGGAAAAAATACATATAATTGCCTGCGGGACGGCTTATCATGCCGGCCTGCTGGGCAAGGCTGTTATCGAGAAGCTGGCGAAAATTCCCGTGGAAGTTGATGTGGCTTCCGAGTTCCGCTACCGGGAACCGCTGTTAAATGAAAACCACCTGGCGATCGTAATCAGCCAGTCAGGAGAAACTGCCGATACCCTGGCCGCCCTGCGCCTGGCCCGCCGGCAGGACCTGAAGGTCCTGGCCATAACCAATGTAGTCGGCAGCACAGTATCCCGGGAAGCCGATGAAGTTCTCTACACCTGGGCCGGTCCCGAAATTGCCGTTGCCTCGACCAAGGCGTACCTCACCCAGTTGATTGCCCTCTACCTGCTTGCCCTGTACTTCGGAGATGCGCGCGGCAGCGCAGAACCGGAACTTGTTCTTGAACTGGTCAGCGGCCTTAAGGCGCTGCCCGGACAGCTTAAAGCGGTCCTCTCCGAAGAAAGCCTGTCCAGGTTGCGCGCTTACTGCGACCACCTTTCCAAATGGGAAAGCGCCTTCTTTGTCGGCCGCAACCTTGATTACGCTGTTGCCATGGAAGGCGCCCTTAAACTGAAAGAAATCTCCTACATTCATGCCGAGGCCTACGCCGCGGGAGAACTCAAGCACGGTCCCCTGGCCCTGATCGAGGATGGAATTCCGGTTATTGCCCTGGTTACCCAGAAAGCGGTATTTGAAAAAACCCTGAGCAATATCCAGGAGGTTAACGCTCGCGGTGGCGCGGTTTTCGCCATCACAATGGAAGGCTTTGACGATGTGGCCCGGCAGGTTGAATCGGTATTTTACCTGCCCCCGGCTAACGAAATCCTGGCTCCTGTTTTAAGCGTGGTGCCAACCCAGCTAATCTCCTACTATACCGCCCTGGCCCGCGGCAGCTCGATTGACAAACCCCGCAACCTGGCCAAGAGTGTCACGGTAGAATAAAGATGACACGGCCACGGGGGAAGTATCAACCAGTTGTCCTTTCCGGCGCATTGGCGGGGCCGTTAGAGTGTTCAGCTTCCCTGGTTATGACGGCAGGAAGTGATCCGGCCAATGCATAAAATTGCCTGGCTGCTTTTTCTTGTCTGCGGTATAATCTACCTTGCCGCTTCTGTCCGCGATCGTGATTTTTTAATGGCAGCCGGCAGCGCCTGTTTTGTCGTTGCTGTAATCCTTTTTCTCCTGCCCGATTCCGGGAATTCTTAAATCTACCGGCCCGCCATTTGATTATTCATGAAGGTCTTATATAATAAGGGTGATATTTTTTTATTTTACTTAACAGGATACAGGTTCAAATCGGACAGGCCCAGCCCGGGGTAAAAAGGAGATTTGCTGATGATTGATCAAAATGAAACTGGCGGTAAAACAAATTTTATTTATACCATGATCAAAGATGATCTGGAAAAGGACCGGTTGAAAGGAAAGCCTGTTCATACGCGGTTTCCCCCGGAACCAAACGGTTACCTGCATATCGGTCATGCCAAGGCGATTTTGTTGAATTATTCGATTGCCCGCGACTTTGACGGCAAATTCAACCTTCGGTTCGACGATACCAATCCGATCAAGGAAGAACAGGAATTCGTGGATTCGATTATCGAAGATATCCGCTGGCTGGGAGCAGACTGGGAAGACCGCTTATTTTTCAGCTCTGACTATTTCGAGATAAAATACAGCTTTGCCCGCCGCCTGATCGAGGCGGGGCGTGCTTACGTCTGTGATTTAAGCCAGGAAGAAATTAGGGATTACCGGGGAACGCTGACCGAACCGGGCACCGACAGCCCCTACCGTAACCGCGGCGTTGAAGAGAACCTGGCCCTTTTCGAACGGATGCGCAAAGGAGAATTCGAAACCGGCAGCCGGGTGCTCAGGGCTAAAATTGACATGTCTTCGGGAAACCTGAACATGCGCGATCCTGTCCTCTACCGCATCCTGCATGCCTCTCATCACCGTACGGGCGACAAGTGGTGCATATATCCCATGTATGACTTCGACCATCCTTTTTCGGATGCCATTGAAGGGATTACTCATTCCCTCTGTTCGATCGAATATTCAGATCACCGGCCTCTCTACGACTGGATAGTTGATAACGCCGTGGAGCTGATGCCCGAAGTGGTGGAGTTTCGTTCCCGGCAGACTGAATTTGCCCGCCTGAATATGAATTATACGGTTATGAGCAAGCGTAAACTGCGCCGCCTGGTCGAAGAAAAGCATGTTGCAGGCTGGGATGATCCCCGCATGCCGACCATCGCCGGGCTTCGCCGGCGGGGCATAACACCGCAGGCAATAGCCGATTTCCAGGAAAGGGTCGGTGTGTCGAGGGCGGAAAGCACTGTCGACCTGGCCCTGCTCGAGCACTGTATCCGGCAGGAGCTCGAAACTACCGCCCCCCGCCTGATGGCGGTGCTTGATCCGGTGAAAGCGGTAATTACCAACTGGCCTGCCGGCGAAACGGAAATGTGTGCCATGGAGAACCTGCCCGGAAACGAAGAAGCGGGAACCCGCGAGATTCCTTTCGGGAGAGAGATATATATCGAGCGGGACGACTTCATGGAAGATCCCCCTAAAAAATTTCACCGTCTGAGCCCGGGCAAGGAAGTCCGTTTAAAAGGAGCTTACGTTATTCGCTGTGATGAAGTTATCAGGGATGAAAAGGGCGTAATCACTGAACTGCGCTGCACCTATGATCCGCAGACAAGAAGCGGCCGGGATACGAGCGGTAAAAAAATCAAGGGAGTTATTCACTGGGTATCCGTTGAACATGCCTCCAGGATAACAGTTAACCTGTATGATAATTTATTTACCGTCGAAAATCCCGAAGAAGACAGTGAGACAGACTTTGTCAACCACATTAACCCCGAATCCCTGGTGGTGTGCAAAAATGTTCCTGCCGAACCGGCTGTTGCCGGGGCTGCTCCCGGGAGCCGGTTTCAGTTCCTGCGCAAAGCCTATTTCTACCTCGACCCCGAAGCTTCGGGTGACGGAACTCCTGTTTTTAACCGCATTGTCCAGCTGCGGGACAGCTGGGCCAGGATGCAAAAATAGCGCTTAAGGTCCGGACAGGATTTAGCCCCGGTGTTTTGAACGGTATTGAATATTTACTACCGCTATTAATGGAGAAACTGATGGGATCGAAAAATCCGCTTTCACTGTCCCCGGCGGGGCAGCTACTGTATGCTTCCGGGAGTGCCGCTTTTACCATGCTGGAGCGGATGATCCTTCTCTACATGCCTTTCTATTACCTTCCCCCGGCAGAATTGAATCTTCCCAACCTGGTTTCCGACCGTACTTTCTGGGGCCTGTTCACAGTTCTTGGCGCCGCCCTCGTTGTCGGCCGTATTTTCGACGGCCTGGCTGATCCGCTCATCGCATCTTTGAGCGACAATAACAGGTCCCGGTTGGGCAGGCGCAAATTATTTTTAATCCTGGGCGCTTTGCCCCTGGCCCTTTCTGCCCTCCTGGTTTTTCATCCTCCCGACCTGGAGGGGATATCCCTGCTTAACGGGCTTTGGCTGGGCCTGCTGATGGCCGCTTTTTACCTGGCTTTTACATCGTATGTTAATCCCTTCCTGGCGCTGCTTCCCGAACTGGGACACAACAATTCCCTGCGCATAAACCTCTCCACGATGATAGCTTTCTTCGGCCTGGTAGGCATGATCCTGGTTGCAATCCTTTTTCCTCTCCTGGCCGGCAGCTTCCAGGATGCCGGTATGGAAGTGCGCGCAGCCTACCGACAGGCAGTCATGATCTTTGCAGCTTTTTCTGTTATACTGCTTTACCTGCCCACCCTGAGCTTCAAGGAAAGTATACACTGCCTGCCTGCGCAAGCCCCGCAGGTGGGGACATGGCTTTCTTTGCGCCAAACTTTTGCGATCAGGCCTTTTCGAATATTTTTGGGCGGTGAAATGTTTCTTCAGTTTGCCATGAACCTGGTCACCCTTGGCCTGATCTATTATGCCGTAGTGCTATTTCAGCGTGATGAGCGTTTCATGACTGTCCTGGCCGGACTTACGATCGGGGGTGCGCTTCTCTTTTTCCCCCTGGTTAATCTTCTGGCCCGGAAAAAAGGCAAAAAAAAAGTAATCCTGGGCGGGGTGTTCTGCCTTGCTATAAGCGGGTTAGCCATCTTTCTGCTTTCATTTAACATTACCGGAATATATTTTTATATCAGCCTGGCCATGTTTGTGGCGGCCGGGTTTCCCCTGGCAGTCCTGACCATCCTGATTAACCCGACCATCGCCGATATGGCCCGGGCCGACTTCCGTAAGACCGGGCAGCGCCGGGAAGCCATGTTTTTTGGAGCCAGGGCTATTCCCCTTAAACTGACCATAGCCCTGGCCGGAGTGGTTTTTTCCTACCTACTCTCTGCATTCGGGAGGGATATTGGCGGGCCGCTGGGTATCCAGTTGAGCGCCCTTGTTGTCGCTGCGGCCGCGGTTGGAAGCTTCCTGCTTTTCAGGCTCTACCCCGAAAAGCAGGTCTTGGCATCCCTGGGCGATGAAGAAAAAATAGCCCCGTAGCAGGGGGACGGAGTTCCTGCTACACAAAGGAAAAAGCAGGCGTGTAGCAGGAACTCCGTCCCCCTGCTACGGGATTGTTTCCGCTTTACAGCCTGAATTCCCCGTTTTCCTGCACCAGCTTGCCGTCCAGGTAGATTTTGCCGCCCCGGCGAAGATCTTTGACCATGTCCCAGTGGATTGCGGACTCGTTTTTACCACCCCCCGCGGGGTAAGCGCGGCCCAGGGCCAGGTGGATTGTGCCCCCGATCTTCTCGTCAAATAAGATGTCCTTGGAGAACCTGGTAATCCCGTAATTGGCACCGATGCCAAACTCGCCCAGGCGGCGCGCGCCGGCGTCTGTTTCCAGGACGCTTTCCAGCAGATCGGCGTTCTTGTCGGCCTTTGCCCTGACAACTTCACCTTTTTCGAATTCCAGGAAAACGTTGTTAACTTCGCGGCCCTGGTAAATGGCAGGAAAGTCATAAGTGATAAATCCCTGTGCTGAATCATCCACCGGGGCATAAAATACTTCCCCGTCAGGCATGTTGTGTTCCCCGTCGCACTTTGTGCCGGACCGTCCTGAAAGGTTAAATTTCAGGTCCGTGTTTTCTCCCAGCAGGCGAACTTCCTCACCCTGGTCAAAAGCGTCCTTAATTTTTTGCAGGAACCTGGATTGCTCGCTCCAGTCAATGTTTGTGGCGCCAAAAACAAAGTCTTCATATTCGTCCAGGGACATTTCCGCTTCCTGGGCCAGGGCCGGGGTGGGGTAGTTGCACAGCACCCAGCGCATGTTGCCGGAAATAACCCATTCCTGGATTGGCTGGATGGCCTTCATCCGCCTGGTCATCCGGGAAGGTTCTATCCCGGAAAGCTCTTTCATGTTCCCCGGTGCCCTGACATTGACCAGGACCTGGGCCTTCTTGTAAGTGAGTTCTTCAATTTCCAGCAGGGTATCCAGCTGCTTTTCGCTGGCAGTTTTATAGTATAGCGGCTGGAGGTCGGAAAAAGTAATTTTCAGCAGGGGAAATGCGTCCCTTTCCAGGACTTTCCGGAACAGTGATTCCACCAGGGGGCGGCCAAGTTCCGTGGAAGCGATTAACACCGTTTCTCCCGGTTCTACCCGGGCAGAATGGTCCAGAATAATATCCGCCAGTTCTTCAATTCGTGGATCGCGCACTAGATCACCCTTTCATTAAATCGTTCTCCCGTATTTTTACGCTAAAAGTATAATTCGCTTTTCTGCCTTAATATCCCTTGTGCCGGCAGAATGAAGAAATTGAGCAGGCATCCCGGGGTGCAGTGTGCTCTTAAAAAGAAAATAACTGCCCGGCAAATAGAAAGGCGAGCCTGTTTTGAAGAAAATTGACCCGGTTCCGGGCAGAAAAGGCGAAAGAACCGGCATAAAGCCGCCTGAGTTTTTTCAGCATCAGTTTGCTTTTCTTTTCAGGCGCCGGGCTTTTAGGTATACTATAACAAAAGAGTAAGGGGGATGGGGATGGAAAAAATAACTGTAAGACAACTTGTTGAAAATGCTGAAGAGTATGCGGATCATCCGGTAACTGTAAGCGGGTGGATCAGGAATAACCGCGACCAGAAAGAGTTCGGTTTCATTGCCCTCAGTGACGGATCCCATTTTAACACGCTCCAGGTCGTTTACGAAAAAGAACATTTAACCAACTACAGCCAGGTTGCCAGGCTTGGCGTGGGCTCCGCGGTGACGGTAAGCGGCCGCCTGGCGCTGACTCCCCAGGCCAGGCAGCCCTTTGAAATAAAAGCAGCTGAAGTTATTCTCGAAGGCGATTCGCCGGAAGATTACCCGATCCAGCCCAAAAGACACAGCCGGGAATTCTTAAGAGAGGTGGCCCACCTGCGTCCGCGGACCAACCTCTTCACGGCGCTGTTCAGGGTCAGGTCGCTGCTTGCTTTTGCCGTTCACCAGTTCTTCCAGGAAAAAGGGTTCGTCTGCCTGCACGCGCCGATTATAACCGCTAATGATGCCGAGGGCGCCGGTGAGATTTTCAGGGTTACAACCCTTGATCCCAAAAATCCGCCCCTGACCGAAGACGGTAATATAGATTACAGTGAAGATTTCTTCGGCAAAAAAACAAACCTTACCGTAAGCGGCCAGCTGGAAGCGGAAGCATTTGCCCTGGCCTTTAAAGATGTTTATACTTTCGGACCCACCTTCAGGGCTGAAAATTCCAATACCCCTAGGCATGCGGCGGAATTCTGGATGATCGAGCCGGAAATCGCTTTTGCCGACCTGCAGGACAACATGGATCTTGCCGAGGAAATGATCAAGTACCTGATTACATACCTCCTGGATAAAGCTGAAGTTGAGATGGCCTTTTTTAACCAGTTTGTCGACAAAGGGCTCCTGGAAAGGCTGCAGGGCATAGTAAGTGCCGAGTTTGTCCGCATCACCTATACCGAGGCTGTCGAAGCGCTGCAAAAATCGAAAGAGAAATTTGAATACCCGGTCGGGTGGGGCAAAGATCTTCAGACGGAGCACGAGCGCTGCCTGACGGAAAAAATATTTCACAAGCCGGTTTTTGTCACCGATTACCCCGGGGAGATCAAAGCCTTTTACATGCGTGTCAACGATGACCAAAAAACCGTTGCAGCCATGGACCTGCTGGTTCCCGGAGTGGGGGAAATCATCGGGGGCAGCCAGAGGGAGGAAAGGCGGGAAGTCCTGGTTAGAAGAATGGCTGATTTCAATATCCATCCGGAAGATCTTAAATGGTACCTGGACCTGCGCAAATACGGCGGGGTAAAACACGCCGGCTTCGGCCTTGGCTTTGAAAGGGCCATTATGTATTTATCAGGGGTCAACAACATCAGGGATGTCATTCCCTTCCCCCGGACGGTAAATTCATGTGAATTTTAGTTTCAGCCGGCCGGCGGTTCGGTCAGGAAATTGAGCTTAAGATATAAGTAAATGCGCAGCAGCGCTTTAACCAGCAGCAGGGCGGCCAGAATAAAGAGTCCGTAGACCAGGTCGGGATGGAAAAGGGCCAGGAGATTCCAAACGGGGAAACCCGCTCCCCCGGGAATAAGTATAAAGACCAGGAAAGGCACGGAAAGCTCCATCAGGACCGGGAAAACTACCCGTCCTGCAACAGCAAAAAATCCGGAAGGCCTGGTTTCCTTTATTTTCCTGCCCCACCTGGCCGGCAACCTGACAGCCGAAATTGCTGCCAGGACGATCATGACCGGGATGAAGAAGAGAACAACCAGATAAATTAGGACCGGCAGGCGGGAGTTTCCACCCGGTTCGTTTCCCCTTAAGAACTCTGCGATGCCCAGTGAAATCGGGCCGGCCGGCAGTTCGATCATCCCGCTGGCGTTGGTCAGGACCACCACGCCCCATTGTTCTGCAGGCGAAAAAGCCATGGCGGCATTAAAGCCCTGGGTAGAGCCATCGTGGAGTATAATAGTATCATCGCCCGAATTTTGCACCAGCCATCCCATGGCATAATCGCCGGGCCCGTCCGGCACGCTGCCGGGACGGTGCAGTTCAGCGGCGCTTTTTTCAGATAGCAGAACAGTGTCCCCGTAACTGCCGCCGCCCATGTGCATCAGCAGGTAACGGCACATGTCTTCAGCGCTGGAAATGATGAACCCGGCGGCCAGGGAGTTCTCAAGATACATTACATCGGAGGGAACGGAAAAACCAAGCTTCCTGATATGCCCCGCAGCCATGCCCGCCGCGTTACCTTCTTCGACTGAAAGAAAACTGCGGTTCATTTGAAGCGGTTCAAATATTTCGTTTCGAATATGCCCGGAATAGCCGTTTTCTGTTAATGTATCGATAATAAGTCCCAGGATCTGGTAATTGGCGTTCGAGTAGAGAAAAGCTTCTCCCGGGGGGTGGGCGAGTCTTTCTTCGCCCAGCGCTTTTACCTCCTGCTCCAGGGAGCCGGGATCCTTTTCGGTGATCGCCTGCACTCCTGCCATGGTGGGGATGCCGCTGGTCTGGACCAAAAGGTGGCGCACCGTTATTTCTGCGGCGTCATATTCGCCCTGCATGGTAAACCAGCGCAGGTAGCTGTTGACCGGGCTATCAAGATCCAGGAGCCCCTCCTCAACCAGCTGCATTGCAGCCACTGCCGTAAAAGATTTGCTCAGCGAACCAATTGTAAAAGGGGTTTGAGGCGTGACCGTCCTCTCGCGATCTGCCTGGCCGTAACCCTGCAGGTAAACAATATTGCCGTCTTTAATGATGCCGAGCGCCAGGCCGGGAATGCGCGAAATGCGCATTTCGCGCTCCACGTAAGAATCGATTGCTTCAATATCAGGAGAGCCGAACCCCGCGGAGCTGGCCGGAGTAGCCGGGCCGGTCCCGGCTGCCAGCAAAAGCACAGCTAATACAATCAAGATCAGCTTCAATTTCCGGATACCTCGCTTTATAAAAAACTGCCCCGGGAAACCTGCCCGTCCCCATCCCGGCAGTAGATGGTTGATTTTATGATAACTTTTGCCCGCCGGTAGGTTATAATAGGGTAAAATATAAAAAGACAACCATTGACAATTCTACTATTGCCGGGGATAAATGACAAGTCCCCGGGAAATTGCCGGGAGGAAACCTGACATGTTGACTGCAGAACAATACCTGGAATCGCTCAGGCGCATAAAATACAGGGCCTACCTTTTCGGAGAGCAGCTGGAGAATGTGGCAGATCATCCCATGGTCCGTCCTTCTATAAATGCGGTTGCCAAAACCTATGAGCTGGCCGGAGATCCCCGTTATGAAAAACTTATGACGGCAGAATCCAACCTGAGCGGGAAAAAAATTAACCGTTTTACCCACCTGCACCAGAGCGCCGGCGACCTTATCGACAAGGTCAAAATGCAGCGTTTGGTGGGACAGAAAACAGCGGCCTGTTTCCAGCGCTGTGTCGGGCTGGACGCCTTTAACGCAGTGGATAGTGTTACGTACGAAATGGATCGCGAACTGGGAACCGGCTACCACGTCCGGTTCCGTAACTTTCTGCAGAGGGTCCAGAACGAGGACCTGGTAGTAGACGGAGCGATGACAGATCCAAAAGGTGACCGTTCCCTGCGTCCTTCCCGGCAGGCCGATCCCGACCTTTTTCTGCGGGTGTCGGAAAAGCGTAAAGACGGAATAATCATCCGGGGAGCCAAGGCCCACCAGACAGGGGCGCTTTCATCTCATGAAATACTGGTTATGCCCACGTTAGCCATGGGCCCTGAAGATGAGGATTACTCGGTGTGCTTTGCCACCCCGGCAGATACCGCCGGAATTATCTATGTATACGGCCGGCAGTCATGTGACACCCGTAAGCTTGAAGAGGGAACAATCGATGTCGGAAACTGCCGTTATGGCGGGCATGAATGCCTGGTAATATTTGAAGATGTCTTTATTCCCTGGGAAAGGGTATTTATGTGCGGAGAGCATCAATATACCGCTGCCCTGGTGGAGCGATTTGCCGGCTATCACCGCCAGAGCTACGGCGGCTGCAAGGTGGGGGTCGGCGACGTTCTGATCGGAGCTGCAGCGCAGGCTGCAGAGTATAACGGAATTTCCAATGCTTCACACATAAAAGATAAAATCATTGAGATGATCCATCTCAATGAAACCCTGTATTCCTGCGGAATAGCATGCTCCAGCCAGGGGTGCGCGACAGCATCGGGAACTTACCTGATCGATCTTTTGCTGGCCAACGTCTGCAAACAGAATGTAACCCGCTTCCCCTATGAGATCTCCAGGCTCGCTGAAGATATTGCCGGGGGGTTGATGGTGACGATGCCGTCGGAACAGGATTTCCGGCATCCCGAGATAGGCCCATACCTGGAGAAGTACCTGCAGGGTGCGGAGGGCGTGCCGACGGAACACCGGCTGCGCATGCTGCGCCTGATCGAAAACCTGACCCTGGGGGCAGCCGCGGTGGGATACCGGACAGAATCTATGCACGGGGCCGGTTCACCCCAGGCCCAGCGGATTATGATCCGCCGGCAGGGAGGCCTGGATCAGAAAAAGAAACTGGCCAGGGTTATTGCCGGTATAGAAGAGGATCGCGAATAAATGCTAACCGGGGCCGGCCGCTTTAATTAAGCCGGCCCCGCCTGTTGCATGCTGCCATGCGTTAAAGGGCTTCAAGCAGTGAGTCCAGTTCTTTAAGACCGCTGTACTCCGGATCGAGCACCGTTGTTACCCCGCGGCCGTAAGCGCCTACTGCTTCTCCGATTCCCCCGGTAAAAGTGGGGAAGGCGTAGATCATAGAACGCAGGCTGGAAACCGGGATCCTGGCGTGCACAGCCAGGGTAAGCAGGCCGAGCATTTCCCCGCCCATCGCCCCGGCAGTTGTTGCCCCGACCAGGACGCCCGTTTTGCGGTCGGCAACAAGCTTGATAAATCCTCCCTGAGTAATATGCAATATGCCCCGGAATGTGGCCTCGATCCGCTTTGCTGCAACAGCAGTATTAACACCGGACTCCCTGGCTTCCGACTCGGTCAGGCCGACAGAGCCAACCTCGGGATCTGTGAAAGTAACACGGGGCACGGCGTGGTATTCGGCCGGAGGGTGTTCGCGGCCCAGGATATCGGCGGCGATGATTGCCGCCTGGTAGAGGGCAACATGGGTAAGCATGGCTTTTCCGGTAACATCGCCCATGGCCCAGATTCCGTCGCCTGCCCGCATCCGCTCGTCTACTTCGATAAACCCTGTAGAAATATCCAGCCCGGCGTTATCCAGGCCCAGTTTTTCTAAGTCCGGTCTTCTGCCGGTGGCAAGGACCAGGCGTTCAGATGTCAGTTCATCGCCCCCGTCCAACCGGGCGACAATTGAACCGCCCCGCATTTCCACAGCCCTCGCTTTTGCGCCTTTATGGATTTTAATGCCGTCTTCGGCAAAGGACTTTTCAACTATTTCCGAGGCTTCAGGCTCTTCCACCCTTAGCAGGCGATCGCCCGGCTCAACTATTGTGACACTGGTTCCGAACCTGGCCAGTACCTGTCCGAGTTCGCAGCCGTTGGCTCCCCCACCCAGGATGACAATTGATTCGGGCAGGCTTTCGGCCGTAATGATGTCGTCTGAAGTCCAGTATTCGATATCCCCGAGACCGGAAATCGGGGGGATTACCGGCTTTGTCCCGGTGGCGATCACAATACCCTTCCGTGCCGTAAAGCTTTGGTCGCC
>SLSE01000226.1 GCA_007130585.1 Syntrophomonadaceae bacterium | reverse complement strand
TCGTTATAATATCCTTAACCAGGCGCCTGTAGCTCAGGGGAAAGAGCACCGGATTCCTAATCCGGGTGCCGCAGGTTCGATTCCTGCCAGGCGCACCAGCAACATACTTAAACCGCGGTATTGCCCGCGGTTTTTTTGTTATACTAGCCTGGCCCTGCCTGTTAACTCATATTTACAACCGGTTAAACCAGAGCAACAACGGCAATCATGCCCATTCAATCATTTTTAACTACCTTGTTGCGGTAGTATTCCCTGTTTTCCCTGGCGGCAGCCGGAGCAAAAAAACGGTCCAGGGTAGTGCTAATTTTTCGCATGGCGAAAATTACCAGATGATCTTCAGGCAGCAACACAGTTTCCCCATCGGGAACAAACACTTCGCCGTTACGAACGATGGAGCCGATCACCATACCTTTTGGAAAGTGAGCATCAGCAATTTTGCTATTGGCTACTTTCGAACTTTCAGGCAGGACAACTTCAACCACCTCTGCCTTTTCATCCTGGAGCAGGGAAAGAGCCACCACTTCTTCGCGACGGGTTAAACGCAGTATCTGGGATGCCGCCAGAAGCCGCGGGTTGATCAGGGCATTTATGCCCAGGGTGTTATAAACAGCAACATATTGCGGTTTCATAACTTCACAGACAATTTCTTTAACCCCAAATTGCCGGGCCAGCAGAGCGGCAACAATATTGCTGGGATCATCCCCCGTAGCAGCGACAATAACATCTGTATGGGCAATGTCCTCTTCTTTAAGCATGGCTATTTCCGTCGCATCACCCTGTAAAACAAGGGTCTGGTTTAAATGGCGGCACAAATAGTCACAACGTTCCATATCTTTTTCAATTAATTTTATATTAAAAGGCTGCTTGCTTTCTTCGAGAAGACGAGCCAGCTGCAAACCTATCAACCCGCCCCCTAATATAGTAACCTGCTTGAACTGCTTCTTTTCATGATGCAGCATAGAGCTGATATTTTTCAGGGTGCGGGCGCTTCCCAGGACGTAAATTTTATCGCCTTTCCGGATAACGTCACTACCGTCGGGAACAATAAATTTTCCCCCGGTATCGCTAATTCCCACCACGACTGCTTCATCTTCCAGATCAAGCTTATGCAGTGGTACGCCGGTAATCTCCGCTTCTTCTTCAATTGTAACGCCCAACAGCATGACTTTTCCCCGGTTAAAATATTCTACCTCACTGGCATCTGGAAAATGAATAGTCTTTGATATTTCCATGGCAGCAATCCGTTCCGGGTTGATTACGATATCGATACCCAGTTGCCCGGGTGTTAAGACTGACGTATCATCTGCATAACCCGAGTTTCGAATCCTGCAAACTGTAATCGGCACATCATACTGTTTGGCTAGCATGCAGGCAATAATATTTACCTCATCAACCTGGGTTACAGCTATAAGCATATCGGCTTTTTTAATATCAGCTTTTTCCAGGATGGCAGCATTAGCTCCGTTGCCTTCTATAACCATGACATCAAGGGTTTCCTTGAAGCGCCTGGCCTTGACCTCGTTTTTTTCAATAACCACTACATCCTTCTCTTTTTCTGAAAGGCTGCGCGCAAGTTCATAGCCGACTCCGCCCCCGCCGATAATAACGATGTGAATTTAAATTACCGCCCTTCTTATTAAGTTATCAGGTATTTATTATAGCCCTAATTAAGAATTTCCCGGATCGTGAAGTTTCCACTAAAATATTTAGCTAAGTCAAAACAGCTTTTAAAATTTTTGTTAACCCTCTTCTTTTCCTGCTTCCCGTGTTTTGGTTAACGCTACTTTTATATAATTAATTAATAGACTTTTATTTTCAGCTGCCCCTACAATGTACTCTGCTATCGCCTGCGGTTCAATACAGTTTTCAACCATTAGTTCTATATATTTATCCTCACTTATATATGTCATTGCAAACCTCCCTTTACGGCGCTTATCTTAGAACTCTCAAAGCTTTCGCCAATAAAAACAAAAGTCCTTCAAAATATTCTTAATTTTACGATGCAATTGAAGCGCTGTCAGGAAGCTGTAAACATCAGGATGGAGGTCAAGCTTTACCTGCCAAAACTGCCTTTCTGAGCATGAATATGACGGCCGCCAGCACGGCAGAAGCGCCGAAAGCGACCACAATACCGAGCATGCTTTCCATGAAGGTCGGATCGATAAAAAGGACCAGCCCTAAAACCAGCATCAGGCTGCCGGCGACCAGCTTTAAAAGTCGCCCTCTCTCTTCCGTCATTTTAATGGAACGCAACCTGATTACGGCAGCAAAGAATATAATAAGTTCCACTGAGAGGTAAGTCAGGATGTAGAGCACAAATAAAAAGGCGAAAAAGGGAAGCGGCAGGTCAAGCTCAGCCATGATTGAACTCCAGATGAAGGGAAATCCTGCCGTGCAGGGCAGCTCAATGATAGCTATACCGAGGGCCATGACAGCAGTGGCGACAATCATGGGCAGAACTGATTCCGTGTAAAATACCCTGCGCACCTGCTTATAATACCTGCTTTTATATGAATCGGGAATCGAAAATGTCAGACCCTCCCTGGCAACAATAAAGTCCTTTATCGCTACCAGGCCCAGAATAATTACGAGGGCCGCCACAAAATTGCGCACCCAGAAAAGGCTGGCTACAAATACCATAATATTTACAATGCCTAATATAAAGAGCCCGTATACTGCTGAAGTAACCAGGAGAAAGGTTATACCGACAAGAAAAATTCTCTTTCTGGAAGCAGAGTGCACTATTATAGCCAGGAGAAACGTTAAAACGAACAGGGAACATGGGTTAAATCCGTCAAGAAAAGCGATTACCAGGGTGGTTAGCATTACCGGAGAGGCGCTAAGATCTACAGGACCGATTAAAGGCACATCAAGGATATTTCCCCGCTCGACCGCTTCCCTTCCCTCAAGAGAGGATGCAATGGCTTCAGTAATTTCCTCCTGAACCTGTGGTGAAAAACCCAGCCAGAAACGATCTTGATAGACCACGGTCGGAAAACCGCGGGAATCAATGCCAACCTCTTCGCTGATCTTTTCATACACCCGGCGGCCTTCATCATCATGAAATACTTCATATATCTCAACTTCGATCGGGTAGTCTTCAAACAACCAGACATGCTCATCGGGATCGCTGCAGGTGGGGCAGTAACCCCAAAAATAGTAAAGAACTTCTTCTTTACCCATCCCGGTGTTCGCTTCTCCGGAAGAAACTGCAGCGCCAGTCAGTGCGGAGACAAGGTAAATTATAACTGCCAGGGCTGCTGCTTTTAAAAATGTTCGCATCCGTCTGTATTCACCCGTTTTAAGTTATATTGCGCCGTAAAAGCGCTGTTCCGAATTGCGGTTTAGGATCTTATATATGGTTTGCATAAAAGGCTCCGGTTGTTCTGCCGGTCCTCTTTGAAAACAGGCTTTCTCATTAAACAGCAAAAGCATACCACAGTTACGAACAGGTGGTCAAACCGGACTGACAGTCTCCCGGGAGTGAACATCAGGCGGGGGGACTTTTAAATATAATCCTGTGCTGATCCGAGGGTTGCGCATTTAAGTGGCCAGCCCTGATCCTTTATTCATCAGCTTACTTTTTCAAAAAGTATCATGTGATAGATGCGATACGGTTATTCGCTCACGGTGCTGCAGGATTTTGCAGAAGAAAATAAAATATTAAGATAGGGGAACTAATATTAACTGTAACTTTTGCAGCAACCATTATAAACATTGTATAATAAATATATATCCGTTACCGTGATGGCCCGGACCAGCCCTGTATTTATCCCTGCCCTGCCGTTTAGCATCATGGTTTTAATACCGGCCCTGCTCATCAACCTGGCCGTGACTACAAAATCAAAATATGAAAGGAGCAGTCATATGCAAAAGCAACTCCTGGGATCCCTGTTCTGTCGGATAAAAAGCGAACCGTTTGCTGTAACTTACTGGGATGGAGATACCGTTGTTTACGGGGTAGAAGGCGGTCAAGAACCCGCCTTCCGGATGATTATCAATGAAAAACTCGATCTTAAGGAAATGCTCTGCGACCCTGAACTAAAGTTTGGCGAAGCTTACATGGATAAGAAGATCGATTTTGAAGGCAACCTGAAAGACATCTTTAACCTCCTGATTTTAAACCAGGACCTTTTCAACGGTAACAAAAATATGGAAAAAATCCTGCAGCGCTTTATGAAAAGCCAGAAGGAAACCGGCTGCCGGGGGCAGGCAGAAAAAGTGCAATATCATTACGACCTGGGCAATGATTTCTATAAACTGTGGCTTGACGATACAATGAGTTACTCCTGTGCCTATTTCGAAACTCCTGACGATTCCCTCGGGCAGGCGCAGCTGCAGAAAATTGATCATACACTGCGGAAGCTGCAGCTTAAAGAAGGGGAAACCCTCCTGGACATCGGCAGCGGCTGGGGCTGGCTGGTTATCAAGGCAGCCAGGGAATACGGCGTTAACGCCCTTGGTGTTACACTGAGCAGGGAGCAGGAACAGGAAACAAGACGAAGGATACAGGAAGCGGGTCTTGAAGACAGGGTTGAAGTCCGCCTGGTCGATTACCGCGATCTGGCCACGGAAAAACCCGTCTTTGATAAAATTGTCAGCGTGGGGATGTTTGAACATGTCGGCAAAGATTATATCCCCGAATATTTCAGGCACCTGGACAGTATGCTAAAACCCGGCGGTCTCTCCCTGCTTCATACCATAACCCGCCCGACAGAGGTTCCTCCCAACGAGTGGCTGGAAAGGTATATCTTCCCCTGGGGCTACATACCTTCCCTGCGGGAAGTGGTCTGGGAACTGCCCGAGCACAGCTTTCATCTTATCGATGTTGAAAGTCTGCGCATGCACTATTCAATGACCACCGGCCGGTGGGCCGATAATTTTGAGCAGGTTACCGAACGGGTTGAGGAAAAATACGGAGAAAGGTTTGTCCGGATGTGGCGCCTGTTCCTCGTGGGGTGCTCCTCGTCCTTCATGCACAGCGGCCTGGATATCCACCAGCTTCTATTCAGCAAGGGTTTAAACAACGATCTGCCCCTGACAAGGCAGTATATGTACAGCTAATAATGGCCTTAAAATTAATCAGCTTAAAACTAACCGGGCCGGTTTTCCGGGCGGCTGGAGATACCTCTCCGGAGCTAAAAATACCCACGGGGTGATTAATTGCGAGTAATAGCAGGAACCGCCAGGGGAATGAAGCTTAGAGCGCCCGAGGGCCTTGCTGTAAGACCCACCGCCGACCGGGTAAAAGAAGCTCTCTTTAATATCCTGGGCTCCCGCACTATCGGGTCCCGTTTCATAGATCTTTACGCCGGCAGCGGTGCAATCGGCATCGAAGCTTTAAGCCGGGGGGCCGAAAGCTGTATTTTTGTTGACAACAGGCCGGCAAATAAGCTTCTGATTGATGAAAACCTCTCTAAAACAGGGCTTGAAAGCGCGGCCCGGGTGATCCTGTCCGATGTTGACAAAGCGCTGATTACACTGAGGGATGAAGAAACCCGAGCCGATATAATCTACCTGGATCCGCCTTATAATTACTCCGGTCTGGACGTGGTAGCAGGCAGACTGTTCGAATACAACCTTATTGCTGACAGCGGGGTCGTTGTTGCCGAGCATGCTTACAGCAACCGGGAATGGCTGGACCGTTTTAAAGAAACCAGGATTAAAAAATACGGGGACACGGCTCTTTCCTTCATATACATGCCCTGAAAGAAAGGATTTTTGTTCAGAGATATGGAAATATATAGTGTTACACCCTCATAATAAAGGAGTGTTCAGGTTGAAACTTTTAGTATGTGTTGACGGTTCAGAACAGAGCGGGAAAGCCCTGGATAAAGCGCTGGATATTGCCGGTGGCTGCAGCGTAGATGAAGTAGCCTTAATAAATGTGTATGAGGAAAAATACGACCTTGCCGAAAAGACCACCGACCGGCTGCCGTTCACCCATGAAGACGTCAGGGCGTTTGAAAAAATTGGGGAGCAGGAAAAAGAAGATCGCAAAGCCCTGCTTAATGAAGCTGCTACCCCGTTTAAGCAAAAAAACATAAAAACTGAAATCCTTGCTGAATGCGGCCACCCGGCCGAAACCATCAGCAGGGTGGCCGATGAAGGCAATTATGACATGATCATCATGGGCAGGAGGGGAATGGGCGACCTGCAGAAACTTTTTCTTGGCAGCGTCAGTAACGCCGTGCTTCAGGAAGCAGACTGCAGCGTCCTGGTAGTAAAGTAAACAAAGCTTGTCCTTCTTATATAGCTGTAGAACAGCGGAGAGCCCGGCCATTAGGGCTCTCCGGCTGATTCCAGCCGCCAAAAAGCAGCGCTCATAAAGCCTTTTTATGCTAATTCGGCGAGTGTTTCTTCCAGGGCCTTTAAAAAGCGGCTGTTTTGTTCTTGCGTGCCGTAAGTAACCCTGATATAAGTGGGAAACCCAAAAATATCCCCGGTCCGGACTATAACCCCTTTTTTCAGCAGAGACTGGAAGGCTTTCCGGGAATCAACTTTTATATCGAGGAAACAAAAATTAGCCTGGTCGGGAACCGGCTTTAAACCCATTTCGGCCAGCCCCTCTGCCAGTTGCTTCCTGGAGGCGCTGACCAAACTGCGGCTCTTCTCAAGGTGTCCGCTGTCTTCCAGGGCAGCCAGGGCGGCAGACTGGGCCATTGCATTCACATTAAAAGGCTCGCGAACCCGGTTTAGTTCCCTGATTATTTCCGGAGCGGCAATACCATAACCTATTCTCAGGCCGGCCAGGCCGTATATTTTGGAAAAAGTACGCAGCAGGATCACCGGTTTGCCCTGTTCGACGTAATCCAGGCCGCCCGGATGATCCATATCGGTAACATATTCCAGGTAAGCCTGATCAAGAACAACTACGACATTATCCGGCAGACGCTCAATAAAGGAGTCCAGATCCTTTTTGCCGGCCGTGGAGCCGGTCGGGTTATTCGGGCTGCAGATAAATACCAGTCTTGTATTTTCATTAACAGCTCCGAGAATCGCCTCAAAGTCATACCCGAAATCAGGGCCGGTTAGGGGAACCGGGCGCGGGATTCCGGCCATCAGGCGCATGGCAAAATCATACTCGGAAAAGCTCGGGGCTACCGTTACCGCTTCTTCGCCTTCATTAACATAGACAAGGGTCAGAAAAGAAAGGATTTCATCTGACCCATTACCGAATATCAACTGCTCATTATTTAAACCAAGTTTTTGGGCCAGGGCCTCTTTCAGGTAATAACAATTACCGTCAGGATAGATGTGCATTTTTTCAGCATGCTTCTTCATCGCTTCAATTGCCAGCGGTGAAGGGCCCAGCGGATTTTCATTGGAGGCCATTTTGATTACATTTTTCAAACCAAGCTCCCTTTCTACTTCCTCAACCGGTTTTCCCGGCACGTAAGGTTTAATCTTTTCCAGGCATGAACGCATTTCCGGCTTTTTCACAGTATTAATCCTCCATCAAGTTATTTTATCCACGGCAGTACCCTGAGCCCTTCATCCTGCCGGTTTACTTCCCGTTACAATATCCCATTTATTCTGAATCCTGAATCATGAATCCTGCCTTGATAATTATTTTTCCTGATTCCCTTGCTTTATCGGTATTGTTTTGTTATAATTCACAAATAATTAAAGATTCCAGGCGTTGAAGGGGAAAAATACTTTGGCGGTTTATCCAGAGAGGGGCTCCCCGGCTGAAAGAGTCCCGGACGGCCAGAGAAATAAGCCACCCCGGAGCTGTGGTTCTGAAATGGCAATAGCCACTAAGCGCCACCGGTTGCAAAGCCGTTATCTAAAACGAGGGGCTCGATTTTGGGCAACTAGAGTGGTACCGCGGGAAACTACAGCCCGTCTCTTATTACATAAGAGACGGGCTTTTTGATTTTGACGAACACTTAACAGGTATTTAAAGCTGGTTAGCAAGGGGAGGCAGACAGAAATGGCGATTAAATGGGACAACTACTTTGCAGAGCGGACCAGGCATATAACCGGATCGCAAATACGGCAGTTTTTTGCCCTCACCGAACGCCCTGAAGTTATCTCATTCGCGGGAGGCTTCCCGGGAAACGAATTTTTCCCGCGCGAAAATATTGCCGGGGCCCTGTTTAAAATAGTTATGGAAGACAGCAGGCAGGCCCTGCAATACGGCCCCACGGAAGGCAGTTATGACCTGCGGGAATTGACTGCCCGGAGAATGCGCCTTGAAGGGGCGGAATGCGAACCCGGCAACCTGATCATAACCGACGGTTCCCAGCAGGGGCTCGACCTGCTCAGCCGGATACTGGTTGATCCCGGACAGCCTGTCCTGGTCGAAGAGCCCGCCTATATCGGAGGTATGAGTGCAATTAAATCCTACGGCGGCATACCTGTCGGCGTAGAAATCGATGAAGACGGCCCCCTTCCTTCCAAAATGGAAGAAACGGTAATCAGGCTGCACAAAGAGGGCCGGCCGCCAAAGCTTTTTTACACAGTACCGAACTTTCAAAACCCGACCGGGGCAACTACCAGCCCGGAGCGGCGGCATAAAATACTGGACATTGCTTCCCGCTATAATTTAATTATCCTGGAAGACAATCCGTACGGCCCGCTCTGCTACGAGGGTGAAGTGCCTCCTTCGTACATGGCGCTGGACAGGGAAAAACGCGTTATTTACCTGGGCTCTTATTCAAAAGTGCTGATCCCGGGAATCCGGATTGGCTGGCTGGCAGGACCGCAGCCGCTGGTTGATAAAGTGTCGATGGCCAAGCAAACCGCTGATCTCTGCTCCAGTTCTCTGGGCCAGCAGCTGGCCTGGTTCCTCTCCCGGGACGGTTTTCTCGACAGGCACATTATGCGCCTTACCGAACTTTACCGGGAAAAAAGGAATGCCATGGTTGGGGCAATGAAACGTTACTTTCCAGCCGGGGTCAGGTTCAATGTTCCCAGGGGAGGCTTTTTTATCTGGGTTGAATTTCCCGGTCATTTCCCGACCGGCAGAGAGCTGCTCGAGCTTTCCCTGCAGAGAAACGTTGCCTTTGTGCACGGAGAAGGGTTTTCCAGCAACGGCGGGGGCATGAACAGCGCGCGTTTCTCCTTTAGCCAGCCCGAGATCGAAGACATCACCCTGGGGATCAAAATACTGGGCTCTCTGTTTCACGAAGTGGAAGGCAACTCTTCCCTGAAAGCGGTAGGGCAGTAGAATAAGATTTGCTGTATAATAATATTGCCTGAACAGGATAATGTACTCCTGACCGCTTCCCGAGAGGAGCTGCCAATGAACAAACTGGTTATTGTCGATAGCGGAAGCGCCAACCTCTACAGCATCTATAAAGCCTGCCAGATGGTATCCCTGCAGCCTGTCATATCCGATCAGCCCGGGATTGTTGCAGAAGCAGGGGCAGTTATTTTCCCCGGGGTAGGTTTTTTTAATCACGCCGCCAGGGCCCTGCAGGAAAAAAAACTGACAGCAGCTCTCCTGAAAGTGGCGGCGGACCGCAGGCCGCTTCTGGGAATTTGCCTCGGCATGCAGCTTCTTTTCGAGGAAAGCGAAGAATCGGGCAATATTAGCAATGCAGCAAAA
Organism: Syntrophomonadaceae bacterium; assembly: GCA_007130585.1. Taxonomy (GTDB): domain Bacteria; phylum Bacillota; class Dethiobacteria; order DTU022; family DTU022; genus T3SED10-7. Next base: position 15,975 of record SLSE01000226.1, on the reverse strand, counting down.
GGCTTAAATGTCATTCCAGGCCGGGTAAAACGATTTCCGGCCGGATTGCCGGTGCCCCATGTCGGCTGGAACAGAGCCGTGCCGGCAATTGAACACCCCCTTTTTGAAGGTTTAAACGGCGGCGCTTATTTTTACTTCACCCACTCATATTATGTCAGCCCTGAACGGAGGGGCCATAGCCTGGCCAGTACCGAATACGGCTTTTCTTTCACTTCCGCCGTTTGCAGCGGAAACCTGTACGGCGTTCAGTTTCACCCTGAAAAGAGCGGCCCGGCAGGCTTGCGCCTCCTTGCTAATTTTGGTAAGATTATAGCCGATCAACAGTAAAGCCTTCCGAGGAGATTTATAACATTATGCTGGCGAAAAGAATCATTCCCTGCCTGGATGTGCGGGACGGCCGGGTAGTCAAAGGCACCCGCTTTGTTAATATCCGGGATGCGGGGGACCCGGTGGAAAGAGCTTCCTTCTATAATCGCGAAGGAGCCGACGAAATCGTGTTCCTGGATATTACCGCTTCAGTTGAAGGGCGCAGGGCAATCGTAGACGTAGTTCGCCAGACCGCTGAAGTTGTCTTCATCCCCCTCACCGTCGGCGGCGGGATCGATTCCCCCTCCTTTATGCAGGAACTTCTCCAGTCAGGGGCCGACAAAGTATCCCTGAATACAGCCGCCCTCAAAAACCCTTCTTTAATCCGGGAGGGCGCAGAACAGTTCGGCAGCCAGTGCATAGTAACAGCTGTGGATGCCCGCCGTATTGACCGGTCGGCAGAAGCGGACAGCCCCGGGTGGGAAGTTTACAGTCACGGAGGACGGCAGGCAACCGGGCGCGATCTTCTTGAATGGGTTAAAGAGGCGGAAAGTATGGGCGCCGGTGAAATATTATTAACCTCGATGGATGCCGACGGCACCCTGGGCGGCTACGATATTGAAATGCTGGCCGCGGTTACCGGGGCGGTCGAAATACCGGTTATCGCGTCCGGCGGCGCCGGCAGCCTGGAACACATGTATGAAGCGCTTACCAGTGGCAACGCCCATGCCGTCCTGGCAGCTTCAGTTTTACACTACGGCACGTACAGTATCGCTGAAATTAAAGATTATCTTTCCTCAAAAGGACTGCCGGTCAGGCCGGTTGAAAAATAAACGACATGAACTTGGAGAGGAGTTTTTTCAATGAAAGAGCAGGGTACTTTTCGGGTTAAAAAAGGTATGGCTCAAATGCAAAAAGGCGGCGTAATCATGGATGTAACCACCGTCGAACAGGCCCGGCTGGCCGAAAAAGCCGGAGCCGTTGCGGTTATGGCCCTGGAGCGTGTCCCTTCCGACATCAGGGCAGCCGGCGGTGTAGCCCGGATGGCCGATCCCGAAATGATTAAAAAGATTATGGACACGGTAACAATCCCGGTAATGGCCAAAGTACGTATTGGTCATTTTGCAGAAGCTCAGATATTAGAAGAGCTAGGGGTGGATTATATAGACGAAAGCGAAGTACTCACTCCCGCTGACGAACAGTATCACATTAACAAGCACCAGTTCAAAGTTCCCTTTGTATGCGGGGCCAGGGACATCGGCGAGGCACTGCGCCGCATCTCCGAGGGCGCAGCCATGATCAGGACCAAGGGCGAACCGGGCACAGGTAATGTGGTTGAAGCTGTACGCCACATGCGGAGAGTTATGGACCAGGTCCGCCAGGTTATCGGAAAAGCCGACGATGAACTGGTTGTTATGGCCAAAGAGCTGGGTGTCTCGCTGGCCCAGTTACAGGAAGTCCGGGAAGCCGGGCGTTTGCCCGTGGTCAACTTTGCCGCCGGCGGCATAGCATCGCCTGCCGATGCCTCCCTGATGATGCAGCTTGGCTCCGACGGTATCTTTGTCGGATCGGGCATATTCAAATCGTCAAACCCCCAGAAAGTGGCAGAAGCTATTGTCCAGGCTACCCTCCATTATGATGATCCAAAAGTGCTGGCCGAAGTATCGAGAAACCTGGGCGATGCCATGCCCGGACTGGAAATGTCTTCACTGGCCGAAGCCGAGAGAATGCAGGAACGGGGAATATAGTAAATGAAAATAGGGGTTCTTTCTGTCCAGGGCGCCGTATCGGAACATATCGGGCACCTTGAGAACTGTGATGCAGAAGCAATTGCCGTAAAAAACAGGGAAAGCTTAAACAATGTAAGCGGGTTAATTATTCCGGGCGGGGAAAGCACAACCATCGGAAAATTGATAGAACTATTCGGTTTGGCAGAAATGATCCGGGAAAGAAGCCGGCAGGGAAACCTGGCCGTATTCGGGACCTGCGCCGGCATGATCCTGATCGCCGGCAGTGTCACAGACGGCATCAGGGGACAGCCGAAACTGGGGCTGATGGATATACAGGTCCGGCGTAACGCTTTCGGCCGCCAGAAAGAAAGCTTTGAAACCGACCTTGACTTCAGGACTTTTAACTCCCCGCTGACGGCTGTTTTTATCCGGGCCCCCATTATAGAAGATACAGGAGCCGGGGTCGAAGTCCTGGCCGAACTGCCCGAGGGTATAGTCGCAGCCAGGCAGGGCAACCTGCTGGCCACTTCCTTCCACCCTGAGCTTACAGACGACCTGAGAGTACACCGCTACTTTATTAATATGTGCAAAAACCAGTAACACCAGTCATAAAAAGTTGACAGGACCCCCTGTCAACTTTTTATTCCCACTCGATTGTGCCGGGAGGTTTCGAGGTGATGTCGTATACCACCCGGGCTATTTCGGGTATTTCACCGGTAATGCGCAGCGAAGTTTTGTCCAGCAGTTCATAGGGCAGGCGGGCCCAGTCGGCGGTCATGGCGTCTTCGGAAACTACCGCTCTCAGGGCAATAACCGGACCATAGTGGCGATCGTCTCCCTTTACACCTACCACCTTAACATCGGTCAGTACTGCGAAATACTGCCACATTTCATCATTAAGCCCCGCGTTGTAAAGTTCTTCCCTGAAAATATAGTCTGCCTTCTGCAGTAAAGATAGTTTTTCCGCAGTTATGTCGCCAACTATACGTACTGCCAGGCCGGGGCCGGGAAAAGGCTGCCTTTTCAGAATAGTGTCGGGCAATCCCAGTTCGGCTCCAACCAGGCGCACTTCATCTTTAAAAAGTTCGCGCAGAGGTTCGACCAGGTCAAAGCCAAGTTCTTCCGGCAGCCCGCCCACGTTGTGGTGAGATTTAATTATGGCGGCTCCGCTGATTGAGCCGCTTTCAATCACATCGGGATAGATCGTGCCCTGGGCCAGGTAAGTAATATCGCCCATAGACAGGGCTTTTTCTTTGAAGACTTTAATAAATTCCGAGCCGATGATCCGTCTTTTTTCTTCGGGGTCGGTAATCCCGGCCAGCGCTTCCAAAAACACTTTTTTGGCATTAACATGGATAAACTGTCCCTGCAGCTTTTCCCTGTAGAGTTTAACAACCTGCCCCGCTTCGTCAAGGCGCAGCAGCCCATGATCGACAAAGATATACACAGCCCTGTCTGAGATGGCCCGGTCGAGCAGAAAAGCCACCACGGAGGAATCAACACCGCCGCTTAAAGCGCAGACAACCCTGTCGTCCGCGCCCACCACCTGCCTGATCTTTTCCATGGCATCCTCGACAAAACTCTTCGGCGTCCAGCTCCAGCTGCACCCGCACACATCATAGAGAAACCTTTTCAGCACGTTATTGCCCCCGGGAGTGTGAAAAACTTCCGGGTGAAACTGCAGCCCGTATATTTTTCTTTCATGATCCCCGATTGCCGCAAGGGTATTGTTTTCAGTCCGGGCCAGCACGTGAAAACCCGGCGGGGCCTTGACAACTTCGTCCTGGTGGCTCATCCAGGCGCAGCAGGAACCGGCATCGTCGAAATTATCATCGTTGAAGAGAGGTTCTCTTTCCACGATCTCAAATGAGGTCCGGCCAAATTCCGAACGTGTGCCCCTGACAACTTCACCACCCAGTTCTTCGGCCAGGAGGTGCATTCCGTAGCAAATACCCAGGACCGGAATTCCACCCTCGTATACCGCCCTGTCGCAGCGGGGGGCGCCTTCCTGGTTTACGCTGGCCGGGCTGCCGGAAAGAATTATTCCGGCCGGAGCCAGGCGCTTAATTTCATCCCAGGGGGTATCGTAAGGCAGCAGTTCGCAGAAAACACCTGCTTCCCTGACCCTCCTGGCGATAAGCATGCTATACTGGCCTCCGAAATCCAAGATTACCACTTTTTCACGAATACTGTTCGAATCTTCATTTAAAAAATGCTCCATATCCGGTCACCTCATTACTGTTAATAATCGCCCGAAAAACAGGCGGTGCAATATTTACTTTGATCTTTGCCCAGGGCAGAGTAAAGATCTTCAGGTTCGGAAAAAGTCAGGCTGGCGGCCCCGATATTTTCAGCCAGCTTTTTAAAGTCTGTGTCAAGGGCAGCCAGTTCAGCGGCCACGGGGATATCGATGCCATAATAGCAGGGATTTTTATAAGGCGGCGAGGCTATACAGAGATGGACTTCAGCCGCCCCGGCGCTTTTAAGCATGGAGGTTAAAATCCTGGCCGTAGTCCCCCTGACCAGGGAATCGTCCACCACGGCTACTTTCTTTCCCCGGATCAGTTCTTTTATCGGATTAAATTTCAGGCGAACAGCCAGTTCTCTTTCATCGCGGGTCGGTGCGATAAAGGTCCTTCCCAGGTACGGGTTGCGGTGAACCGCCCACTCCAGGGGCAGGTTTAACGCTTCAGCCAGTCCGATAGCTGCGGAGACGCCCGAGTCGGGGGAGGGAATTACCATATCGGGAAGGGTGGGAATACGCCGGGCCAGCAGTGATCCAACTGTTTTGCGGGCCAAATGGACACTTTGACCGTCAATAACACTGTCGGGACGGGCAAAGTAAATATACTCAAAGATGCACAGTGAAGGTTTGGCACCCGCCTGCCGGACATGAACAGATTCTATGCCGTCCGGCCCGGCACATATTATTTCACCGGGTTCTACTTCGCGTACAAAATCTGCCCCTACCGTATCCAGGGCCGCTGTTTCAGATGCGAATACATAGGCCTGATCCAGCAAACCGATAACAAGGGGACGGTAACCTCCCGGATCGCGAAAAGCCACCACCCGGTCTTCATTTATTACCACGGCTGCATAAGCGCCCCTGACTATTTCGATAGCCTTTACCGCGGCCTGCACCAGGCCCTGCCGGCGGTACCTGAAAAGATAGCTGAGCAGGATCTCGGTATCCGAGGTGGTGTGAAAAATCTGCCCTTCACGGAGCTGCCTGTCATGCAGGGACCTGGTATTGGTCAGGTTTCCGTTATGGGCCAGGGCAATGCCCTTTTTATCGAAAGAACGCGCAACCAGGGGTTGGGCGTTTGTCGGGATGCTGGTTCCTGTCGTTGAATACCTGATATGGCCTAGGACAGTTGCCGCCCTGATTGAATTCAGGATACGGCGGGAAAAGACGTTATCGACCAAACCCATCCCCTTTATGCACTGCAGGCCTTCCGGGCTGACAAAAGCCATACCTGCGCTTTCCTGTCCGCGATGCTGCAGGGCGAGCAGGCCGAGATATGTAATTAATGCAGTTTTATCAGGCTGCCGGTAATTATAAACTGCGAAAATACCGCACTTTTCCCGAGGCCGCAAATCCGAAGAAAAGTTACCAGGTCCTTTTTTTCTTCCCTTTGTGCCCGGGGAGAAGCCTTGAACTGAATCCGGCCAGCTTTGCACATCTTTGTTATTCAACAGAATTTATTAATGTCCTTCCCTTTATCTTTAAATAGGATCGCCAACCGGTACCCTGCGGCTGCCGTCAGTCTGCATCCTGTAAATATTGTCTTCTGCAGCATGGTCGAGGTAATAAATCCAATCCAGGATTACTACAATATAGCGGGCCGGTTCATTGCCCAGTTGAAGCTGGTTGCTGCCGTCTGGATCCATCCTGTGAATTGTGAAGTTTGCATTTTCATTAACATAGTAAACATAATCACCGGTAACATTGACGAACCAGGTCGGGTGGTCATTCAGTTCAGTGTTGCCTGTTCCATCCGTACGAACCCTGTACAGCCTGCTTCCCTGGTCATTATTAACATAATAGATCCAGCCGTCGGGGGTAACGTTAATACAGCATGCTGCCGCAGCGATAATTTGCTCATTCACCCGGCCGTCGGTACTGATTCGGTAAATGCTGTCGTCATCACTCCGGTTAACATAGTATATCCATTCATCCACCACGTTTATTGACCAGGCTGAATGATCGCTGATCCTGGTTATACCTCCGTCCAGCAGGTCAACAAAGTAAATCCTGTAATTGTCATCTTCATTTATAAAATAGATCCGATCATTGATCAGCGTGAGATACCAGGCTCCACTATCTGTAAGCGCAGTTCTTTCGCTACCGTCATTTTTTACCATGTAAATTCTGTTGTTATCATCACGATTAACGTAAAATACCCAATCGCCGGCAACGTTTATAAACCAGGCCGAATCAGCGCTGATAACCTGTCTTTGCCGGTCAGCCAAATGCTCCCGCTGCAGGCTTCCTCCTTCATCGCTGCGGAAATAAATCCAATTGCCTTCAATAGCAGCCAGTCCGGCGTTAACAATATTTCCGGAAGTGCTGCCTTTGCCGGTCAGTTCAACGGGCAGTGGGGTTTCTTCCTCAACGGGCAGGGTCCCGGGCTCTTCAATACGATCCGAAATCCCCTCCTGCTCATAGTTTATGCCACGGTCGGAAAGGAGAAAATAAACAATTGAAAACGTTGAAACAACCAGAAATATGGCAGCAGTCGTTATAATCATTACAGGCAGCTTTTTGCTTTTCCCACTGCCCTGATTCTTAGCTGCTGTTTCAGGATTTACCTCCTGACCGGTCTTTTTTTCCTGTTCTTTCCCGGGCCGGACTTGTGCTGTTTCTTCAAAAGCAGCTTTAGTTTCCCTGCCTGAATCAATCTTCGTCCGGGGCGGCGGGGGAGCGGTAACAACAAAATCCGGTATGCCGGTAAGGCCATGTATATGGTCAGCCCTGATCCAACCTTCCATCCCCTGCTTCCGGATCAGATCTCCGGGATCAATGTTTCCTGATTTAGATTCGAACCAGAGACCTTCCCAGCTGTACGGGCCGGATTGTTCCCCCTTTTTATAAATATACCATTCTTTTTTCACGTTAAAATCCTCCTGGTGTCTTAGTAAAATAGTTATTACCAGCCAGACTAAGAATACTAAAAAAAGGTGAATTACACAATGGTTATACCATCCAGTTTATAGAGCAACCTGTCTTGATCATTTTTTATTTTTAGGCCCGCCGTTTTAAGGCAAGTTAACGTTTAAATATATTCTCAGCTCAATGCCGGCAACTAATTTCAATTTCAGGGTTGACAGGCAGAAATAATCATTATATGCTATTAAATGTAATTTACACGGGCAAAGGCGCTCGCAGGAACAGCTTAAGGGCTGTCTGGCGGGCGTTTTTTATTTTAAAATCATAAGATTGGAGTGGTAGTTTTGGCTATGACAAAAGATGACGTAATGAGCATTGCGAAAGAATCAAAGGTTAAATTTATCCGCCTGCAGTTCACGGACCTTTCGGGACAGTTGAAGAACGTGGCGATCACAATGGAGCAGCTGCCAAAAGCTCTTGACGGGGAACTCATGTTTGACGGTTCTTCTATCGAAGGTTTCGTCCGTATTGAAGAATCCGACATGTACCTGCGACCGGATTTAGATTCCTTTGCTGTTTTTCCGTTCCGTCCCCAGGAAGGCGGCGTGGCCAGGTTAATGTGTGATGTTTACACACCCGAAGGTGAACCCTTTGCCGGCTGCCCGCGCAGTCAGCTGCGCCGAATGATTGCCCTGGCTGCCAAAGAAGGATATTCTATGAACTGCGGCCCCGAAGCAGAATTTTTTATGTTTCACACTGACGGTAACGGCGCCCCTACCCTGCACACCCACGACCAGGGAGGCTATTTTGACCTGGCCCCGACCGACCTCGGTGAAAGCGCCCGCCGGGATATGGTGTTAAGCCTGGAGCAAATGGGCCTCGAAATAGAAGCCTCACACCATGAAGTAGCCCCCGGGCAGCACGAGATTGACTTTAAGTACAGCGACGCCCTGCGTACTGCAGATGATCTTTCCACATTTCGCTTTGTGGTTAGAACCGTTGCCCAGAGGCACGGCCTGTATGCTACTTTTATGCCAAAACCGATTGCCGAAATAAACGGATCGGGAATGCATACCCACCTTTCCCTCTTTAAAAACGGTAAAAATATTTTTCACGACCCCGCTGCGCCCGATGAGTTGAGCCGGGAAATGCTCTACTTTATCGGAGGCCTTCTGGAGCATGCCCGCGGTTATACAGCGGTAACCAATCCCCTGGTGAACTCGTATAAGCGCCTGGTCCCCGGCTATGAGGCCCCTGTTTATATAGCCTGGTCCCACCGCAACCGCAGCCCGCTGGTCAGGGTTCCTGCCAGGAGAGGGATCGGTACCAGGGTGGAATTGCGCAGCCCCGATCCTTCCTGTAATCCTTACCTGGCTTTTGCGGTAATGCTGCGCTGCGGCCTGGACGGAATACACAGGGAAACCACTCCACCGGAACCGGTCAATCTTAATATTTACACCATGACCGATGAAGAAAAAGAGAAGTACCAAATTGAGAGTCTGCCGGGCACTTTAAATGAAGCCATACTGGCTCTTGACAGGGATCCCGTAGTCCAGGAAGCCCTGGGCGAACACATTTACAATCGTTTCCGGGAAGGACGGATGAAAGAATGGCAGGATTACCGCATCCAGGTCCACGACTGGGAAGTAAAACAGTACCTTGCCAGATTTTAACAGCCGACCCCGGCCTTTTAAGTTCCCGGGGAACAGAATAATCCGGTCGCAATGATACAGGTAACAGGGGCCGGGCAAGAAACAAATAGTACTTTAACCAAAAGGGCGCACCAGCGCCCTTTTTGCATATACTATTGTCATATTCAGCAAAATTCATAGTATAATTGAAAACAGGAAATCGTAAAATGAAAGGGTTTATTTATGGCCGATATCCGTTATGATTACTGTATCGGGACGACAAATGCCAGGTTAAAAAAAACAGTGGCCGCAATGTTGGCTGAGGCTGGTTATTATTCTGCAGGAGAGGGAAAAAGTATTCCCGAACTGTTGCGCAGATTAAGATCTGTCCAGCCCTGGCTTGTTATTGTCGATACCGCCCTTCCTCCCGGAAATATCGAGGAACTGGCGGAGATTATTGAAACTGACGGCCTCGCCGCTTCGATTTACATCAACACCACCGGCGCGTCTACGCTGGACCGCTACGTTCAGCTGACCTGGCCTACCGACGCTCCTGTTCTTACTGCCGTGGCCGATGCTGTTTGCACTGAATTCTCCCGCAAAAAAAAGCTCCAGAAAGAGATTGAAACCCTGCAAACCAGGCTAAAAGAGAGGAAAGTAGTTGAAAAAGCAAAAGGTGTACTTGCAAGCCATTACGGGATGAGCGAAGACCAGTCCTACCGCTTTCTTCAAAAAAGAAGCATGGAACGAAGGTTAACAATGGCTGAAATAGCCGAACTGGTTATTAATAATCCAGGCCTTTTTTCTTCTTTATCGCAGCGGCGATAAACCCTTTAAAAAGCGGATGCGCACTGGTCGGGCGCGACTTAAATTCAGGATGAAACTGAACGGCGACAAACCAGGGATGCTCAGCGATTTCCACCATTTCCACAAGATTGTCATCTTCATTTATACCGCTAAAAACCATACCAGCTTCTTCCATAACGGAAATATATTCATTGTTAAATTCATAGCGGTGGCGGTGCCTTTCGCTGATCACGTTCTCGTTGTAGGCAGCGCAGGCAACAGTGCCTTCTTTGATCGAGCAGGGGTATGCTCCCAGGCGCAGGGTCCCGCCAATCCTGGTATTCTCATCCTGGCCGGGCAGGAATATGATTACAGGTCCGGGGGTCTGCGGATCAAATTCAGTGCTGTGAGCGCCCTCTATACCGGCCGCATTGCGGGCAAATTCAATTACCGCGCACTGCATGCCGAGGCAGAGGCCGAGGAATGGTATTTTATTTTCCCTTGCAATCTGTACCGCCCTGATCTTACCCTCTATGCCGCGCTCGCCAAAACCGCCCGGGACCAGGATTCCGTCAACACCATCGAGCATCTGGTCTGCTGTCCCGGATTCCAGAACCTCGGCCGGAACCAGGACCGTTCTTACGGCAACATCGTGTTCCAGTCCGGCATGAAAAAGAGCCTCATTAATACTGATATATGCATCCTGCAGGGAAACATACTTGCCGACCAGGGCGATGGTCACTTCTTCCCGGAGACTATCGGCCTGCTCGACCAGGGACTGCCAATTCCCCATGTCAGCCGGTGGGCAGCTGAGATTCAATTTTTCCAGGGTTAGCTGATCAAGGTTCTGCTCCCTGAGCAGCAGCGGAACCTCGTAGATAATACTCGTGTCCAGGTTTTGTACAACCTCGTCCGGGCGGACGTTGCAGAAAAGGGCAATCTTTCTTCTTAAATCGTCGCTGATCGGGTGATCGGCCCGGCAGACAATAATATCAGGCTGGATACCGATACTGCGCAGCTCTTTTACACTGTGCTGGGTGGGCTTGGTCTTAAGTTCTCCCGACATGGAGAGGTAGGGAACAAGGGTTACGTGAATAAAGAGAACGTTCTCCCAGCCTATCTCGTACCTGAGCTGGCGAATCGCCTCCAGGAATGGAAGGCTCTCAATATCGCCAACCGTTCCGCCAATTTCGGTGATCACTACATCCAGCTCATTTTTTCCTTCGAGCTTGGTTATACACTTTTTAATTTCATCAGTGATGTGGGGGATAACCTGGACGGTGTTTCCTTCGTAGAGGCCCTCTCTTTCGGCCTCGATAACAGACCAGTATACACGGCCTGCTGTAACATTGTTATCACGGGTTAGCGGTTGATCAATAAACCGTTCGTAATGGCCCAAGTCCAGGTCTGTTTCAGCCCCGTCGTCAGTTACAAAGACTTCACCGTGCTGGTAGGGGCTCATGGTACCGGGATCGTAATTTATGTAGGGGTCAAATTTTTGGATGGTCAGCTTTAATCCTCTGTTTTTCAGCAGACACCCCAGAGAAGCTGCAGTTATTCCTTTGCCCAGTGATGAAACTACCCCGCCGGTAACAAATATATACTTAGTCATAAGCGCCCCCTTATTGCTGCTGTTTGGTTCTATAAAAATGACTGCTCAGCAACTGCTGCAGCTGGTTTTAGTTCACCCGCCGCAGCCTGAGGAGGCGGTACCACCGCCCGCAGGGCCACCTGTCCGGAAAAGGGAAAAAACCTTTTTAGCTTCTTTTCCGCAGTCAGGGCACTGCAGGGTGTTTTGCTCGCTGCTGCACAATTCCTCGTATTTTTTCTCGCATCGCTCACAGTAAAATTCGAACAGGGGCAAAACAGCACCTCCTCCCGGAAACATTTTTTAATAATATGATTAAACCGCAGCCAGGCGGTTTACTAGGTCCGGCCTTTCAATCTTTTTCTTTTCTTGGCCCGCCTTCTTTTTTTACGCTGTCTTTTTAACTGCTTGCGTGTTTTATTCTCTGCCATAATCTGAAGTCTGTCCCTCCTTTACGTAACTTTCCATAAAAGCACAAAAACCTAATGCTAATTATAACACTGCTTCAGGTGTGAAAAAAGAGTTATTTTAGCAACTGTCCAAAAACCTTGCAAATTGTTATGGCTGCCCTCTTAAAAATAAAACCGGGTTATCAAAAAGCAAAAGGAATAAGACAATTAAGAGAGAATGATTATTAATGATTGTCGTGGCAACAAAACGCCGGAATAAACTGCCGCCCTATTAGGAGGAAGATCTCGATGGAATTAAGCCCTAACGCCCGCGTTACTTATGAAAAAAGGTACCTGATCAAGGATGAAAAAGGAAACCCCACCGAAACCCCTGAAGACCTGCTGCACAGGGTTTCTGCGAACCTCGCCGCCGTGGAAGAAAAGTACGGCCTGGAAGATGCAGAAATTGAAAACATCAGAAAAGATTTTTATGAAGTTATGGCCGGCGGCCGCTTCATGCCCAATTCTCCGACCCTGATGAATGCCGGACGGGAACTGCAGCAGTTGAGCGCCTGTTTTGTCCTGCCCCTTGAAGACAGCATGGAAGGTATTTTTACAGCCCTCAAAAACATGGCCCTCGTGCAGAAAACAGGCGGCGGCACCGGTTTCGCCTTCGACCGCCTGAGACCCAGCAATGACATCGTCCGTTCCACTAACGGCGTCGCCAGCGGTCCTATTTCATTTTTAAAAATATTTGATGCCGCCACCGAAGCGGTTAAACAGGGCGGGACCAGGCGGGGCGCCAATATGGGTTCTCTCATTTACAACCATCCCAATATCCTGGAGTTTATCTGCTGCAAGGAAAAAGAAGATGAAATAAATAATTTTAACCTGTCAATTACCGTATCCCATGAATTTATGCGGAAAGCAACAGGCGAAGATCCCGATCCAATGTATAACCTGGTCAATCCGCGCACCGGGGAAATATACCATCACCCGGAAACAGGTGAAGAAGTAAAGCTTGATGCAACAGCCGTCTTCGATCTGGTTGTACAAAAAGCCTGGGAAAAAGGAGATCCCGGCATCATTTTCATTGACCAGATGAACAAGTATAACCCAACCCCCCATATCGGCCAGTACGAAACCACAAATCCCTGTGTTCCAGCTGAAACTTTCGTGCATACTATTGAAGGACCGAAGACAGTCAAAGATTTAATCGGTAAACAAGCTGCCCTGATCGTAAATGGAAAACCTTACTTAACTACTGAAAAAGGTTTTTTCTCAACAGGGATTAAACAGGTTTTCTCTTTAAAAACAAGAGCAGGCCATCATTTAAAAGCTACGGCTGATCACCCTGTACTGAAGATCGTTAAAAAAACCGGGAACATACTGGAAAAAAAGTGGACTGTAATTAACGAGCTCAAACCAGGTGATGAAATCATTATTCATAATCATCGCAGCTTTGCAGAGTGGGATGGTCTTTACGGTGAAAAAGAAGGTTACTTAACAGGCTTACTGGTTGGAGATGGCACCTTAAAAACTGACAAAGCCCTGCTTTCTGTCTGGACAAAGCCACAAGAAGAAAAGGCAACATCGGTTATGGTCGAGGCATTAGCTGCGGCTAAGACGCTGCCCCATCGCAGTGATTTCACGGGTTGGCAAAAGGTCAGTGCCAGAAATGAATACAGGTTAAGTCTTGCAGCAATTAAAAAAATTGCCCTATCCCTCGGTATGACCCCGGGTAACAAGGAAATTAACCCTTACCTGGAAACTAAAACTTCTTCTGCGTTTGCCAGGGGATTTTTGAGAGGATTATTTGATGCAGACGGTTCAGTTCAGGGAACTCAAAATAAAGAGCTTTCAGTAAGGCTATCTCAAAGTAGCCCGGGACAGCTTAAAGCAGTACAAAGAATCCTGGCCCGCTTCGGAATAAACAGCACAATATATGAAAACAGGCGTATGGAAAAATACACTTCTCTACCAAACGGCAAAGGTGGTAAGCGCAGCTACAAAACCAGGTCACAGCATGAGTTGATAATAGCTAACGATAATCTCGAAATATTTAAAGATATGATCGGTTTTTGTGACAGTATTAAACAGTCTCGTCTCACTGAATTGCTCGAAAAATATCGCCGAACCCCAAACCGCGAACGATTTACTGCCGTGGTTGAGTCGGTATCACCGGAGGGATGCGAAGAGGTCTATGATGTTCAGGTCCCCGGAATCAACGCTTTTGATGCTAACGGACTGGTAGTGCATAACTGCGGCGAGCAACCGCTGCTTCCGTATGAAGCCTGCTGCCTGGGGTCAATAAACCTGGGTAAATTTGTCACAGCCCGGGCAGAGGTTGACTGGGACCGCCTGGAAACAGACCTGAAAACTGCAGTCCGCTTCCTGGATAATGTTATTGATGCCAGCAACTACGTAATACCCGAGATTGCCGCCATGCATAAGGAAGGAAACCGTAAGATAGGGCTGGGCATAATGGGCTGGCATGATATGCTCGTTCGACTGGGCATACCTTACGACAGTGAAGAAGCAATAGCGATGGCCGACCGGGTTATGAAATTTATAAACGATAAGGCGAAGCGGGAATCGGCAGCCCTTGCCGTTCAGCGGGGAGTATTTCCCAACTTCGAAGGCAGCAGCTATGACACCGGAAGGGCTGAGGACCGGGTCCGCAATGCCACCAGGACAACAATTGCCCCGACGGGAACCATATCTATCCTGGCCTCGGCCAGCAGCGGAATCGAGCCTTATTTCAGTATCGCTTTTACCCGAAAAAATATCCTGGGCGGACTTGACCTGCCGGAGGTTAACCCGCTTTTCCTTGAAGTCTCAAGCCGGGAAGGCTTTTACAGTGAAGAATTAATTAGTGAGATTGCCCGCTGTGGCAATATCCCCGGGGGAGCAGCCGTTCCTGAAATATATAAAGATCTCTTTAAAACTGCCATGGAAATAGATTACAGCTGGCATGTCCGCCACCAGGCAGCATTTCAAAAACATACTGACAATGCCGTAAGCAAGACAATTAACCTCAAAAAGGATGCTACCACGGATGATGTCAGGTATGCCTACATCAGTGCCTGGGAAGCCGGCTGCAAAGGCATTACAATTTACCGGGACGCCTCCAGGACCAGGCAGGTCCTGAACGTAGGGGACGGCATTGAGGAAGACAATCTAAAGCCCACCAAACGCCCCAAAACTTTAAGCGGAAGCACAACCAGCATCAGAACAGCCCTGGGCAACCTGTTTGTGACCGTCAATTCAGCTGACGGAAGACCCTTTGAGCTTTTCGCCCAGATCGGCAAAGCGGGAAGCGACGTCGTAGCTTTCACAGAGGCTATAGCCCGCCTGATATCGCTGGCCCTGCGCTGCGGTGTAAGCGTGGATGAAATCGTTACCCAGCTGGAAGGAATCGGCGGCGCCCGCTCTGTCGGATTCGGACCAAACAGGATCATGAGCGTTCCCGATGCAATCGGACAGGCTCTCCGGGATCTGGCCCGGGAAGAAACAGGCCTGGAACCCGCCAACGGCAGTTCCGCCCTGGAAATATGCCCGGACTGCGGAACCTGCGCCCTGATCAGGGCCGAAGGATGCCTGAAATGCGAGGCCTGCGGATTTACTGAGTGTTAAGATTTTATTAATAATTGTGGATTTATTTTTCAAATAAAAAAGGGATTTTACTATTTTGTTAGAATAAGTAATAATTAGTGTGTACTTAATGGTTGCTGCCCGGCCGGGCAGCAGGAAAAATACTGGCGCAGGGGGGATGGCAATCAAACAGGAAAACGCGCAATATATACAGGAGATAGAAACTATCATTTCCCAGGTCCAGGGAGTTGTTTCCGGAAGAATCGTTTGCCAGGAAGACGAAATCCTGGAGATCCATGTCCTGGCCAACGCTTCCCGTTCTCCCAAGCAGGTGGTCAGGGATATAGAATCCGCTGTGCTGGTAACACTGGGCGTTCAGCTTGATCACAAGAAAATCAGCGTAGCCCAGCTTGATTCAGGATTAAGCCTGCCTGCCGAAGCAGAAAACAGGTTCCGGTTCCGGAGCATAAACTACACCGCGGAAAACGGAAAAGCAGAAATTATGATTACCATAGATGCCGGAAGCAGCTCACATACCGCCAAATTAAGCGGGCCGAACACCAGGCAAAACCGCCTCAGGCTGATCGCAGGCGCCACCCTGTCAGCTGTTGAGAAATCCTTGAATATCGAAGGCATGCTGACTGTGGGCGAAGTGCAAAAGGTACATTTTAGCGGCCAAAATGTTATTGCGGCAGCAGTTTTTCTGCGCCTCCACAACCAGGAAGAAGTGCTTATAGGCACAGCAATTAACAGGGGCGATGAACTGGAAACTGCAGTGCGCGCTTCACTGGATGCAATAAACAGGAGGTTAACTATAATAAAAAGTAATTAAAGTTTGAAG
>SLSE01000199.1 GCA_007130585.1 Syntrophomonadaceae bacterium | reverse complement strand
AGCTAGCAGGGGCCGGGTGATCTGTCAACTTATTTCCAGCCATGAAATAATCTGCCTGCCCGGATTACATAACCGGGCAGGATTTCCTTTATAAATAGTCAGGAGATTACCCGTCCCGACGGGAAACTATCTATCGCAATATGGAGGTGCCTGGCCGGTGTCTGATCAAATCGATCTTTCAAAAATGGAAAAAAGGATTATCATCCGCAACGTGGAGGAAAAAGATCTCGATGAAATAGTAGCATTAACCAAAACCTGCTTTCCCGAAATGGAACCGTGGACCAGGGAGCATCTTAAAAGCCATATAGATATATTTCCCGAAGGACAGATCTGTGTCGAATACGAGGGCAGGATTATCGGCGCTTCATCAAGCCTGATCATCGACTTTAACGAATACGAGGACCGCCACACCTTCGATGAAATTACCGATGACGGATACATTACCAACCACGATCCCGAGGGAAAACATCTCTACGGCATAGCGATCATGGTCCACCCCGATTTCCGTGGCCTGCATATCGGGACCCGTCTCTATGACAAGCGGAAAGAACTGGTCCGCCGCCTTAACCTGGAAAGCTTCCTGGTCGGGGGGCGCATACCCAACTACCACAACTATGCCGATAAAATGAGCGCATCGGAGTACGTACAGCAGGTTATCCAGCAAAAAATATTCGATCCCGTGTTAAGCTTCCAGCTGCTGAACGGCTTTAAGCTGAAGTGGGTCAACCCCCGCTACCTCGAAGACGATAAGGCTTCAAAAACTTACGCCGTGCTTCTCGAGTGGAGCAATGTCGATTACCTGCCCCGCTCAAAACGCCTCTACATGCGCGCTTTTCCGGTCAGGATCTGTGCCGTGCAGTACATGTTGAAGAAAATAGATTCCTTCCAGGCCTTTGCCAGCCAGTGCGAATACTACGTTGACGTAGCGGCCCTGGATGAGTCTGACTTTGTTGTCTTTCCCGAAACCTTTACCACCCAGCTTCTTTCCTTCCTCGGTGAAAGCGTGCCCAGCCTCCAGGTCCGCCGCCTGGCCGAGTATACCGAGCAGTACATAGAACTTTTCAGCACCCTGGCTGTCAAGCACAATATCAACATAATCGGCGGTTCGCATTTTGTCGAGGAAGACGGACTGATCTACAACGTCAGCTACCTGTTCCGCCGCAACGGCACCATCGAACGGCAGTACAAGCTGCACATTACCCCCGACGAAAAAACCTGGTGGGCCGTTCAGCCCGGACGGGAACTGGAAGTGTTCGATACCGACTGCGGTAAAATAGCAATCCTGATCTGCTACGATATCCAGTTTCCCGAGCTCTGCCGCCTGGCCGTCGACCGCGGAGCCCGCATTATATTCAGTCCTTTCGCCACAGATGACCGCCAGGGCTACCTGCGGGTGCGCTACTGCGCCCAGGCCCGCGCCGTGGAAAACGAAATTTATACCGTTATCTCCGGCACCGTGGGCAACCTCACCCACGTGCCCCGCACCGATACCATGTATGCCCAGTCCGGCATATTCTCCCCCTCGGACTTTACCTTTGCCCGCGACGGCATTGTCGGCGAGTGCAGCGCCAATATCGAAACTATTGTTATCGGCGAGGTGGACCTCGAACTCGTCCGCCGCCACCGCAGCACGGGCACCGTAACCCAGCTCAAAGACCGGCGCAGGGACCTGTACCGGATCGTGCAGCCCGGGGACGGGCGATCTTAAGTAATAGCGGCTCGCTGCCGGGGCACGCTGTAAACATTCTGGGTTTCCGCTTCTTTTCGGGCTGCTAAATTTTTTAAAGTTCCCGGGCGCAAACAAAACGCCGGGGGAAAACCCCTTTAAAAAGAAAAAGATTCTGCCGATAACAACTATAAGGCAGTTTGAAAATAACTGCCCCACTGTTTTCTGACCCTGAAAGGAGCGCTGACTTATCGCTGCCAAAGCCTCGCTGCCGGAACCATGCTAAACCGGACCCGGTTGTTTTAAGCCACCGGGTTTATTTACGCTTTCTAACCTTTGCAGAGTGAACAGTTTTAGATATAATAAGCAGGTGAGCTGTTCAGTAATACACGAAATAAGAGGAGTGCAAAGATGAACGACATATTACAAATCACCCTGGTCGGCCTGGGAGCCGGCGTAATTGGTACCGGTTCAGGAGCCGTTATAGCCCTTTTTGTCAAGAACCCGAGCAAATCGCTGCTTGGCTTTATCCTTGGCTTTGCGGGCGGTATTATGCTGGCAATTGTGCTTACCGATCTGCTGCCTGAAGCAGTAGAAGCGGGAAGCTTTTTAATTGCTTTTACAGGGCTTATTATAGGAACTCTGTTTATCCTTTTCATTGATCTGAAGATCCCACATTTCCACCTGTTCGAGACTACCGAGGAGCTGGCGCGCTACATCAGGGCCGGTACAATCCTGGGCCTGGGGATCGCCATGCATAACCTGCCAGAAGGCATTGCCATCGGGGCCAGCTATGTTGCTTCTCCGGCGCTAGGCTTTACCCTGGCCGTTACCATCGCCCTTCATAATGTTCCCGAAGGACTGGCCATGGCCTGTCCCCTTTGCGCCGGTGGTATGCGCCTGCGCTGGATATTATTCTATACTGCCATGGCGGGACTGCCGATGGGCCTGGGAGCTTTTGCCGGGGCGATTATCGGGGCGATTTCTCCCCTGATCCTGTCGCTGGCCCTTGGCTTTGCGGGCGGAGCAATGCTCTACATTATCTTCGGCGAGCTGATACCGGGAGCCCAGAAGTCGGGCAACGGCCTGGCTGGAACCTTCGGAGCCGTTTTTGGCACTATTGCCGGGATCCTGCTGCTGTCAGTAATTTAATTGACCCCGCCGGTCCAACCTGCCGCGCGATAAACAAACCCGGATTTGTATGATATGCTTATACTATACGGATGGTATTAGTATAAAAATTATCCGGGAGATGATAAATATGAACGAACCGGAAGAGAAAAAAGCCAATCGTTTAATTAACGAAAAATCCCCTTACCTCCTGCAGCATGCCTATAACCCCGTTGACTGGTATCCCTGGAGCGAGGAAGCTTTTGAAAAAGCCAAAAAAGAAGACAAGCCTGTTTTCTTAAGTATCGGGTATTCAACCTGTCACTGGTGCCATGTGATGGAGAAAGATTCTTTTGAGGATCGGGAAGCAGCGGAAGTTATCAATAAACATTTTGTCCCGATTAAGGTTGACCGGGAAGAAAGGCCCGACCTGGACCAGAAGTATATGGCTGCCTGCCAGGCGCTGACCGGCCAGGGAGGCTGGCCCCTGACCGTGTTCCTGACCCCCGAAAAGAAACCTTTTTACGCAGCTACATTTATTCCCAAGCATTCCCGCTACGGGATCAGGGGTTTGATGGAAATCCTCCCGAGGCTGAGCGAGTACTGGAAAAAAGACCGGGACAGGGTAGTCAAAGCAGGTGATGATCTTACCGCTGCCCTGCAGCAGATGACTACGTCTCCTGAAGAAGCAGGGTCCGGCTTAAAACGGGAACTGCCGGGCGAAGATCTTCTCGAACAGTCAGTGGCGCACCTTAAAGACAGCTATGACAGCGAGTATGCCGGGTTTGGGCAGGCTCCGAAGTTTCCCGCCCCTCACCAGTTGATCTTTCTCGTGCGCCGTTTCAGGCGTACCGGCGACCAGGAGGCTCTGAATATGGTGGTTGATACTATCCGGGCTATGCACCGCGGAGGCATTTTTGACCAGGTCGGGTATGGTCTGCACCGCTATTCGGTTGATGAAAAATGGCTGGTGCCCCATTTTGAAAAGATGCTTTACGACCAGTCCCTGGCCTCCCTGGCTGCCCTGGAAGCCTACAGGGCATCAGGCGAGGAAGAAATGGCTGTTTTTACCCGTAAAATATTCAGTTACGTATTAAGCGAACTGGCATCGCCTGATGGAGCGTTTTACGCCGCCGAAGATGCGGACACTGAAGGGCGGGAGGGAACATTTTATGTCTGGCGCCCCGGCGAGCTCACGGAAGTCCTCGGTGAAGAGCGGGGCAGGCTGGCTGCCGAATATTACGGGGTAACAGAAGCAGGAAATTTCGAAGACGGCAGCAGTGTCCTGTTCCGCGCTCAGGATGACGCGGACGTTGCTTCACGGCACGGCTTTACCCGGCAAGAATTCTCCGGGGTCCTGGAAGAGGTCCGCCGGAAACTGTATACTGCGCGCAGCAGGCGGGAAAGGCCTTTTCGCGACGACAAGATCCTGGCTTCCTGGAACGGCATGATGATCGCCGCCCTGGCCAGGGGAGCAAATATCCTGAAAGAACCTGCCTACCTGAAAGCGGCAATTGCGGCGGCAGACTTTATTGAGAAAGAAATGGTAACCCCGGAAGGACGCCTGCTGAGGCGTTACCGGGACGGAGAAGCGGCCATTCCCGCTTTTCTTGATGACTATGCCAATATGGCCTGGGGTTATATAGAAATTTACCGGGCAGGAAACGATCAGGAATACATTGAGAAAGCAGTGCGGTTAAGCAGCGAGATGCTTGAGCTTTTTAGCGCCGCCTCCGGCGCCCTCCGCTACAGCGTGCTGGACGATGCTCCCGAAGATTTTGGCGTCGAAGCCGATGCTTACGACGGGGCTACTCCCTCGGGCCTTTCAGTTGCCGCCATGAACCTGCTGCAGCTGGGCAGAATGCAGCAGGAAGATGATATGGCCGAATGGGGTGAAAGCCTGATCGCCGGGCAGAGTGAGAAGCTTGAACGTTATCCGACAGGCTTCACTTACCTGCTGGCTGCCCTGGATTATGCTTTAAATGCTAGTGGAGATCCTGCTTCTTGCACTTTAGATGGTGACTGCGGCTGGGAATAACCTTCCTGACCCCGCCGCGGGGATCCTCTACGTCGCCTTCGTAACGGGGAATGACGTGGATGTGAAAATGAAATACTGTTTGGCCCGCGCAGTGGCCGATATTGGCTCCGATATTAAAACCATCGGGGCTATATTTTTTTCCCAGGTACTGTTTAACCTTAAAAACCAGCCTGCTGATGGCATTGTGTTCTTCAAAAGAGGCGTCGAAATAGGTTTCCACGTGACGCCTGGGAATAACGAGAATGTGACCCTTGCTAACCGGGCAGCTGTCGTAAAAAGCCAGGGCCAGCCTGTTTTCCGCCACTATTTCAAGGTTTTCTTTGTTGCAAAAGACGCATTCGCTCATCACTTATCCTCCTGTTCGGCAAATTGCTTTTCGGGCAACTGATAACTATCATAACACAAGCAGATTCGCATTTGCACCGCATGGTAATAAATAGTGTAAAATAAGAAAAGGTTTTACTGCCGGGCTCTAATTACCGGCCGGCTGCGGGCAGGAATACCGGGTAAATACGGTGAAGTATAAACGGGATGTCCTGCAGTCTTTGAAGAAAACAGGCAGTTAGAGGCAGGTGCGCTGTTTTGACCGGTATTAACAGGAGCTTATTTATATGTTTTTTTGTAGTCATGATCCTGTTTATGCCCGGGCTGCTTTACTTTGCCGACAGCGAAAGCGCCGCTCCCTTCGGCAATATAATCGGGGGCAGCGGAACGTTTGAGGAAACCGCTCCAGAACTCGAAGAAGAACCGATCGAATTTTCCGCCCATGTATACGGCCCCGACAAGGACGAAATATTAAAGGAAAAAGAGGAATACTGGCGCCTGCTGGCGGAAGAACGTGAAGCAGAAGAAGAGGCAAGGGTGAAAGCGGCCCGGGCCGAACAGGTCGTAGCGGGCAGCCATAAGGAAATGGAAATGCTTTCCCTGGTTAACAGGGCCAGGCAGGAGGCCGGCCTCCCGGCGCTTACCCTGTGCACCCAGCTGACCGCAGCGGCCAGGAATAAAAGCAGGGATATGATCAACAACAATTATTTCAGCCACACTTCTCCCCGTTACGGGGATCTGGGGGGGCTGCTCAACCATCACGGCATCAGTTACCGGACGGCGGGCGAAAACCTGGCCATGAATTCTAACGGCAGTGTCAGGGCCGCCCACAACTCGCTGATGGGTTCTCCCGGGCACAGGAAAAATATCCTTGGCAGAAACTTTACCCGTATCGGGATCGGAATCCAGGTAAAAAATGACGGCAGCCATTACTACACGCAGTTGTTTGTGGGACGCTGATCAACTAAGAGAGAATTAATTTATAACTCCAGGAGGTTTACAGGTGTTAAAGCATTTAATTTTTGCCCTGGTGCTGGCAGCGGCAGCAGCCTTGCCCGCGGCAGCGCAGTTTGACCAGGATCCCGGGGAATCAATCTATGAGGATCTGCAAACGGAAGAACACTTTTACCGGGGCGTAGTTAAAGCGGTTAACGAAACACAGGAAGAAGAACACCAGTACTATACAGTTATTGAGCAGGAACTGCTGGTGCGCCTGACCAGCGGTCCTTATGCCGGTGAAGAAATTACCATTGTCAATACCTTTTTTCAGGGCGACCCCGTTTACGATTTTTTGCTCGAGGAAGGCCAGGAAGTGATTGTCGTCACGATCGGGGAAGAAGGGTCCTTTGAGCAGGCTTACGTCCAGGATATGGCCCGGGACCGCGGCGTTTATTACCTGGTGGGTGTATTTATCCTGGGCCTTTTGATCGTCGGCAGAATGAAAGGCGTCAAAACGATTATCACCCTGGGTGTAACAATTTTGTTGATCTTCGGGGGCCTTCTGCCCCTGCTGCTGCTCGGTTACAGCCCCATCCTACTGGCCATAGTTACAGCCAGCCTGGCGATAACCTTTACGCTGCTGGTAATCGGCGGGTTTAATATTAAGTCCCTGGTAGCTATCCTGGGTACTGTAACCGGGGTGATCGTGGCCGGCCTCATGGCTTTCTGGGCCGGCAGCCTGGCCCAGTTAACCGGTTTTGGCACCCATGAAGCGCAAATGCTGTACTTCATGGATCAAAATATTGATTTCCGGGGCCTCCTTTTTGCCGGGATCATTATCGGCTCACTCGGCGCCATTATTGATATCGGCATGTCGGTTGCTTCAGCGGCGGCGGAAATAAAGCAGGCCTGTCCCGATATTCACTTCCGTGAACTATTTACCAGCTCGTTAAATGTTGGCCGCGATGTTATGGGCACGATGGCCAATACCCTGATCCTGGCTTATGTCGGTGCGGCAACGCCGATGCTGCTGCTGGTGATGGGTTACGAGATTGACTGGCTGAAAGTGATTAACATGGATTTAATAGCCACCGAGTTTGTCCGGGGCATAGCCGGCAGCATCGGTTTAATCGCCGCTGTTCCGGTGACCGCCGCCCTGGCCGGCTATTTTATGGCCGGACAGGGCAAACGATAGCCCGTGGTTTTACGCTTGCCGGTCAGCTATAAAGTTGCTGCAGGCTACGAAGACTGTTCAGGGATATAATTCAAGTCAAAACGGCGCGGAGGTTTGATCAAATTGAAAAAGTTTGACCTGATTGTAGTTGGAAGCGGTTCAGCCGGAACCAATGTGGTGCACAGGGCTGCCGGTAAAGGCTGGAAAACAGCTTTAATTGAATACAGCCATCTTGGGGGCACCTGTATTAATGTCGGATGCATCCCTTCGAAAACCCTGATCCAGTCTGCCAGGGTTATGAACGAAGTGAGGAAGGCGGCAGATTACGGCGTGATAACCGAACCTCCGCAAGCCGACTGGCCGGCAATGCGGGAACGCAAGGACAAGCTGGTCGGTCGGATCCGCGGCCGCTCACGTAAAAATGTAGAGGGTAATGACAATATCACCCTTTTCGAGGGCGTTGCTTCTTTTAGCGCTCCGCGTGAAATCAGTATAAACGAAGAAATTATTACAGCTGATAAGATAGTAATTGCCTGCGGGGCCCGCTCTGCCATTCCCCCGATCAGCGGCCTGAAAGAAGTTAATTGCCTGACTTCCACCACGGCAATGGAAATGGAGGAGCTTCCCCGGAGTATGTTGATTATCGGCGGCGGGGTGATTGCCCTGGAGTTCTCCCAGATGTTCAGGCGGCTCGGCGTGGAGGTAACCATCCTGCAGCGCAACAGGCGGGTTGGGCCAATTCTCGAGGAAGAAATTTCTGCGGAAATTGAAGAACTGCTTAAGGAAGAAGGAGTTAAGATCAAAACGGGGTCTGAAATAACCGTGGTTGGCCGGGACGGCTCTCTCTGCTATGCCCTGGATCAAAACGAAGGGCAGGCTGTGCATTATACGGCAGAAAAAATTCTGATTGCCACCGGGCGGACACCGAATACCGATCTGTTAAAAGTTGAAAAAGGAGGAGTCAATACCGACAGCAGGGGTTTTGTTAAGATTGACTCCGGGTTTAAAACCAGCGCTCCGGGAGTCTGGGCGATCGGGGATGCCACCGGGGGAATGATGTTTACGCACCGGGCCTGGAATGACGGCCTGCTTCTATCGCGCCACCTGCTCGAAGGCAAAGATGTCAGCTATGAAGGGCGCTTAATGCCTTTTGCCGTATTTACCGACCCGGAGATAGCATCTGTGGGGATGGGAGAAAATGAAGCTTCCGAAGCCGGCTACAAAATAAAGATCCAGAGATTTCCCTTTGCTTACCAGGGGAGGGCCCTGGCAGCCGCCAAAACTGAAGGGTTTGTAAAACTGGT
>SLSE01000092.1 GCA_007130585.1 Syntrophomonadaceae bacterium | reverse complement strand
CGGCACCTCTTTTCGAATGTTCTGCATTAATTGTAAATTCAACATAATTTAATTTTTTCCTGCCTGCTAACGGCCTCTCAAAACCGGCTCGATTTTACTTTTCAGGGGTTCTGGAACATTTTTTATTTTGAAATGATCGATCTTCCTGATTAATCCGCTGTTTACTTTAACAATGTATGATAGTTCCTGTGCTGTAAGCCCCTGTTTTTTTCGCAGTTCCTTTACTGTTTTGTTCCCGAATGTTTTTATGAAAAACATCTGTACCTCCGCAATTATAGTCCTGATGATCCGAACAGGGCCACAAAGCCGATGATCATAAAGTATCCCACTATTGCCAGGGCAACAACAGCCAGCCCCTTCTCAAAAAAGTCTGTTTTGCGCTGGCGGGTAAGACAGGCGGGGCACAGCGGCACTTTTTCAAAGTGAAAAAGAGGGAAATAGGCCGCTGAATAGCCCTCCCTGATTCCGTGAAAAACAACTTCTTCAGGCAAAACTTTTTTTGAGCACTTCCGGCAGAGATGTTCTCCGCCGTTTTTAGTACTGTTCACTGTTAAAACCACCCTTAAAAGAATTCATCCTGGGCGCCGGCAACAGATTGAGGATCGAATGATCTGAAAGCAAGGGGTTCGCCCTCCAGGGCCCCGAGAGATGCTTCAAAGGTGGACCGGGGCTTGTTATAAAAAATGCCCAGGGGTATTTTATCGCCCCACTGGCGGGAAAGCTCCATTGCCGCTGACCAGTCCTGCGGGTCTTCAATCTCCGGGAAGTAAACCCTGTTTTTGTACCAACCGTGCGTGTTGACCTTGTTAAATGACGGGCAGGGCTGCAGGATATCGACCAGGGCATACCCTTCAAAGTTAATTGCCGCTTTCATTGTTTCCCTGAGGTGTTCCTTTTCCCCCGTAAAACAGCGGGCCACAAAGCCGGCATTGAGGGCCAGGGCCAGGGAAAGCGGGTTAAGAGGAGGGACGGAAACTCCCTCTACCTGGACGCCTGTTTCCATGCCCTGATCGCTGGTCGGGCTGGCCTGCCCCTTGGTCAGCCCGTAAATCTGGTTATTGTGTACAAAGTGGGCAATATCAGGGTTGCGGCGGATATTATGGATCAGGTGGTTACCCCCTTCGCCATAGCTGTCTCCGTCGCCCGACTCGACTATAACTTTCAGGTTTTTATTGGCGACACGGGCGCCAAGGGCGGGAGGAAGCGCTCTGCCGTGCAGGCCGTTAAAGCCGTTAGCGTTAATATAGTGGGCTATCTTGGCCGCCTGTCCAATCCCGGAACAGATCAGTATATCATGCGGCGCCAGTTCCAGTTCAGCCAGGGCTTCAGACAGGGTCTCACGGATAGAAAAGTTGCCGCAGCCCGGGCACCAGGCAATTTCGCCGGCCAGGTAATCTTCAGCTTTATACATTATTTTCCACCTCCGCAATTATTTCACGGGCCGTAAAGGGCCGCCCGTTATACTTGAGAATTAAGTGGTCTGTCGACAGCCCGGTCTCGCGGCGGATTATTGAAGCAAACTGGCCTGTTGAATTATTCTCCACGCAGAAGCTTTTTTCCGCATCCGCCAGCATCTCGTTAAGCCTTTTTACCGGCAGGGGCCAGATATCGCTGAAATGAAGCATCGCTATTTTCATTCCCGATTCTGACAGGGCATCAACAGCTTCGCGCAACACCCCGTAGGTGGAACCAAAACCGATCAATAGTGTCGCAGGGTTCGGTTCTCCGTAAAGATCAGGTTCATCCATTTCTCCTGCCAGCCCTGCAAGTTTCCGCATCCTTTTGTCAACCATCGTCGTCCTTTGTTCTGCTCCTTCGATGATGTTTCCTTTTTCATCGTGCTCATCGCTGTCCACCAGGACCACTTCATCTTCAAATTGCCCCGGCAGGGCGCGCGGTGATATGCCGCTCTCCGTAACCCGGTACCTTTTATAAGGTTTTTCATACTGCCCCTCTTCCGCCAGATGCCGGTTGTAACTTACCCTGCTGAAATCAAATGGCTCCACGGAACGGTGGGTGTCCGCGTAATTCTGGTCGGATAGAAAAATAACGGGAGTCTGGTAGCGGTCGGCCAATTCAAAGGCCTTGTTTAACCTGTAAAAAGCGTCTTCATGTGAAGAAGCGGCCAGTACCGCCCGCGGAAACTCCCCGTGCCCGCTGTGAATAGCGTATTCCAGGTCGCCCTGTTCGGTACGTGTGGGCAGTCCGGTTGCCGGGCCGGGCCGCATGGCAAGAATTATAACCAATGGCTGCTCTATCATACCGGCCAGGGAAAGCCCTTCCACCATCAGGGAAAAACCCCCGCCCGAGGTACTCGTCATAGCCCTCACTCCGGCATAAGAAGCCCCGAGAGCCATATTAATGGCGGCAATTTCATCTTCAGCCTGCTCTACCACCACGGGGTAATCCCTGCTTTTTGCCGCCAGGTAATTCATAACTCCGGTGGACGGGGTCATCGGATAGGCAGACAAAAAACGGCATCCGCTGGCCAGCGCCGCCATACCCAGGACCTGGTTTCCGTCGATAAAGAGTTTTTTGCCGTCTTCGTCTTTTTGGGGCATGGAGAAACAGGCGCTGCAGTGGCGGGAAGCAGTATCCATACCCGCTTTCAGGGCCTTAATATTTTTTTCGACCATCCCCTCTTTATCCGCAAAGGTTTCTTTAAGCAGCTCTTCCACTGTGCCGCTTTCCAGGCCGAGCAGTACCAGGAGCGCCCCCACGGCAACCGTGTTAGCCATGACCTTTCCGCCCGCTTCTTTGGCGAGGTCCTCCAGTTCAACAGGAATTCCCCTGCTCTCTTCTTCGGGCAGGGAAAATTCCCCGGGATCAAAGATTACCTTCCCCGAAGAGTCCAGGTTCTCGTGATGTATTTCGTAAGTCTCTTCATTCAGGGCTACCAGGACATCAATTGACTCAACCGGCGACCACGGCTTTCCTTCAGCGATGCGCAGCCGGGAAAAATTGTGGCCGCCCCTGACCCGTGACATGTAATCCTTGCTATAGATTAAACCGTAACCTTCCCTGACCAGGGCTTTGCCAAGCAGGTTCATAACGGTATCCATTCCCTGCCCGGCAGCCCCTCCAACAACGATATTCACTTCCATCTTCAAAGATCAACTCCTTTGAATTAATTCAGGCGGTCTTTTCCTTACTGCCAGTTAACCCAGGCTAAAAGGACAAGGCCGAGGATAACCAGTATAAAACCGCTCAGGTAACTGAGATAGTGAGTATACCTGTTTATTCCAGGCAGGTTCCTGGCCAACCCGGTAAAGGTTCCGGCTGCCAAAAGCGGAATCCCATGGCCTATCCCGTAGATAAAAAGCAGCCCGCTGCCATAGAATGGTTCGGCCTGCACGGCGGCATAGGTTATTATTACAGCCAGAACAGGAGTAGCGCAGGGAGATGCAACCAGGCCAAAAAGCATGCCCGTCACCAGGGGTCCGCCGTAACCTGCTTTTTTAAGCGGGATCTTTTTCAGACCCGGCAGGTTAAAGGTCAATACCCCCAGAAGCTGCAGGCCCATGATAATAGCCACTGCAGCAAGGATGTAGTACCAGGTTGCATCAACCCGGCCGAAAACCCGGCCGAAATAAGCGGCAGCAAAACCCAGGACCGAGAAAGTAAATGCCAGTCCGGCTACAAAGGAAAAAGAAAGGAAAAAACCCCTGGAACGGGGACCTTCACCATAACCGCCGATATATCCGACCAGTAAAGGAACCATGGAAAGAATACAGGGGCTGATACTGGTCAGCAGGCCGCCGGCAAAAACCAGGACCAGGGTTATAAAAGATCTCTGTTCAATGACCCGGGGCAGTGTCACAGAAAAAAAGTACTCCAAACGTGACAGGGCAGTTTCACTGCCCGTTCCCGCCAGCAGGGGATCAACCCGGGCGGTCATTTCATCAAAACTAAACGCTCCGGCTTCTTCTGCAACTACATTCCCGTTCCGGTCAATAAAAAAGAAAGCGGGAATATATAAGACAGTGAAATCTTCAAGCAGCCTTTCTGTTTCAGGCTGGTCCAGGTCGGCGACAATAAAGGCCACCTCGCCTGCATAATGCTCCTCCAGAGCCATGATCACGGGCTCCATCATTACGCAGGCGCTTCACCAGCGGGCATAAAACTTCAGCACAACCGGCAGGCCGGCGCTGCGAGCTTCAACAAAAGATGCATGGGGATCATCGGCAGGTTTGAAACCGCCATCCCGGTCAGTCTCCACGCCTGCAGGCCCATTGTTGCCAACAGCCCCCTCAATGCCGCCCTGTTCTCTTTCCTCCCCGGGAAACAAACCCGGACCTGTAAAATAGATAACTCCAATGACTGCCAGGGCAACAACGGCCAGGGCAGCCAGCCTGTATTTATTCAAAACGATAACGCCTCCGAGTATAATAATTCTTTGCTGTATTCTTACTCTTTATCATAACATAAAGTTCCAAACCGGTGCAGAAGCATGTTAAAAACTTTCCCAGCTAAAACCCTGCGGAAACATTACAATCAAGCGCCTTTTCTGCCCCGGTTCGCTTTCAGTTAACCGGAAGGGCATGGAAACCACAGGTCAATAAAGATAATTTTCCGTTATTTTCAAGCAGGAATTTAACCAGTACCCCGGCCCGCTTTTGTCTCCAGGACTTTCACCAGGTAGAAACAGAGCAGGGCGGCTGTTATGCCAATGATGAAGGCCGGGTAGTAACTTCCGGCCAGGTCGGCTAAAAATGCGGCAACCAGGGGACCCAGGCTGCCGACAATCCCGATCGATGTAAAGACCATTCCGTAATGGAGGCCAAAGTTTTCCAGCCCAAATATTTTCGCGACTATAACGGGAAATGAAGTGTAAAGACTGCCGTAACTTAAACCCAGCAAAACGGTTGCCGCAACCAGGGCCGGCCAGCCCAGGCCGCTTAAGAATAACAGCATCGCTGTCACCATAAAGTAAAGCGCTGTTTTCAGGTTGCCGACAAAGCCGATACGGTCACAGAGCGCTCCGCCTGTCAGCCTGCCCAGGGCGTTGGTCAGGGCAAAAAGCGATACCAGCGCATAACCCCAGGGCACGTTGAAATTAAGCTCGGCAATTTGCACCAGGTGACCGATAAACATAAACCCGATTCCGCTTGACAGGCCGACCATCAGCCAGAGAACCCGAAAAGTTGGATTGCGAAAAAAACGGCGCCAGATTTTTCCGACCTTTTCCGGCTCCGGAATAATCCCGGCTTGCTTCGCGCTGCCCATCTCTTCAGCAGATGGAGCTTTATTAATTGCCCTGGAAGCAGCTGTAATCGTAATAAATAAAAAAACGCCGCAAATCATAAAAGCATTTAGAACCCCGACATGTACTAGCAGCAGGTTTATTACCGGCGCCCAGATCAGGGCAGCCGCACCAAGGCTCATCAGGATAAAACCTGTTACCAGTCCTCTTTTTTCTACGGGAAACCAGCTGAGAACAGCGGGGGTTACTGCAGAATAGCCAAACGCGGCAGCTGCGCCGAAGATAATGCCGAAAGAGAGGGCAATGCCGGGAGGGTGGGCTGTTAAGGCACATAAAACCAAGGCCAGGCCGGTGAAAATGCCGCTGAAAAGGATTCCACGGCTGGGTCCGAAGCGATCCTGAAAGCGGCCGCCGAACATCATGGTCACAGAAAAGACCAGCAATTCCAGGGTATAAGGAATCATCGCCTCCGACCTGGACCAGCCCAGTTCTGTAATCAGGCCATCGGCAAATACTGACCAGGCATAAAATATTCCCAGGCAGAAATTAACCAGGGAGCCGGCCAGGGTTACTTTTACCCTGTTTGCTGGCATACAGCAAACACCACCGCTTTCCAGTTATTCGCTGTAAAGGCAGCCCATGATGTCGCGCCGGGAAATAATCCCGACCAGTTCGCCCTGCTCATCAATGACCGGCAGCCTGTTTACCCCTTCGTCTACCATGAGGGTTGCCGCCTTCTCAACCGTATCATCGGGCCCGACGGAGATGACATCTTTACTCATCAACTGGCCTGCCTCATAAGACATGGCGCGCTGTAGTTCATCAACAAATTTCTTCGGGCTGCCCAGGTATATCAGTCCGCCCAGTATTTCCAGGTACCCGGGGGCTTTAATTCTTGACGCCCTCCTGATTAAATCGCCTTCAGTTACTATCCCGGCCACTTTGCCGTTATCATCCAGGACAGGCAGACCGCTGATATCATTTTCCTGCAAAAGCCTGGCACAGTGCTCTACTGAATCACCGGTGGAAACAGTTATTACATCGGTAGTCATGATATCTTTTATTTTCATTTAAAATCCTCCTTCTATTCTAATCAGGCAGGCCCTGACTGGCGGAGATAAATTTTTCGACTGCCTCAAGATACTTTTCAGAGTCCACGTACATTATATCGTTGTGGTCCGCACCGGGAATGACAACCATTTCCTTGTTACCTGAACCAAGGCTGTCGAACAACTCCCGGCCCTGTTCATAAGGAACCAGCCGATCGCGTTCGCCGTGGATAACCAGGGCCGGTTGTCTGATTTGCCCTGTCAGCCTGCGATATTCCTCTTCCAGCAGGTCAAGGCCACCCGGGGAGGGAAGGCCCAGGTGCCGGATTAATCCCGCTACACTGATAAACCCGCTTTCAATAATCAGTCCCTTAATTTTTTCCGGGTAATTGGCTGCCAGTTCCAGGGCTGAAATGCTGCCCAGGGAACGTCCCATTACATACCAGCCGCCACGGTCACCGATGCCCTGCTTTTCACTGGAAACATAATCCAGTATAAGCTTTGCATCGCCGATCATATCTGTAAAAGTCGGTTTCCCGTCACTTGCGCCGTACCCACGGTAATCTGCTACCAGCAGGTTTAAACCGCGCCGGTTATAAAGCGGAGCTATAGCGTCATAATCGCTTACCACTTCACCGTTGCCGTGAAAGTAAAGAATCCAGGGCATCTGGTCACGACCCCTGTAGGCACGGCAGGTAATTGATATGCCATCGTCAACGGGAACTTTCAGGTCAAAAGCGCCTTCGGGAGGTTTGCCGTGTTGACGGCGCGGGTAGAATAGGAACATTAACAGCGACGAGTTGTCAATTTTCGCATAGAGATCGCTCATCGAACCAGCCCTTTCGCTAAATTTCTTTTTCGATCAGCTCGCGGTTTTTTTCATATAAATTCTGTCCCTCTTCCATAATGGCATTAACTTCTGCCTGCAGTTCTTCGACAATTCTTTGATCGGAGATCATACCCAGGTTAATCCTGACGTTGTAGCAGGCGCCTGCAACTCCTGCAAAAGCCTGTAAATTGGCGACGCCAATGTCAGTTATAGCGGACGGGTTCCCCCTGGCAGCAACTTCGCCGATCAGCGAAAGGACCCGCAGGCTCCCGCGCGCTGTCTGCTGGGGGATTTCAGCAGCCCTGATTCCTGCTTCCTGGATAGCTTTACTCCGTGCCGCTTTCTCTTCGGCTGTTTCCCGGGGCAGCCGGTAAGCATCCATAACCTGGTTAAAAGCCACGGTATCCTCGTCAATGGCTTCTGTCAGCCTGGTCATTAAAAAACGGGCTTCTTCGCCGGCCTGGTGGAGCATGTCCACTAAATCGCCAAGCTTTGAACGATTCTGGCTGAGGTTGCAGTACATGGATAACAGGCCTGCCGCCTGGGCTCCGGCCAGGGCAGCTACGGATCCGCCTCCCGGGGCAGGAGATGAAGAAGCAACCTCGCGCACAAATTCTTCCACTGTCAGCTCTT
Source organism: Syntrophomonadaceae bacterium (assembly GCA_007130585.1). Classification (GTDB taxonomy): domain Bacteria; phylum Bacillota; class Dethiobacteria; order DTU022; family DTU022; genus T3SED10-7. Next base: position 18,686 of record SLSE01000092.1, on the reverse strand, counting down.
TAAGCATAGTATAATCTCCTAACTTTTAGCTTTCTTAATATTTTTGCCCGACCCCGGCGGGTATAATAAGTCTTGCCGGCCAATTATATTTAATGTACCGGCAGAAGCGGTAAAGTTAATTTCCATCCGGTGAAAAACAGGAAAACTCAGATCAGGCATCTTCTGTCTACAATTATAACAACCATTCAGGAATCAGGCCAGTTCAGTTTAGCCCTCAGGCCCGAGAGCCAGCTCTTTAATCGCCTTTTCGGTTTCCGGCGCCAGGGGAGGCACTTCGTGCCACTGCAGGATCTCTTTAACCATTTCATTAGTGCTCCGGTCGAGGCCTTTTGACCCTGCAGCCCGCCAGTTATCGTATGTATTGCGGTTTAACAGCCTCGTAAAATGCATCTGGCTCCTGAAATGATCAAGGGTATGCTGCTCGGTCAGGAAATGTCCGCCCGGCCCGACCTGTTCAATCACGTCGAGCGCCAGGGTATCGTGGTTAATATCCACACCCCCGGTTATATACCTGACCATTCCGGCTCCCTCGTTGCATAGAACCAGGTATTCAAGACTGCAGGTCAAACCGGCCCCGATATAACCAAGATCATGGATTAAATTCCCGCCGGCCAGCCCGGTTATAAGCAGGCTTAAGCCTGCTTCCAGGGCGGCCTGCTGATCGAATGTGTGAGCGTCGCTGCATCCGGCCAGGGTAAAGTTGGGCAGGTTATAGTAATTGGCCATTTGAACCAGGGAAATCCAGCCGAGCAGGCTCTGCGGATCCCCGTAAGAACAAACCGAGGTAATCATATTTAACGAAGGGGTGCCGCCGCCGTAAATAAACGGCGCGCCCCTGGCTTTAAGCTGGTGGATGACCAGGCCGGAAAGCACCTCGGCGTTGGCCTGGGCAATAGCGCCAGCTGTCGTGACCGGGCCGGTGGCTCCGCACATCACTGCCGCGGCATAAACAACGGGAATTCTCTCCCCGGCTGCGGTAAGCAGTTTTTGCAGGGCATCCCCGGTGTGCACGAGAGGCGAGCTCGGTTGGGTGTAATGAATGATGTAGGGTTTTTCGGTAAGCCTTTCCCTGCCGCCTGCGGCCAGGGCAGCCATTTCGATGATGTCAAGCAGCCCCTGCCGGTTGTGAGCATCGAAAATGATCGGCTTGGTACTGTTTAATGTCATCGCCTCAAAGTGGTGCCGGTCAGTCCTGGTTCCGGGTACGTCCGAAGCCCGGGCCATGGACATAACAAAATCAATGTTTTCCAGAGCATCGGTGATAATCGTGGCATTAATTGTATCCTGTTTAACCGCCTTCCGCCTCCGGCCGGTATCAATATCTATGATATATGGCGTATCGGAACCGGTCCCAAAATATATTTTTTCTTTTTCCAGGATCATCGCCCTGCTGCCGCCCCTGTCATATATGGCAATGGTGCAGGGCGCAGTCTGCAGGGCATGCTGGACCATCCAGTTTGGGATTTTAACCAGGTCACCGCTGATCCTTGCTCCCGCAGCCCGCAGGAGTTCCAGCGCTTCCGGTTCGCATACTTTAACACCGACCTGTTCAAGAATGTTCAGGGCGGCAAGGTGCAGCTGCTCCATCTGGGTAGAAGTCAGGTTAACCAGGCCCATCTGCTTGCGGTGATTTTTGCTGTTAATCAATATAGCTGCCTCCCTAAATATATGCTGTGCTTCTTATTATGCTGTTTCCGTATCCCGCTGCAGGAGTATGTTTTGTATTTCCTTTTCCACTTCCGCCGGCAGGGGATCGGGCCTGTGGCATTCCAAAAGATTTCTGACCCGCTCATTAGCCGCTTGGCCAAATGTTTTAGCGCCTTCAAGCTTCCAGGCGTCGTAGTTTTTCCGGCTCAGGGTCGGCGGGAAATAAAGCTCGTCCCGGAAATGCCGCATGGTGTGTTCTTCAGCCAGGTAATGACCACCCGGTCCGACTTTTTCAATTAAGTCCAGGGCCATAGCTTCTTCGCTGACATCAACACCGCGCAGCAGATGCTTTACCGCACCGACAGCTTCGCTGCAGAGCAACAGGTGTTCCAGGCAGGAAGTCATCCCCACTCCCATGTAGCCCAGGTTATGAATCAGGTTACCTCCGGCCATTCCCGCGGCAAGCAGGTTAAAGCCGGCTTCCATACCGGCCTGCTGATCAAAAACCTGGGCGTCGGTACAGCCGGCGGTCGTAAATGAGGGCAGACGGTAATGCTGAGATAACCTGACCAGCGCCATGCAGCCCAGGTCGCGTTCCGGTGCTCCGTACGAACAGATTGATGTGCCCATGTGCATCGGTGGTATGCCGCCCCCATGGATGAATGGAGCGCCCCTTGATTTAAGCTGGTGGATAACAAGCCCTGATAATATTTCGGCATTGGCTACCACGACAGAACCGCTCACCGTAACGGGCCCGGTTGCGCCAAGCATAGGCGTAGTAGCGTAAATTAAAGGTATCCTTTCCGCAGCGCAGGTTAAAAGCTTTTCAAGGGCCTCACGGGAATGGACCAGCGGAGAAGTCGGTTCGGCATAAAGCGCCAGGCTCGGCTTTTCAATTAATTTCTTTTTGCTTCCCGCGGCCAGGGCAGCCATTTTAATTATTGTTTCGAGGTTGCCGCGGTTGTAACAGGTAAACAGGATCGGCTTCGTGGTGTTTAACAGCATTGCTTCAAATTGGTACAGATCGGAGCTTGCAACGGGAACATCGGAAATCAGGCCGAGCGACATGGCAAAATCAATATTATCAAGAGCGTCAATCAGCCTGGTGGAATTGCAGACATCGTCTCTGAGCACTTTCCGGCGCTTCCCGTTTTCCAGGTCAATTGTAAAGGGGACTTCCGAACCCGAGCCGTAGTATATCCTCCCTTTTTCCAGGGTCATAGCCGGCGACCCGTCTCTCGCGGCCAGGGAAACAATACCGGGCGCTGATTGGAGGGCATCCTGGACCATCCAGGACGGAATTTTAACCAGGTTACCGTCAACCTGCGCCCCGCCGCCGCTCAGCAGCTCAAGCGATTCCGGTTCGAACACTTTAACCCCCACCCGCTCCAGGATATAAAGGGTTCCGTTGTGGATGCGTTCAACCTGGTCTTCAGTCATAATATTCAGGCCCATCGTACTCCGGGCCAACTTGTTTACATACATTAACCATGCTCCTTTTCTGCAATTATCGTAAATTACGGAACCCTTCCAATGCCTGCTGCCCCATTAGTTCCGGGCTTTCCGGCAAAGCTCCCGGTTAAAGATCAGCCCTTGTTCTCTTTATCCATTTCAGGGGCAGCAGCCAGAATTGCCGCTTCGATCTGTTTATAGCCGGTACAGCGGCAGAGGTTCCCGCTGATCGCAGTCCTGACCTCCGGGGGCTGCGGCCGGGGGTTGCTTTTTAAAAAAGCATAGGCCGACATGATCATACCGGGTGTGCAGAAGCCACACTGCACCGCCCCTTTTTCGGCAAACGCTTTCTGAAGAGGATGAATATCTTCTCCCCTGGAAAGGTTCTCAATCGTTTCCACACTGCAGCCATTGATTTTACCGGCCGGGATAAGGCATGAGTTGACGGCCTGTCCCTCGAGCAGCACGGTACAGGCGCCGCATTCGCCTTTTCCGCAACCGGCCTTGGTGCCGTAAAGCCCAAATTCTTCCCTGATTACCTTCAGCAAACTTTTCGCCGGATCAATATGGATTTCTGCCGGCTCGCCGTTTAGCTGAAAAATAATTACCTGTTTTTTCACCGGCCGTCAACTCCTTCCTCTTCCCGGGCTCTTTCTGAAGCTGCCTGCAGGACCCTGGCAGCCAAAACACCGACCAGGTGATTTCTGTACCTGGCTGAGCAGCGCAGCAGGCTGCTGCGTACTTCAACTTCTTCCGAGGCCGCTCTTTCAACCAACCGCCAGGTCTCCTCACAGGGGGCCATCCCTTCCAGCATCGCTTCAGTCTGAAGCAGGCGGGTCGGTGCCGGTTTAACCGGGGCAACCACAAGCCTTACTTCCCGGAAACAGCCATTTTCAATTCTGACCCTGGCGGCGGCATTGACCAGGGGCAGGGAAAGCGCCCGGCGCGGCGCAAAGCGGGTAAACGCGGAACCCTCACCCGTCCCGCAGGACTTGATCGTCAGCTTAAGCAGGATTTCAGAAGTACTGTCAACGGCAGAACGGTTAAAAATAACATACAGATCCTCCACCGCCTCTTCCCTGCTCCGCCCGCCGGTATCTACCAGGACAGCAGAGGCCCCCAGCGCTACCAGGGCTACCGCAGCATCAGCTGCCGGGGCGGCATTGACGACATTGCCGCCCAGGGTGGCAATATTTCTGATCTGGGGCGATCCGATCGCCATGCAGCCCTCGGCCAGGGCAGTGGCCCGGGAAAGAATCAGGATAGAAGATGCTGCCGAGGCATGGGTAAGACAGGCTCCCAGGGTAATGAGGCCGTCTGCTTCTTCAATAACTGACGCTCCGGGCAGAGCAGAAAGATCAACCAGGCTATGGGGCAGATCCTTAAGATAGAGGTCTGTAGCTCCGGCCACTACCCTGGCCCGGCCGCCGCTGTCGCGCAGGTAAGTCAGCGCTTCTTCAAGGCTTGTAGCAACCAGGTAGCTCAATCCGCACACTCCCATCCGGCTAGTGCTTCATATATTTTTTCTGCAGTAAGGGGCAGGTCGGTAACCCGCGCTCCTGCAGCATCGGCCACGGCATTGGCAATAGCCCCGAGTACCGGCACCATCACTATTTCCCCGATCCCTTTTGACCCGTAAGGTCCTGCCGGATCTTCTGTTTCGATAAACAGGGGAACAATTTCCGGCACGTCCAGCGAAGTCGGTATCCTGTAATCGGCAAATGAAGGGTTTGCCACCCGGCCGCCGTCAAAAAGGTAACCTTCATAACAGCTCATGCCTATTCCCTGGGTCACCCCGCCGTAAACCTGGCCGCATGCCGAGCGGTAATTAACGATTCTCCCCGAGTCATGGGCCGCCACCAGGCGGTGAACAGTAAGGGCGCCGGTGGCCCGATCAATTTCCACTTCAGCAGCATGGGCGGCGAAAGAGTAGGTTAAAGAAATATTTCCATAACCGCTCTCGTCATAGTCGGCCGGCCCCGGAACAAATTTCCCCTCTCCGGTCAGGTTTAACCCGCTGGTCAGGGTATGGTAATAGTAAGCAACCGCAGCAAAATCCCGGGGAACTCCGGAAGTCCCGGCCAGGATATCCTTCTCCAGGGCAACCTGTTGGCCGGACAGTTCCGCTGCAAGACGGGTAATTTTCTCTCTCAGATCCCGGGCTGCCAGTTGAACAGCCCTGCCGCCGATAGTAGTCTGACGCATAGCCAGGGCTCCCGTGGAATAAGGGGAGCTCAACGTATCCCCTGATTGCACGGTAATAAGCTGCGGATCCAGGTCAAGGGCCCGGGCGGCAATCAGGGCAAAAGCGGCATGGGTCCCCTGGCCGTAGTCCTGTTCGCCGGTAAATATTGTTACCCTTCCGTCAAGCTCCAGCCGGGCCAGGGCGGAGGAGCCCCTGAAGTTTTTATCAAACACCAGGCTTCCGTTGGCATGAATAGCCGCACTGAGCCCGTATCCGCGCCCTTCTTTCTTAGAACCCCAGCCGATTTCTTTAGCGGCTTCCTGCAGGCAGGAGGAAAGGGCACAGCTTTCAATCTGCAGGCCGTGCACGGTTGTATCTCCTTCGCGGGTACAGTTCCTTAAGCGCAGTTCAAGCGGGTCGATGCCGAGTTCTCCGGCAGCCATATCCATCAGGGATTCGGTGGCAAAATTGGCAGCCTGGTTACCGTATGCCCTGTACTGGGCAGTAGGCACTTTGTTGGTATAAACAAGCCGCAGCCTGGTCCTGACAGCAGGAAGGCGGTAGACTGAATCGTTTCGTTCGCTCAGTGTTTTCGAAACCCAGGGAGCCTGGGCGCTGTATGCGCCGTTATCAGTTATGATGTCCGCCTCACGGGCCAAAATTTTGCCATCCCGGCGCAGGGCCATTCTCATTTTTATTGAAGCGGAAACCATCGGACGGCCGACGGTAAACTCTTCTTCCCTGGTCAGTTCCAGTTTGACCGGGCGGCCGGTTTTAACGGCCAGCAGGGAAGAAATGATATATAGTTTTAAGTTACCGTAAACCCTGCCTCCGAATCCGCCGCCCATGGCCGGGCCAATTACGCGCACCCTGGACAGCGGCATCTCCAAAACACGGGCCACTATAGCGCGCACACTGTCAGGGGACTGCAGGGCGGTATGAAGGATAAGTCCGTTGTAGGGATCATAAACAGCCACACATGATATCGGTTCAAGGTAGGCGGGATGGACGGCCGGTATGGTAAATTTATTTTCTACTACCAGGTCCGCTTCCTTAAAAGCAGCATCGGGGTTGCCGCGCCGGAGATCCCTCTGCCAGGCCGTATTTCCCGGGAAATCTTCATGCAGCTGCGGGGCGCCTTCTTCCAGGGCTTTATCCGGATCATAGACTGCAGGCAGATTTTCATATCCAACGCTGATCGCTTCCAGGGCCCTTTCTGCTGTTTCAGGATCAACCGCAGCAACGGCGGCCACTTCATCGCCGATGTAGCGCACCTTCTCCAGTGCCAGGGGCAGTTCATCATCGACTGCAATTCCATATTTTTTACACTGCAGGCCGGCTCCCGTAAGAACAGCCCGCACCCCGGGCAGAGATTCTGCCCCGGAAATATCAATATTTTTTACCAGGGCATGCGGGTAAGGGCTGCGCAGTATTTTTCCGTAAAGCATGCCGGGCAGGCTAAAATCAGAGCCGTATACCGCTTTACCGGTAACACGGGCCCAGATTTCAGCCGACTGAAAATCTTTCTCCTCCCCAATCGGAACTTTTACTGTTCCTGTATCAGTTTTCATCATAGCACCTTCTTTTTCAAAACCGTCCTTTTTAATTGAATCAGCGCAGTGTCGGTAATCCGGGACATGTTAACTGTTAAGCTCCTTTTTCGAAGCTTTCGCCCTGGGCCATGATGTAGGCAATCTCAGAGCAAAGTTGTTCCGAAAGCGCCGCAGGCCGGTGTGTCTCCATAATCGATATTACTTTTTCCCTGATCCGGTCGCCCATGCGCAGGCTGCCTTCCGATGTCCATTGATCCCTGCGGCGCCGGCTGAAAAAGCGGGGCTGCCAGAAATCCCGGAAATGGCGGAAAGTGTGATCGCTGGTCAGAAAAGTCCCCCCGGGGCCGACTTCGTCGATCAGATCAAGGGCCAGGGATTCATTGTCCAGCGCCATTCCGGCGGCAAAAACTTTCATGCGGCCAATTATTTCGTCGCTGTAGAGAATCATTTCCGGTGAGGTAGTAAGTCCGCTTTCCAGGTAGCCGATATCGTGGACCAGGTTCTGCCCGCTGAGCAGAGCCGTCATTACCGAGGCAGTTGCATCTGCAGCAGCCTGTTCATCGAGAATGCAGCTGTCACTGCAGCCGGCATAGCCCCAGGAGGGCAGGTTATAGTAACGGGCCATCTCGGCAACGGCAATTCTCTCCAGGTCGAATTCCGGAGCTCCGTAAACAGAAACTGTCGTACCCATATCCATGTGGTGCTGCCCGCCGCCATAAACAAACGGCGCGCCCTGCCGTTTGAGCTGCTGAATTACCAGGCCGGAGAGTATTTCGGCATTACCGATGGCAAGCGCGCCAGCCATACTCATCGGCGCTGTCCCTCCCATCATGGGGGAAGGCTGGTGAACAATGGGCACCGCCAGTTCTGACAGGTAAAGCAGCTTGCCGGTTGATGCTTCGTTGTGAACGAGGGGGGTGGTTACCTGGCTGTAGCATAAAATGCTGGGATTCAAAGCCAGTTCTTCAAAACTGCCGGCTGCGGCGGCAGCCATGGCCACGATTATTTCGCAGTCAGCCCTGTCATCGGCAACAAAAACAATGGGCTTGTCGGTATTCTGAATAAGCAGCGAAAACTGGTGGCGGTAGGGCCTGATGCTGTCAATATCGGACGGGATCCCCATGGACATGCAAAAATCTAGCTCATCACAGGCATCAACCAGCCGGATACAATCGACAACATCGGCCGCAGTAAAAAGCCGGTGCCTGCCGGTGCGGGGGTCCAGGTAATTCCTGCAATCTGATCCCGGACCGAAAGCAACATTCATACCTTCCAGCCTGAATGCCGCCCGGGTGCTTCCCCTTCTGCACAACGCTATAGTGGAAGGAGCCTGGCCAAGAGCCCATTTAACAAGAGACGGGGGAAACCTGACCAGGGACCCGTCTGAAATCAGGCAGCCGGCCTGGCGCAAAAGGTTCAGGGCCTCGTGGTGATGTACCCTGGCCCCGGTCCGCCTTAAAATGTCCAGGGCGGCATGATGGATGGTACCGCACTGCTCCCGGTTTAATAATTGTAATCGCGGTAAAGCCCTGGCAGAAATTGACATGTTTGCAGCCTCCTGACGCAGATGTTTTACACAGGTTCGCTATTCTGCAGGTGCCCGGCAGCTGCAGCGATATGGCTCATTGCCTTCCAGTGACCGGTAACGAAAACGGCCGGGCCATTTTATGTTTTTATAGTCCAACACTGTAAACAGGCTATTTTATATTATCTAACCAGATCAGTAAGACTGCGCACATCCGGTAGATTCTCAAAGTCCCAGGCCAGGTCAATCAGCCTGTCGGTCACGGCAGGTTCAACAGTAAAAGAGGCCAGGCGGCGAAATTTTTCTTCCAGCCTCTTTTCGTCGTATTGATCGGCGCCTCTTTCAATCAGGCCCGAATCGAAGTGACGTCCGTCGCTGAGGGTAATTTCCACGGCACTGTGCATGCGCAGGTCCATTTCCTTCAAATCCCTGTAAATCCGGTCAATATCCGGGGCAAGTACAATTTCTATTTTATCAAAAAGATCCAGGACCTGCCGGTCTGTCAAGCGTTTTTCAAGAACCTGATCGGGACCCAGTTCCCGGTCAATCATTAAGCAGGCCAGGGGCCATTTAACACTGAACTGCGCCTCTTCGGTGGTTGTCGGGTAGCCCTGGGGCAGCATTACTGCTTCATTAAAAGCCCTCACTTTGACATGGCTTATTTCATCCGGCCTGATACCGTGTTCATCAAGCAGCCTCAAAGCGGCAACTCCCGCGGCATGCCCCCAGGCGCAGGAAGCCCACTCCTTGTAAAAAACCCAGTCTTTCATCCAGTATTTTTCACCGATATCCGCTACCCAGTCCCGGTATTTTTCAAAACCGAGGATGGAAGGAATGCCGGAAAAACCCAGGCCGGCAAGCTCTGCGGATACAACCCCGTTCATTGAACCCCAACCGATTGCGTGCTTGGTCATGCCGGGATTTCTTACATCGCGAAGCATGGGGGCATTGGGAGCGTGGTATTCGGCTATACCGAGAGCCTGGCCAACCCGGTTTTGGTCCAGGCCGTAAATCCTGGCCGCCGCCGCTGCACAGCCAACCGAACCCCATGAGCCGCAGGCCTGGTAAACGCGGTGATGATCGTGCCAGCAGCGGCCGGCCCGGATAGCCACTTCATAACCCACGACCAGGGCTTCAAGCAGTTCCCTGCCCCCGGCACCGGTTTTTTCGGCTGCCGCCAGGGCTGCCGGAAAGAGCTGCGCCCCGGGGTGGCCCCGCGTAAAAATGGCATCATCATCAAGATCCAGGGCATTGGCTGCGCAGGCATTGGCAAAAGCAGCCCCGGGGGCTGAAGCCCTGCTGCCGCGAAGAAGGATTGAAGCCTGGTCTCCGCACCATGCTTTTGCGGCATAGCCGGCTGCGATTCCGCTGACCGGCGCCAGCGTCCCGGCCAGGGTAACCGCCAGGTTGTCCAGCAGGCACATCCTGGCCCGGCGGCGCACTTCAGATGGCAGCTCATCCCATTTAACCTGCCTGATAAACCGGGCGAGCCGGGCATTACCGTCCATAGCCGAACCTCACTTTCCAACACGGATGCGGGGATTTAAAAGGCCGTAGAGAATATCGGCAGCCAGGTTGGAAAAGCTGTAGACAGCAACCACAATCATGCTGGCCGCCTGAATAATAGGCAGATCCTGACGCTGGATTCCGTAAACAATCATCCGTCCCAAACCAGGATAGCCGTAAACTGCCTCGGTCACGATCAGCCCGCCCAGGAGCCAGCCTATACCCATTGCCACTATCGTAACTGTCGGCAGAAGAGAATTGCGCAGGACATGCCTGATTAAAACCTGTGAACCGGACAACCCTTTCAGTTCTGCAGCGCGCACGTAGTCGGTGCGCAGCACATCAATGGTCCCCGAGCGGGTCATGCGGGCTATGTAGCCCAGCCCGGAAAGGCTGACCGTAATTGCCGGCAGGATCAGGTAAGGCAGCGATTCCATAAATGTCGAATCGGGATCGATAGAAGAATTGGCCGGAAACCAGCCGGCTCCGATGGCCAGGAATGTAATTAAAAGCAGCCCGCTGACGAATTCAGGCAGGCCGACAAAAGCCATTGAAACCCCCGTGATCAGCTGGTCCGGCATCTTATCCCTCTTTAAAGCGGCGATCACGCCCAGGATTATACCCAGGGGAACATAGATCAGCAGGGCCAGGCCGGCCAGCATGGCCGAGTTGCCCAGCCGCTGCATAACCATGGGCCGCACCGGCAGCCGGCTGACCAGTGAATCGCCCCAGTCGCCGCGGATAAAACCTCCGGCCCAGTTAAGATACTGCATGTGCAGGGGCTTGTTCAGGCCAAGTTCCTCCCGCAGGTTTTCAACGGCAACTTCGGTGGCAAACTGGCCTAAAATTATCTGGGCCACATCTCCGGGCAAAAACTGGGTCACAGAAAATATGATGATCGAAGCCAGGATCAGGGTCAGAAATATAAAACCAAACCGTCTCAGTAAATAAGTAAGCATTACTTATCCCCCCCGACCCCGGCTTTTTTTAACAACCCTTCTCCCTGGAGGGCTTCAAGCTCTTCGATCGGTATATGACAGCAAATCCGGTGCCCGTCAGGCCTGTCCCGCCAGGGCGGTTCTTCCCGCTCGCAGATTTCGCCGATTTTCCGGGGGCAGCGGGTATGGAAACGGCATCCGGAAGGGATATCCATGGCGCTGGGAACGCTCCCTTTTAATCGAATCCGGTCCTGTTTAATTTCCGGATCCGGAATCGGGATGGCCGAAAGCAAAGCTTCAGTATAGGGATGGTAAGGCGGAACGAAAACATCTTCGGCGGAGCCGATCTCCCAGAGTCTGCCCAGGTACACCACGGCAATCCAGTCGGATATGTGGCGCACAGCCGCCAGATCATGCGAGATAAAAAGGTAGGATGTACCTTTTGAATCCTGCAGGTCGGTTAACAGGTTCATTAACGAAGCCTGAACTGAAACATCGAGCGATGAGATCGGTTCGTCACAGATCATAAGGGCTGGATCAGCGGCAAAAGCCCGGGCAATAGCAACCCGCTGTTTTTCCCCGCCGCTTAACTCATGGGGCAGGCGGTCTATATAGTCTGCGGGCAGGCTTACAGCTTCAAACAATTCCGCCACCCTTTCACGCACCTGTTTTTTGCTCATGTTGCGGAGCAGGATCAGGGGCCGGGCCACACTGTCTCCGGCAGGGTGCTGGGGATTCAGGGAGGCATCGGGATTCTGGAAAACCATCTGAATTTTTTTCAAAATCTCCCGCGGCCTGCTGGTGACCGAATATGATAATTTCTTCCCTTCCAGCTCTATCTCTCCCGAGGTGGCCTCTTCAAGCCCGGCAATACAGCGGGCCAGGGTGGTCTTGCCGCAGCCCGATTCGCCAACTATGCCCATGGTAAAAGAACTGCGCATCCGTACCGAAATATCATCAACCGCCTTTACAACCGGGCGCTTACCCTTAAGCAGGGGACCAAAACCTCCTGTAAACGGGAAATATTTCTTGATATTGCGGGCCTCCAAAACCACGTGGCCCAGTTCTTCAGTTCCCCCGTCTTCACGGATTTCCCGGGCCTCCTCCGCTTTGCCTTTCATCAATTCCCAGCGGCGGCAGGCGGTCTGGTGCCCCCGGGCCGCATCCACCAGGGGTGGGCGCTCGGCCCGGCAGGCTTCTTCAACAAAATCGCAGCGGGGCCCGAAAACACAACCGTCAGGCAGTTCATCGGGGCGGGGAATAAAACCGGGAATTGCGCTTAGAGCGATATCCTTCCTGCTGGCATCAACCCGCGGCACACAGCCGAGAAGCCCGCGGGTATAGGGGTGCAGCCTGTCTTTAAAAACCTGCCGGATCGAACCTTCTTCCATAATTTCGCCAGCGTAGAGCACACCGATGCGATCACAGATCCTGGCGACAACTCCCAGGTTGTGGGTGATAAATAAAACAGCAGTGTTGTACTCTTCCATCAGTTCATGGATCAGGTCCAGGATGACAGCTTCTGTTGTTACATCCAGGGCAGTGGTAGGCTCGTCCATGATTAGAAATTCAGGGTTGGTCGCGATAGCCGTGGCGATCAAGACTCTCTGCAGCATGCCGCCGCTCAGCTGGTGGGCATAACGATTGGCCACCGCTTCCGGATCGGGCATCCTGACTTTTTTCAGCATCTCTACGGCCCTGGCCATCGCTTCCTTCTTAGAAAGGTTAAGGTGAGCACGGACCACTTCGGCAATCTGTTCGCCGATCAGCATGGAGGGGTTAATTGAAGCATTCGGATCCTGGTGAACCATGGTGACCCGCGCTCCCCAGATCCTGCGCATTTCTGCCTTTGGCAGGTTCAGGAGATCGGTGCCTGAAAGGTGAATGGCGCCTCCACTGATCAGACCGTTGGCGGGCAGGTAACGGACAACAGCACGGGCCAGGGTGGTTTTACCCGAACCCGATTCGCCAACCAGCCCGTAAATCTCCCCGGGGGCTATTTTTAACGATACATTGCGGACTGTATCCAGGGGTCCTTTTTCCGTGTTGTAAGTAACGGTCAGGTTCTCCACATTCAGAACGGCATCGTGATCAGGCATCGCTGGCACCTCCCGGAAGCAGCATCCTGCGCAGGCCGTCGCTCATGAAACCAACCCCGACAACCAGCACGGCAATTGCTCCCGCCGGAAAGTAAAGAACCCAGCGGGCCTGGTGAAACCATGTCCTGGCTTCACCGACCATCAATCCCCAATCCGGCGAGGGAGGCTGCACACCCAGGCCCAGGAAACCGAGTGAAGCAACCAGGAAAATGGAGTAAGAAAATCGCATCGACGCTTCAACGGCAAGAGGCGGCAGCACATTGGGTAAAATTTCTTTGTACAGCACGTAAAGGCTGCTTTCGCCGCGCAGGCGGGCCGCTTCAACAAACTGGCGTGTTTTTAGTTCGAGAACCACGCTGCGCACTACCCTGGCCACCATGGGAATATATAAAAAGCCAACTACAATGATCACGTTAACGCGCGAGGGGCCCAGGGAAAAGAGAATAACCATCGCCAGCAGCAACGGGGGGATCGAAAGTATTACGTCCATTAAACGCATCACGATTTCATCAAACATCCCGCCCCTGTAACCCGAGAACAGGCCCAGCAGCAGGCCGAAAAAAACGGCCAGCGCCGTCCCGGAACCGGCAACCACCAGTACGTCACGGCTGCCGTAGAGAATACGGCTGTATATATCGCGGCCGAACTGGTCGGTACCGAAAACATGATCATCCGACGGCGGCTGCAACCGCGCGGCCAGGTTTTGCTGGGTATAGGTATACGGAGCTAACATGGGTCCGAAAAGAGCTATTAAAAGAAATAAGAACACAATAGCAAAACCGATATAAGTTGTCGGGTAGCGCCGGATACGGCGAAATAAACCGGTAACCATTGCAGGGTTTGCCGTCGCCATTTGCTGCCTCCTCACGGGGGATGCTTTATTATAACTGCGGCGGGCCTTCGCACCCGCCGCAGTTTGGTCTCCAGGCTATTCCTTCGACTAATGCCGGGAAAGGAAAAAATCAGTTGTTTACCCTGCTTCCGTCCTGCAGCAGGAACAGCTTATTCCTCCAGGTAAACCGGCCTCAGGTCCATTGCCGTACCCAATCCGCTGGTTGGTACCAGGCCGCGCACTTTTTCATTGGCGCCCCAGAGGTTGTTAACGAAAAAGGTAATGATCGGACCGCGCTCCATGAATATTTCCTGGATCTCGTGGTACAGGCGGACACGCTCATCGGTGTCCATTTCTTTGGCCGCTGCGGCGGCAAGCTCGTCCAGCTCGGGATCGCAGAAATGGCTTTCATTCCACTGGGCGTCGCAGACATATGCTAAATCGAGGTAAGGCTGCGGGTAAGGCCTTGAACCCCAGTCGGTAATACCGAAATCCACTTCCAGCCACATGTTGTCCGCCCCGTAATAAACATCGGAGGGAACCAGCTGGATATCAACATTTGCGCCAATTTCGGCCATCTGCTCCTGCCAGATTGTTGCTATCGCGGGGACCGGGGAAGATTCCTGGGTATGGATCGTGATATCCAGGCCGTCTCCATAGCCTGCTTCGGCCAGCAGTTCCCTTGCTCTTTCCACATCACGCTGCGGTTCCGGAACGTCCAGGTAGTACAGTTCATAGGCAGGGCCGATCGGGGTATCGCGTCCTGCTGCGCCGTAACCGCCCAGGGCTCCTTCCACAATATCGCTGCGGTTTGTTCCGGCCTTCAAAGCCTGGCGCACACGGTTGTCGTCGGCAGGAGGCTGATCGGAGCGCATACGCAATACATAGGCGGTATTGGAAGGCACCTGGTAAACATCGATATTCGGATCTTCTTCCAGCATGGGAACGAACTCGGTCGGCAGGTAAATCAGGTAATCAACCTGCCCGCCGCGCAGGGCTTCCACCTGGGCGGAAGATTCGCTCAAAAAGATAATCTCTATACCATCCAGGTAGGGAAGCGGATTTCCCTGGTCATCGCTCATCCAGTAATTCGGATTACGGGTAAAGATAATCCTGTCTTCAGGCTCGTAACGTTCGATCATGAACGGGCCGGTGCCATTCCAGTTGGTGGCGAAATCCTCATTGTCGGCATCCATGATCAGGGCATGATAGTCGCCCAGGTCCAAAAGGAAGTCCGGGTTGGGGTCTTCCAGCTGAAATACAACCGTGTAATCATCGGGAGCGCTGATTTCGATTATATTGGAATAAAGCCCCACTGTAGCGGCGCCAACATCCGGATCGCTTAAGCGATCAAATGTGAAGACGACGTCTCTTGAAGTCATTTCTTTTCCGTCATGGAAAAGGATTCCTTCACGCAGGCTGAATGTCCACTCGGTTCCTTCTTCATCTACTTCCCAGTTCTCGGCCACGCTGCGGCTCTGGTCGGGGATATTGTCTTCGTCAACATAGACAAGAAAGTCCGACCACTGCCGGCCAATCTGGTCATCGGCAACAGTGCTTAGAAATGCCGGGTCGAGGTTGGTCGGCGCATAGTAGGCGCTGCGCAGGATACCGCCATGTCTTTCGGAAATTGCATCTTCGACAGGTTCTTCATCTACCGGTTCTTCGACTTCAGCCGGTGCGCAGGAAACCAGCACCAGGGCAGCCATTAAAACCAGGGCCATTAAAAGCAGGTATTTTTTTATCAAACTTATCTCCTCCTAGATTAGTTATACCGAATCCCTCTTTTAAAAATCTTTAAGCAAAACTGAATCGCAGGTTGATATAAATTTCCGGGCCTCAACTCCTTCCCTGTTTAAAAATAATAGATAAATATTCGCCTTATGCTCCCGTATACCTTCCGGTTTTTGATTCGATCCTGTTATTCAATCAAAGCATTGCGTTAATTTTTTCTATAACCGTCCCTGCAGGGGTGTTAACGCTGCCTTCTTTTAGTATTGCTACCGTTTTTTCGCGGGCCAGCTCCAAAGTATCTTTGCTCCCCATTTCTTCCCAGTTCTGGTACATCATACGATTAAAAACCGTGGAGGCCCAGATTTCAGTGCGGAAATGCTTCATGGTATGCTCTTCAGCCATAAAGTGGCCTGACGGGCCAACTTCGACTATAGTGTCTGTGCCCAGGGTGTCGCTGTTTACAGCAGTACCCGCCCCGACATATCTTGCCGCGCTGATAAAGTCGTCGCACATAACAAGGAAAGGCAGGGACCCGGTCTTGCCTCCATCAAGATAACCGACATCATGTACAAGGTTGGCGCCACACAGCTGGTTCATGAGCAACCCGATCGCCGCTTCCATGCCCGCCTGGGCATCAGGCAGCGGGGCATTGGAACAGCCGGCTTCGGTAAAGTTAGGCAGGTTATAAAACCGGGACAGTTCCGTCATGGCGCAGTAATTCATTACCGCATCCGGGGAACCATAAAGCGTTGCAGTGGTTTTCATGTCCATCGGTGTGGCCCCTCCGCCGATAATGATCGGAGAGCCTTTCTTTTTTAACTGGGCAATAACCACGGCCGATATGCTTTCCGCGTTCATCTGGACAATAGTCCCCGCCTTGGTGACCGGGCAGGTTCCCCCCGCCACCACACCGGGGGTGTAGATAACCGGAATGCCGTACTCCAGGCAGGTAAACATTTTTGCCAGCCCGTCGCGGGTATGGATAAGCGGCGAAATCGGCTCATCATAAAGGATGATGAAAGGTCGGTCGCGCAGGTCTTCATGCGAACCTGCCGCGGCTGCGGCCATATCGATAATTGTTTTCAAATTATTTTCATCGAAAGAAGTAAAGATAATCGGCTTGGAACAATTCTGAACCTGGGCGGCAAATTGATGCAGGTCCCCTTTAGCCGCCGGAACATCTGTGGGGATACCGTAACTCATGGAAAAATCAAAGTTAGGCAGTTTTTCGATCAGCCTTGCCGCGTTGATCACATCCTGTTTAACAGAATTTCTCCTCTCGCCGCTTTCAAAATCAAGATGAAAAGGAAGATCGGAGCCTGCTCCGTAATATGTTTTGTTGGCTTCCAGGCTCATTGCCGGAAGGCCTTCCCGGTTGTAAATATTGATCTTGGACGGGGCGACCCTGATAGCTTCGTCCACTAACCAGCCCGGAATCTTTGCAACCCGGTCTTTTACCAGGCAGCCGGCGTCTTTAAGCAGCTGCAAGGATTCGTCGTGGTCAACGCGAACCCCCGCCCTTTCGAGGACATCGACTGTGGCGCTGTGAATTTCTTCCAGCTGTGAGCTGCTAAACCATACCAGTTGCGGCGAAAGCTGTTGATTGTGGTTTGAACGATAAGCTGCTATTTCAAACACCTCCGTAAATTATTCCTGAAATTAAAGATGATTAAGACCCAACCCGATTGTTTCGTGTTCATAACCTTTGATCGGGGCCCCTATGGTGCCGTAGAGAACCACGGCCAGCCACTCCCCGTCTTCAAGCTGTTCACCGGTCCGCGGACCCCTGACCACTGTAAATATCAGCCCGACCGTGCGCAGCATATTGCCCAGGCCAAGCTGGCCCCTGCAGATGCCCACAAAGGCATCCAGAATGGCATGATAGAGGGCGTGGGTATCGCGGTAGTAGTCTTTGCGGATTAAGCCTTCTCTCTGCGCCGCAGTTTCAACAGCGGCAAATATTTTTTCTGTGCTCATGGAACCGACTTTGCCCTTGATCATCTTAAAGTTGTTTTCCCCGGCAGTTTTTACAATTTGTTCTTCCAGGGCCCCCTCGGAAAGGGCGTACATAATAGCTGTTTTCCCAATCTGCTCCATCCTGTTTACCGCCTTTATTTTGATCTGCAGGCGTTTGCCCGGGCTGCCCGCCACTTTGCGGCCAGCGGGCCGGCTGCACCCGCGGGAAATCCGACAAATCATCTAAATCAAGCACCTGTACAGCTTCTCTATTTTACCACTTTACAGGCTTTTTTACATCCCGGATCAGGCCGCGCTCGCTGCATATTTTCCTCCCCGGCCGGAATTATTATTAACAGCCGGTCACCCGGAAGCAGATAACTATCTCAGGAAAGATTGACCTCCTTTTCCACCGCTTCGACCAGTCGCCCGCCGGCAACCAGGTCCACGGCCCTGTTGATCAGCGGGTAAAGGATCCGGTCTTTTTCAAGGAAATCCACTTCTTCGCGCAGAAGCCTGTAGGCCGCCGCCGTGCCCCGGCCGAGACCTTCGGAACCCCTGAAGTCTGCTGCCTGGGCGGCGACAAGCAGTTCTATGCCGATAACCCGGGCAGTATTGTCAACAACCCGGCGGGCCTTGCGGGCCGCTGTAGTGCCCATGCTGACATGGTCTTCCTGGTTGGCCGATGAAGGAATTGAATCGATGCTGGCCGGATGGCAGAGACCTTTATTTTCACTGACCAGCGAAGCAGCAGTATACTGGGCAATCATCAGCCCGGAGTTAAGTCCGCCTTCCCTGACCAGGAAAGGGGGCAGGCCGCTAAGAGAAGGATTTACCAGGCGTTCGATCCGCCGCTCTGCTATACTGCCCAGTTCTGCCACGGCAATAGCCATAAAATCCATGGCCTGGGCTACCGGCTGGCCGTGGAAATTACCCCCGGAGAGCACCCTGTCATGATCGGGAAAAAGCAGCGGGTTGTCGTTAACTGAATTGATTTCGACTTCGAGTATGCCGTTCACATAGTCAAGGGCGTTCCAGGCAGCCCCGTGGACCTGCGGAATACACCGCAGGCTGTAAGCATCCTGAACCTTGTGCCGGTCACTGCCGATCAGGCTGCTTCCTTCCAGCAGCCGCAGGACCGCATCTGCTGTGTAGCGATGGCCGCTGTAAGGCCTCACTTCGCCGATCAGGGGATCAAAAGCGTCAGGCACGCCCAGCTGCGCTTCCAGGGTCAGCGCAGCGGTTACCAGGGCTGCCTT
>SLSE01000133.1 GCA_007130585.1 Syntrophomonadaceae bacterium | reverse complement strand
TCCCTGCCCTGCTACATGGAAAATAATGTCCGCACCCAGCGCGGGGATGGCGTCTACAAAAAAAGCATTACCGTCCTCAAAATGCTTAACTCCCTGGGCTACGGAACAGGGGAAGGGCCGGAACTGGACCTGGTTTATAATCCTGCAGGGGCGGCGCTTCCCGGGCGGCAGGAGGAGCTGGAAACAGCTTACCGAAGGGAGCTGCAGCTGCGTTTCGGTATATTCTTTAACCGTCTCCTGGTGCTGACCAACATGCCGATCGGCCGTTTCCGGAAGATGCTCTCCGGTGACGGAAGGTTGAATGAATACCTGGAGCTGCTCCACTGTTCATTTAACCAGCGGACGCTCGACAGCCTGATGTGCCGGAGCCAGGTTTCCGTCGGCTGGGACGGGACCCTTTACGATTGTGACTTTAACCTGGCCCTCGGGCAGGCCGCCCTTGTTGAAAATCCTCACATTTCCAGCTTCAACCGGCAGGCATTCAGTGAAAGGTACATAGTTACCGGAGATTACTGCCTGGGCTGTACCGCCGGAGCAGGGTCATCTTGCGGCGGCGCCCTGGATGCCGGTAACGAGTAGATGAGGCTGGTCATTTTCACCCGTTACCCCGAGGCCGGGGCCGTAAAAACCCGCCTTATACCGGCCCTGGGCCGGGAAGGAGCGCTTAAGCTGCATCGCGAAATGGCCGAACACACTCTTCGCCAGGCCGGCAGTTTTGCAGGAGAAATTGAGGTGCGCTTTACGGGAGGCAGCCGCGGGCTGATGAAAAAGTGGCTGGGTGAAGGGATTCTTTACGGCAAACAGGAAGGACGGACCCTGGGAGAAAAGCTGGCCCATGCTTTTAAAGAAGCATTTTCTGCGGGGCATGACCGGGTAGTCGTAATCGGAACCGACTGCCCGGGCCTTTCCCCGGCTCATATCGAAAAGGCATTTGGACTGCTCGTCCGGACCGACCTGGTCCTGGGACCTGCCGCCGACGGCGGTTATTACCTGATCGGCCTGCGCAGGCTGTACGAAGAGTTACTGCAGGATATAACCTGGGGAAGCAGCTTGGTTTTTCGCCAGACCCTGGCAGCAGCGGCCGAACTCGGGCTGAAAACAGCCTGCCTGGAAAAACTTGCCGATGTCGATCGGCCCGGAGACCTGCCTGCCGCCTGGAACGGGTTGAGGCGGCAGTAGCCTGATAAGTTAACAAAACAGGCCCGACTATTTTTAATCTATTGAGAGGAAATCCTATATTCAGCGGACAGCAGCTGAGCAAAGACCTGTTGAATCTATGGGAAAGGCAGGCTACGGGGTTTCAGCCTGCCTCTGAAAGCTACTCCTCCCGCTCCCGGGGGCTTTTGGACTTCTTTCTTCTGGCATTTATTGCTTTTGCCGGGAAGGTGACAGCGGTTTTAAAAAGAAGATACAGCCCCCATCCGATCAGCAAACCGGCCACAGCATAGGTCAGGCCTTCTACGGTGGTCGGGACTCCCGGTACGAAATTCTCCCAGGTCCCCGCGGCGATGGACCAGTCAACTTCTCTCATGAAAACAAACCAGCGGTTGTAAATTGTGGCGTCCTGCAGGGCGCTGTAAGACTGCTCCAGGGTTTCCACCCTGTTTACCAGGTCCCGGATTACCTCCCCGGTAGAGACGAAAACATCACTTCCCGACTCCAGGTGCTCGGTTATGTACTCCTCAAGGGACATGTTAAGGTTCCGGGCCGCCTGGATATACTGTTCAAGGGCCCGCCTGGCTTCATCAAGGTGCCCGCCCAGCCGCTGCATGTACTGGCCGTAAAACTGTGGGAACTGGGAAAGCGATACCGCCCCGAGCACCGTAACAATACGGTCGGCAATGCCGTCCAGGAATTTCACGGGGTGGCGCAGCAATTTAAGCATATTCTTTCCTCCGTTTTGCTGCCGGCGCAGCCCTGTTAATATTTACCTGGCGCACCCGGTTCGGGCAGCTTCCAGGTGCAGGCTGGCGGGGTTCAGCTGGCCCGGATGCGCCCGGGGGCCGGTTAAGCGGCAGCATGTTATGTTATAATTATTATAAAGAACTGGGCAGCACTTCATTATACCCGCCAGTCTTAGTAAAGCTACCCCTGTATAAATTATACCATTATCTGATAGGAGGGTACACCTGTTATGGAAGTTGGAATTGTAGGATTAGCAATCCTGCTGTTCATTATTTTCTATCTCTGGTCGCGCCGCAGCGGGGGAATAGCCAGGGGCAAAGAAGAATCACTGCGGCAGCAGATTCGCCGTATGCTGAGGCAGCCTCCTGAAGAAGCCGACGAGACCATAGACCGTTATGTGGCCAGCCTGAAAGAACGTTTCCCCGGGCGCAGCGAAGAGTGGTACCTGGAAAAAGTAATTTATGACCTGGAAAGGGACAAGTAAGCCAGGGCGCGGAAATCTGAAAACTACTCCCGGAGGCCTTCCAGGAAGGACTCAATATTTCCGGCCAGGGCCATGGGGTTATAGCCGCCTTCCAGAACGGCAAAAATCCTCCCCCCGCACTTCTGCCGGGCATAATCGCCCAGGAGGGTTCCAATCAGGTAGTAATCGTCAGCGGTAAGCATTCCGCCCCAGTCGTCAACGCCGCGGTCAAACCCGGCCGAAACGGCAACCAGGTCCGAACTGCAGCTCTGCAGATCCTTTTCCAGGATGTCAGTATAGCGCCGGGCCGCTCCTTCCCGGCTGTGCCAGAACTTGACCGCCTGATCCCCCTGGAAAATGGAGGCCGTCCCATCGCCGAAATGCAGGTCGAAGTCGACAATCAGCGCGGATTCGACTTTGCCCTGGTGGAGCAGGTGTTTTACTGCCACGGCAATATTGTTGAAATAGCAGAAACCCCAGCTTGAATCAGCCGAAGCGTGGTGGCCGGGCGGCCGGCAGAGGGCAAAGGCCTGCCCGCCGTTAACCGCTGTTTCTGCTGCCTCGAGGGCAGCGCCTGCCGCCAGCAGAGCGGTGTGGAGAAGCAGTTCGTCCGATGCTATGCTGCGCCAGTGCCTTTCGGTATGGACCCTCAGGATCTCTTCCTGCTCAGCGGGCCGCGGCTCGGAAAACGTGTACCCGTCCCTGAGGGCATCCAGGGCCGGATCAAGGCGCCCCGGCTCGGCGGCCGGATCGAAAGCATACTGTTCAAGGAAATCGGGGTGGAAAAATATTTTCATAAGATTAAATACCTTCCCTTCTTAATGAATTATCATTTATAATTAAATTATAGCCTGAAAAAGGAATGGGGTCAGCAGGATGGCAAAAATTTTAATCCTTTATTACAGTCGGACCGGCAATACCCGGAAAATGGCCGAGGCGGTTGCGGCAGGGGTGAAAGGATCGGGGGCCGAGGCCGTTGTCTGTGATGTGGTGGAATTTGCAATGGACGGGCTCCCCGAATATGACGGGATCATTGCCGGGACCCCCACCTATTACGGCCTGGCCGCCGGGCCGGTGAAAGATTTTTTTGACCGCAGCGTTGTTCACCACGGCAAGCTGGAAGGCCTGGTAGGCGGGGCCTTCTCCAGCTCGGCGGTTTTTGGCGGGGGAAGCGAAACCGCCGTCCTGAGTATCCTGCAGATGATGCTGGTCCACGGGATGATTATCCAGGGACAGGCCCGGGGAAACCACTACGGTGTGGTTACCCTGGGAGAGCCTGACGAAGATGCTGTCGACCGGTGCCGTCAGCTGGGGAAACGGGTGGGAAAGCTGGCCGTGCGGCTGTTTGGCTGAGCGGCCCGGAAGAACAGGCTGCGCGGCAGGTTGAAAGATGCGGCTGTCTTGCGCCAATCTTTCAGGAAAAAAAAGGGTTTTGGGTTGTTCTGTAGAAATATTTGAGCAATTAACAGGTAAATATTTTATACTTACCTGATACTGGCCAGACCAGGGGGGATGATCTTGAATAATGAAAAGTTGACTTATCCTGACGGCAGTACCTATACCGGGGAAACCAGGGATGGAAAAAGGCACGGTGAAGGCACCTGGGTGCGGCCGGATGGAACCAGGTACGAAGGGCAGTGGGAAAACGATAAGCCCGACGGAAAAGGAACTATTGTCTGGCCCGACGGAAGGAAATACACGGGTCAATGGAAAAACGGCAAGCGGCACGGTCAGGGTATCGACATCCGGCCTGATGGCAAAGCTATCGAAGGCGAATGGGAAGAAGGCGAGTTCAAGAGGAAAATCAGGGCGTCCCGGATGCCGGATCCGGAGCAGGAAGCCATGCCCGATCCTGAACGGATGCCTGAACCTCAGCCGGTAAGTAAGCCAGAATCCGAACCCGGGTTAGAACCCGAAGCCGGAGCAAAGCCGGAACCGGAAGCCGGGCCTGCAGTTAAAGCCGGTCCTGAACAGGAACCGCAGGAACGCAGCCGAAAGGTCAGTTCCGATTTCAGGGCAGAACCTGAAGATGAAAAGGCTGCTCCCCGGGCAGATCTTCGTTCAGAGGGTAAAGGTTTCCTGGCTTCGCTGTTTGATGTCAGCATGAAAGAGATGATTACCCCTAAGATTATCCGGGTAATTTATATTATCGGCCTGATCGGGATCGGGCTGGGAGCCGTGGGCAGCTTTATCGTAGCCATATTTACCCTGTTTACAGACTTTGCCCTGGCGGCGATCTTTCCCCTTATCCTGATCCCGGTAGGAGCTTTTGTCGCCGTGATTTTTTTAAGGATTTACCTGGAGCTGATTATCCTGTTGTTTAACATTTATGACCAGTTGAAAGATATGAACAGAAGTATCAGGGGCTAGCAAAACCGGGCAGGCGCCGCTTAGGGCACCGGCCCGGTTATTTTTTCTTTTTCCCGACGGATTCTTCGTAGAGCTTAACCGCTTCTTTCGGGTCGCCGTCATAAACCAGGCAGCCCTCGTTTATCAGCAGGGCCCGGGTGCAGATTTTTTTCACTATTTTCATGCTGTGGGTTACAATCAGCACCGCTTTAGCTTCCTCTAGCATTTCCTGCATCCGGGCGGCTGCTTTTTCCTGGAAAGCGATATCCCCCGCGGACAGCGCTTCATCGACAATAAATATATCTGGCTGAAGCATGGAAGCGATGCTGAAGCCAAGGCGCGACCGCATGCCCCTGGAGTAGTGTTTTACCGGCATGTCAATAAAATCATCGAGCTCTGAGAACTCGACAATTTTGCCTTCGGCTTTCTTGATCAGCCGCTTTGGTATGCCGAGCATCATCCCGTTTAGATAGATGTTATCGTGGCCCGAAAGCTGGGGGTTAAAACCTGTCCCGAAACTGAGCAGGGCGGCGATAGTTCCGTTAACTTTAAGCTCGCCGGTGTCTTCGCGGTAGATGCCGCACAAAGTACGGCAGAGGGTAGATTTTCCGGCTCCGTTTGGCCCTATGATACCGATAATTTCCCTGTCATAAACGCTGAAGCTTAAATCTTTCAGGGCCCAGAAAGGCCGGTTTTTGAATTTAAATTTTATGCCTATGTTCCTGGCATCGATTGCTTTCTGCTTTCCTGCCCCTGTTTCTGTGTTTTTTAAAGCGGATAATTTCTTCTTTTTTTTGGGTCCGGCCCTACCGGTGGCGAATTCCTCGTAGGCCTGTACTACCTCGCCGGCGCTTCCGGCAGCCTTGATCTCCCCTTTTTCCAGCCAGATTGCCCGGTTGCAGTTTTCCCCGATAAATTCTGTTTCGTGGGTGACCACCAGGACCATTTTTGCCCCGCCGACAAGTTCCCACACTTTATTTACAGCCCGCTCCCTGAATTCCATATCGCCCCGCCCGAGCACTTCATCGATTACCAGTATTTCGGCATCGATTACCGAAGCAATGCTGAAACCAAGACGGGCTTTCATTCCGCTGGAGTAGTATTTCAGCGGCTGGTCCAGGAAAGCTCCGAGCCCGGAAAAATCCTGGATGCGGGGGAGCATATCACTGATCTGCTGCTTCGAGAAGCCGAGCATCATCCCGTTTAGAAAAATGTTTTCATTGCCGGTCAGCTCTTTGTCAAAGCCGGTGCCCAGGGACAGCAGGGCCGATACACTGCCCTTAACCTCCAGGCTGCCCCTGTTCGGGCGGAGCAGGCCGGCAATTAAGCGGCATAACGTGGTTTTGCCAGCCCCGTTGGATCCGATTATCCCCAGTACGTCACCGGAGTAAGCGGTAAAGGATACGTCATTTAAAGCCCAGATGCCGTCGCTTTTGGGTGCGCCCTTCACGATGTTGTGGATGTGGGATTTAAAGTCGTCCCGCCTGTCCCTGCTGTCCTCGTAATATACGCCGAGGTTTCGGGCCCGGACCAGGGGGATCCTGCCTGCCGCGGCCCGGTCAGTTTTCTGTTGACTGTTGAGCAGCTTTTTCAAATTTCTGCACCGCCTCAGCTTGCGTTATTCCATATTACAGGGCCCGGATCAACCTGTGCTCATTAAGGTGATAGTAATAAAGCATGTAAACAGTCAGCAAAAAAGATAAGAGCCCGATTATAAGCAGCTTTCCTGTTTCCGGCCCGGCTCCGAACATCAGCACATTGCGGTAACTGATCAGGAATATGGCCGCCGGGTTGATTTCAAGCAGGAAGTGATACTGTTCGGGCAGGCGGCCTGTTTCCCAGATCACCGGAGTTGTCCAAAACCAGATCCGCATTACATGGGACAGCACGTTGTCAATGTCGCGGATGAACATGGTCAGGAAGGCAACGATCAGGGCAAGGGCCGAAAGGAAAATAAACTGGACGGCCATAATGAAGGGAAGCCAGAGGATTTCAATTCCGGGCGCCAGCCGGTAAGCGGCCAGGAATATGGCCACGACGACCAGGCCGATGGAGAAGTTAATCAGCTGGGTTATATTTACTCCGAAAGGGAAGATCGCCTTGGGCAGGTAAACCTGGGTAATAATCTTTGCCCGCCCGGAAATAGAACTGGCCGCGCCTTTAAGGCTCGAATTGATCCAGTGCCAGCCAACCAGGCCGATGATCAGAAACGCACCGATATAATCGCCTTCCATGCCCAGGACGATTACTCTCAGGAAATAATAAACTGCTCCCATCAGCAGCGGATCCAGGATCCACCACAGGTAACCGAGGAAGGTGTTCCTGTGCTGGGCCTTAAGACCGGAGGTGACAAGATAAAGCAGCAGGTCTTTTCTAATATACAGCTCTTTCAGGTAGCCGGTCACCAGATCACGTCCTCACTTGTTCCTCAAACGCGGGGCTGTTTTATTTATTATATTTACAAGGAGCCGCTTTCGTCAAATATTTACAGCCTCTTGGCTATTTTCATTTTATATGCCTACAGCGGACGCTAAGTAGCTACTTATTGAAAATTTGCTCCTGACTAGTGATATAATATAGTACAAAGCCTGTTTATCGGGGGGAACACGCTATAAATGGAGCCTGTAAAAGAAGGCGTTGCGTTTCAGAAAGAAGACATTGAAAACCGGTATCCGCCGGACAGCATAGACTACCTGCCTTTTGTCAGGATTTTGAATGAACATGAAGTGCCTTACTGCATGGACAGCGGCGTGCTCCTGGGCCTGATGCGCGACGGCAGGCTTTTCGCCCACGAAAAAGATGTCGACCTGCAGATGTGGGCCGATCATGAAGAACAGCTGAGACAGCTGCTTCCTGTTTTCCGGGACAGGGGATACACGGTTACGATCTGGCTGTACAGGGGCCTGGTTTACCAGTACCGCTTTATTAAAGAAGGTTTAATCCCGGTTCATATCATGCTGTTCAGGAGAGCGGGCCGCTGGGCCTGGTGCCCGGCCGGCCGGGGGATTGGGCCCCCTTTCCCCCGAAGACTTACGGCAAGGTTTTACAGGTACTTTGTTGTTGCCAGGAAGCGCCTGCGGGAATACCTGGTGGCCACGGATGTGGCGCAGGTTCCCTGGAACCTGCGCAGGGATATCGGGACCTGGTGGGTTCCCGGTAAGTTTTTTGAAGATCCGGTCTTTCACCCGGAATATGAAACCTTTATTCCGCAGGAGTGGCAGGATTACCTGGCTTACCGCTATGGCGAGTGGCAAATTCCTGCCGGGAAGTGGGATTTCTGGACCTGTGACGGAGGGCTTTTGCATCTTCCGCCCGAGGAAATTGTTGAGCTTGCCCCGCCGGCGGGCGGGCCGCAGGCAGGTCGGTTAAAGCAGGTCCGGAAGTCTGTGCGGGAGAAGCTATGAGCGAATCTGTTTCCGGGAAGGGCAGCCGACGGATAGGGGATCATCCTGTTTTGCCTGAAGTGGTCAGGGTTTTTGACCTGCTGGGCATTCCTTTCTGGCTGGACCAGGGCACGCTCCTGGGCCTGGTCAGGGACGGCAGGCTTCTTGAGCATGATCACGATCTGGACCTGGGGTTATGGGAAGAAGATTATAAAAAAAACAGGCCCCATATCCTGCGGAATTTAAAGCGGGAAGGGATCTGGATCGAATCCTATAAACCGCACCAGCTCTCGGTAACTTCCCTCCTGGAAAACGTGGCCATGATCAATATCGCTTTTTACCGGCGCACATCCGGGCTGGCGGTGAAGAAAGTATATTATCCCGGGCCGGGCCGGCTTGAAAACCTGGCGGTTAAAGCGGCGGTGTTCAGCGCTCATGCCGCCTCCGGCAGCCTGGAAACCAGGCTGTCCGCGGGGGGTGCATACCGGGCCCTGGGATTGCTGGCAAAGGTTATTCCCGCCCCGGCCTGGCGAACCCTGGTTTACCTGTCGGGCAGGAGCCAGTACTGCTTTAAACCCTACGTGATCATGGCTGTCCCTGAACGCTATTTTCTAAAACAGGGAAAAATTGCGGCGGACGGTTTTAAGCTGCCCGTTCCCGCCGATCCGGAATCATACCTGGC
>SLSE01000208.1 GCA_007130585.1 Syntrophomonadaceae bacterium | reverse complement strand
CTGCAGCCGGCTTTCCGGAAGAGCGTCTTAACGCGGTTCATTCGCCGATCGGCCTGCCGATTGGGGCGGTTACCGAAGCGGAAATTGCAGTAAGCATCCTGGCCGAAATTACGCGGGTCAGGCGTCAGGTTAGCAGGGGAGAGGTTTTCCGGGATGAAGTGCTGCTGGAGCTTGACCGGGCAGAAGAGAATAATTTAAGAGCGGTCCTGGCCACGATAATCAGGACCCACGGTTCTGCCCCCCGGAAAACGGGTTCCCAGATGATCATCTTTCCAGGCGGCAGCACGAAGGGAACCGTCGGGGGAGGATGTGCCGAGGCGGAAGTCAGAACCGAAGCCTTAAATTGTTTTGACAGCGGCCACTCGGCCCTGATCAGGCTGAACCTGACCGCTGATGCAGCTGCCGACGAAGGGATGGCCTGCGGGGGTATAATGGATATTTTCCTGGAAATGCTCCCTGGAGAATAACTTACAAGCCGCAAAAGAAAAAAAATCAGGCACAGTCTTTCAACTTATAAAAGAGGTGGACTTATGAATCGTTTAGCCGTAGCCCTGATGCGCTGTAAAGCTTATCGCATAACCGGTATTTCCCTGCTGGTCCTGTTTCTTGTTCTATCCTTTTTATCAGCTTCGATAGCCGGGGCAGCGCCTGAAGAGGAACTTTATTTCACCATTTTGCATACCAATGATGAGCACGGTTCGGTAATACCTCATTCGCCGGCTGTCGATTTTCACCCCCTGAGGGAGAACCCGACCATCGGCGGGTATGCCCGCCTTGCTTCTGCCGTCAGCGGGATCAGGGAAGAAAAAGAGGCCGCCGGCGAGCCGGTGCTCCTGCTTTCCGGTGGCGACTACCTGGGCGGATCCCCCTACAGCTGGCTGATCACCCGCGGGCATGCCCCCGAGATTACACTCAAACATGCCCTGGGTTACAATGCTGTAGTGATCGGAAACCATGAATTCGACTACGGCGCTGATGCATTGGCCGGTTATTTTAAGCAAGCAGGCTACCCGGCAGCGCACGAAAAAACCGCGGTGCTCGCATCCAACATGGAAGTGCCGGCGGGACACCCGCTGGCCCGTGAGGGTCTCTACCGTGACAGCCTGTTAACAGAACTTGAAAACGGACTAAAAATTGGTTTCTTCGGGCTGATCGGGCAGGACGCGGTATCTGTCACGGCCCCCCATGACCCGGTAGAATTCTCTGACCAGCATGAAGCAGCCCGGAAAATGGTTGACCATTTGCGGCAGCAGGGGGCCCAGCTGGTTGTTGCCATAACACATTCCGGTGTAGAGGAAGATCGGGAACTGGCCCGCAGCGTGCCCGGCATCAATGTAATTGTAGGCGGTCACTGCCATACCGCGCTCTATGAACCGGTTATTGAAGAAGGCACCATAATCGTTCAGGCCGGTTCGCTGCTGGCATACCTGGGGAAGCTCGAGCTGGCCTACAACCCGTCCGGCGGAGAATTGCGAATTCGCAACACTGAAGACGGGGAACCCTTCCTGCTCCCCATTGATCACAGCTACCCGCCTGATCCGGAAATTGAGCGGGCCGTGGAGGAATATACTCTAAAATTAAACGAACTGGTTTCCGATATGACAGACGGGCGTTTTGAGCATATCCTGGATACGGTGGTTTTGGCCGATTTTGAAGTTCCCAACCACCCTCCCCTGCAGGAATCGCCATTCGGTAACTTTGTTGCAGATGCCATGCGCCTGGTTGCCGGAGAAAAAACCGGGGAGAGAGTCGATTTTGCCCTCCAGGCCAACGGTTCAATCCGCGGCAGCATCAATCCCGGTGCTATGCCCCATGCCCTGGGCAAGGTTTCTGTTTACGACCTGACAGAACTGATCGGGCTCGGAGTGGGTCCTGACGGAGCGCCCGGTTACCCGCTGGTGAAAGTTTACCTGACCGGGGATGAAATCCGCCGGGCCCTGGAAGTTTCCGTCCTGCTTGCCGAGCTGATGGGCGATACTTATTTTCTCCAGTTTTCCGGCCTGCGTTACGATTATAACCCGCAGAATGCCCTTTACCTGACTGTTCCTTTCATTGATCTGCCCATTCCGACCACCAGGGCGGTCGTCAGCGCTGAACGTTATACCGGTGAGGGAAGGCAGGGGTTTGACGATGACCTTTATGAACCAATCGAGTGGGACGATCAAGAACTTTACAGCCTGGTAACCGATTCCTACATAGTGTCTTTTTTGCCGATGGTCGGCGATATGCTGCCCCAGCTGGATATAGTATTGAAAGACAGGGATGGAAACCCCGTTCCGGCTGAGGCCCTGGACGATTTAATAATGTATGTTAACGGCGAAGAGCTTAAGGTCTGGAGAACAGTTCTCGACTACGCCGCGGATCAGCCGGAAGGTGAATCCGGACTGCCGGAGATGGATTTCTACTATGCCACAACGGCTGAAAGGATTAACGAGGTTCCCGGAATTCCACTTATCATCAGGCCGCTTCTAATCCTTTTCGCTTTGATCGGGGGCATTATTTACCTGGTCAGGCGCCGGCGCCGGAGCAGGTATGCGCGCTGAAGCCGCGGCTGTGGACATGCCTGTAAATATGTGCTACCTTAAATGATACAGTTAAAATTCGGAGTTGATAAAAATTGCAGAATCCAGCCTGGATTAACGGTTCTTTTATGGACCTGGCCGAAGCAAAAATTTCGATCGAAGATCGCGGCTTTTTACTCGGTGACGGGGTTTATGAAGTAATAAGAGTTTATAACGGCCGGCCTTTTTACCTGGATGCCCACCTGTTACGGTTTGAGAAAAGCGCCTCGGCTATCAGGATAGATTTGCCCTGCGACACCGGTCAGATCAGTGAAACGGTCTCAACGCTGGTTGAAAAGAGCGGCTGGCTGGACGGTTATATTTATATGCAGCTCACCAGGGGCAGCGCCAAGCGGGATCACCTGTTTCCCCCCTCTGTCCGGCCGGCCCTGGTTATGTATGGGCGTGAACTCGATCCCGTGCCTGCAATTGATGCCGTCGAACCCCGGGAAGCGATTACCCTGCCTGACGAACGTTGGTTGAACTGTAATATAAAAAGCACTAACCTGCTTCCGAACCTGCTGGCCAGGCAGCAGGCAGCAGAGGCGGGAGCTGTCGAGGCAATTTTTTTCCGCCCGGAAGGTATAGTAACCGAAGGGACAAGGTCCAATGTATTTGCAGTCATAGACGGCACGGTCAGGACCCACCCGGCGACCAATTTAATTCTTCCCGGCATTACCAGGGAGATTGTCCTGGACATACTGCAGGAGCTGGCGGTGCCTGTTTCAGAAACAGCTTTCGGCCTGCAGGAACTGAAAGCGGCTGAAGAAGTATGGCTGACATCAACGACCATGGAAGTAAACCCCTTAAAATCCGTTGATGGCGCGCAGCCGGCAGCCCCCGCCCCCGGGCCTGTTTGCAGGCTTGTAATGGAAAAATTTCGCGGACGGATAGCGGATAAATGTTTTGAGGATGTGAAGTAGTTGATGCCGGAAGTAAAAAAGATTGCTTCGTACCTGGAGGAACTGGCCCCCCTGTCAATAGCTATGCCGGGAGACCCGGTTGGCCTGCAGCTCGGCAGCCCCGATGCAGAGGTATCGAATATCCTGGTCGCCCTTGATCCCGATTTTCCGGCCCTTGAAGAGGCCGCCGCAAAAGGAGCGGACATGCTGGTTACCCATCACCCCCTGTTTTATCACCAGCTTTCCTCGATTAATGAAAGCCGGCCTGAAGGAGCCCTGATCGCGGGGGCAATCAGGGACAGGCTGAACATATACAGCGCTCATACAAATTTAGATATTGTCCCCCGGGGGATTACCTGCCAGCTGGCAGAAACGCTCGGCCTGCAGGTAGAAAACGCCGAAATTTTGGAGGTGACCGGAAGCGAACATCTGCTCAAACTGGTAGTTTTTGTTCCCGTCGGGCATGAGAATAATATACGCGATGCCCTGGCCGCAGCCGGGGCGGGGCAGATCGGCAATTACAGTCACTGCACCTTTCAGGTAAGGGGAACGGGTACGTTTATGCCCGGTGAAGGAACCGACCCTTATATCGGCAGCAGCGGCAAACTCGAAAAAGCCGACGAGCTGCGCATAGAAACTATTTTGCCGGCAACCCGCCGTGCCGGGGTAGTTAAAGCGCTTGTTGAGGCTCACCCCTACGAGGAAGTGGCCTACGATCTCTACCCGCTGGATCTTGAAGGGAAAGCTATCGGCATGGGATTGATCATCGAGCCGGAAAAGGCCCTCCCCATGGCGCAATTAATTCAACTTTGCAAAGGCCGGCTGAATACCGAACTGGTACGATCCTGGAGTAACGGGAAAGACAGTTTCAGGCGTATTGCCCTCTGTGGCGGCAGCGGCGGTTCAATGATAGAGTCTGCGGCTCGCAAAAAAGCAGATATCTTTATTTCCGGTGATTTTCGCTACCATGACTTAAAACGGGCCGAAGCAATGGGGTTGGCCCTGGTTGATGCCGGTCATGATGCTACAGAAAAGCCCGGCATTGAATTTCTCGGCCGTTACCTGGAAGAAAAATTGCGGGCGGATGGTTACGAAACCGGGGTTTTTCAGCAAACCTCGGCCGGGGCCAAATGGGATTGATGTTTGCGGGTAGGTGAAAACCTACCCTTTTTTTATTGCCATTTCAGGAAGAAAGGGAGTTTTTCAATGCAGCTGAAGTTACTGTGGGATTTACAGGAGATAGATCTTGCGATCAGAGCCGTT
Organism: Syntrophomonadaceae bacterium; assembly: GCA_007130585.1. Taxonomy (GTDB): domain Bacteria; phylum Bacillota; class Dethiobacteria; order DTU022; family DTU022; genus T3SED10-7. Next base: position 4,059 of record SLSE01000208.1, on the reverse strand, counting down.
AAACAAAAAATAGAAGAAGCCCCGGGCCTGAGCGGTGTTGAAGAGGCGAAAGAAGAATTAAAGCAATTGGAAGAAGAGTGCCTGGCAAGGGCGGAAAAGCTTAAAGAAGATCGCAGGACCTTAAAAAACCTGGAGATGCGCACGCAAAAAATAGTTGATGACAGGAAAAATTACTACGAAAAGATGTATGATGGAACGGTAACCAGCGTAAAAGAGCTGGAGCAGATGCAGCGCAAGATGGAACTGCTGGCGGAAGAAAAGCAAGGCACTGAAGATGAAATATTAACCCTGATGGAATCAATTGAAGAACAGGAAGCACTGCTTGATAACTGCGAGCGGGAACGGGAAAGGGTCAGGCAGGATCTGCAGGAGAAAGAGGCCGTCTTTGAAGAAGATCTCTACCGCCTGAAAGGCGAGCTGGCTATCCTGGAAGAGAACAGGGAACGGGCGCTGGAAAAGATCGAGAAAAAGTACATTGCCAGGTATAATCTACTGGCTGAAAAATACCAGGGACAGGCCCTGGCTGAAGTGGCAGACGAGCTGTGCGGGGGCTGCCGGGTTTTTATCTCCTCGGCCCTGCGCGGTCATCTTTACAATCCCGATGCTATGGTGTATTGTGAAAACTGTGGACGGCTGCTTATAAAACTCGACAGTTAGTAACAACCCGTCTGCTTAACATATATATCCGGGGGGATCTACATTGGCTAGAAAAAAAGAAAGTCCAAAAAACTTGAAAAACCAGCGCTGGGCAGGAATAGTCGCGGCTATTCTTGCTCTGGGTATGGTTGTTTCGCTGGTAGGAGCTTATATCGGGCAGGCCGTGGGAGGCGGGGGCGCTCCCCTGGCCGGGCAGCAGGCCGAACCTGAGCCTGAAGATTACCTTAACCACTACCAGGCGGAAGTCGAACGGCTCGAAACTTACCTCGAAGATAACGAGCCAACGGAGGCTGTTCTGCTGGAACTGGCCGAAAACTACCGTTATTTGATGATCGTTAAACAGGTATTCTTTGATGACATGGAAGCTGCCAGGGAATATGAAGGAGAACTGGTATCAGTTTTCTCATCCCTTGTTGAACTCGAGCCTTCGAACACTGCCTACCGTCTTGAGTTGATTAACCTTTACATCGAACAACAGGAAAGTGAAGAATTAATCATCGGCGAGGCGGAAGAAGTGCGGGAACTCCTGCGGCAGGAACCGGATCCGGTAATGCATCTTTCCCTGGTTCAACTCCTGGCAACGGCCGGTGAAGAAGAACTTGTGGAAGAAGAAACAGCCTGGCTGGAAGAGCACCTGGAAGCAAGAATCGCCGCCGGTGAAGCTGATGCCGAGGAGCGTTTCTATTACGCAATCCTGCTGGGCCAGTACATGGATGAAACTGCTGCTGCAGAAGAAATACTGGAAGAGATCCTGGAACAGGAAAGCGAGGAGAGTTCTATATACCAGAATGCCTTGACCTATCTCGAATATTTCCGTGCCGTTAACGGCAACGGGGAAAACTGATTCGGGTAGAAGCCAGGGAGGATACAGCAAAATATATGGAAAAACGAGATATGCTCATCATATTTGAAGAGCTGCGAAACCGCCTGATTATTGTTATCGTGGTTGTTTTTATTTTTGCAGTTGCCAGCTTTGCTTTTGCCGATTTAATCCGGCAGGCTCTTTTAATACCGGCCACCCTGGCCTACGAGGGCCTGGAGACGGATGGGTTTGATTTGCAGCTGATCTTCCTGACTCCCTCAGAAGCGCTGATGGCCAACTTAAGGTTAGCTTTTATCACCAGCGCGGCAGTTACCCTGCCAATTATTCTGTACCAGCTGCTTGCTGTGGCCATGCGTGTGATCGGGCGCGCTAAAAGATCGGCGGTTATCCTTACTGTTATTATGTATGTTTTGTTCGGGCTGGGGGTATCGTTTGCTTACTTCGTGGTTTTGCCCTTCGCGCTGAACTTTTTTATCGGGTTTTCAGGCGCCGACCTGGTTCCCACTTTCAGTATTGCCCGTTACCTGACCTTTATAACCTCATTTATGTTTTCATTCGGCCTGGTTTTTCAGCTTCCGGTACTATTCTGGTTCCTGGGCAGTATCGGCCTGATCAGCACCGTATTCTTACGCCGTAATCGCAAATATGCCCTGCTGATAATCATTATTTTCGGGTCGATCTTAACGCCGCCCGACATATTCTCCCAGGTCCTTATGGCGATACCATTAATGATTTTATACGAACTGGGCATATTTATGGTCTATCTGACCGAGCGCCGCAAGAAAAAAGAAGAACAGGCCGTAGATACTCCGGCCGGTTAAATACCTGCTCCAATAACGACGGCGGCCCGGGAAGGCACAGCTTATAATAATTCAGGGCCCCGGAATAATTATGAAAGGCAGTCGATCAATTTGAAAATAGCCGGCGACGGCCAATACAGGGGAGAAACTTTAAACGGTCTGCCGCATGGCAGGGGAACTGTAACCTGGCCGGACGGAAGCAGGTACAATGGCGAATGGATTGAAGGCCGCTTCCACGGCGAGGGCATATTTACCTGGTCAAACGGCGACAAATATGAAGGCCACTGGCGGAAAGACCGCATGCATGGCCGGGGTACGTACCTTTTCGCCGACTGGCGAAAATACTCAGGCGAGTGGCAGGATGATCAAATGCACGGCCGCGGAACCTATTACTGGCCGAGCGGTGAAAAATATGAAGGGGAATTTGCGGGCGGCCTTTATCATGGGCAGGGCACTTATTCCTGGCCGGATGGGAAAGTCTACACGGGCTGCTGGAAAAATGCGCTTCGCCACGGCGAAGGCGAAATGGCCTGGCCCGATGGCAGGACCTACAGGGGTCTGTGGGAGGAAGACCGGCGACAGGGGGAAGGTGTAAAAACCTGGCCCGACGGCAGGCGCTACGAAGGCGAGTGGAAAGATAACCGTATGCACGGCCGGGGAACTTACATTTTTGCCGACGGCTCCCGCTTTGAAGGCCTCTTTGATGAGGGCCGCTTTACCGGCAAAGGGCAATTCTTCTTTTCTGACGGGACCCGGTATGATGGGCCCCTGCACGAAGGACTGCCTCACGGAAAGGGCCGGGTCCGCTTCCCCGACGGAAGGGTATTCAGCGGCACTTACGAATATGGCCGCGACAGTGGAAAAGGGGTCTTTGATTATCCTGACGGATCCAGGTACAGCGGGGAAAGCAGGAACAACCTTCCCCACGGCGAAGGCAGGCTGGTTTTTTATGATCGTTCAGTCTACAGCGGGATGTTTGCAGAAGGAAAACCTGCCGACAGCGGGACTTTTTATTTCCCGGATGGTTCTGCTTACAGCGGTGACCTGCTAAACGGCAGGCCACATGGCACGGGCCGGGCCAGGTATAAAAACGGAATAGAATATAACGGGGAATTCGCAAACGGCAGGCAGCACGGACAGGGCCTCCAGAAATGGCCGGACGGTTCCGAATACGAAGGGCAGTGGGTAGACGGAAAGATGACCGGAGAAGGGGTTTATCTTAGCGCTGCCGGCGATCGTTATAAGGGAACCTTTTTCAATAACAGCTGGGAGGGCGAGGGAACCCTGGAGCAGGCGGACGGTTCAGTTTTCAGGGGCAGCTGGCACAGGGGCCGTCTTCACGGCAGGGGCAGCTGTACATATGCCAGGCAGGGAAGTTATGAAGGCGACCTTTCCGAAGGCAAGTATCACGGCCGGGGAACCCGGACGTGGCCCGGCGGCAGCAGTTATAACGGCCGGTGGTGGAGAGGTTTGCGCCACGGTTACGGCACATATATTTCCGGGTTGGGTGAGAAGTACAGCGGATTGTGGTTGTTTGACCGCAAGTTCGGAAGATATGTTGTAAAAACGAGTGACGGAATTACTAAAAGAGGCCTCTGGTTGTTTGACATGGGCCCCTTCGGATTAAAAGAAATTTGAAAAGGTCTTGAGATGTATGAACGGAAAAAATTAGCGGGGTTTTAATGTAATTAAGTATTGTTTTAAGAAGGAAAAGAGAAGTGTTCCATTTATTTGACAGGCGAAATTGATCGTGTTAGCATTTTATTGCGCGAAGCCCGG
>SLSE01000099.1 GCA_007130585.1 Syntrophomonadaceae bacterium | reverse complement strand
GGCATGGTTATCATGCGCTGCGATCTGCAGCGCAGCCTGGTGAGGGTGCTTTACGTTAATTCAATCACTCTCTGCCCGGGAACAATAACGGTCGAACTCGAAGACAACCTCTTAATTGTTCATGCCTTTACGAAAGAGTACGGCGAGGAGCAGGAAAACTCGCCCCAGTATAAGAGGTTGTTAGAATTGGAAGGTGTGTATAAAAAATGATCATTACCATACTTTACAGCCTGGTCGTCGGTCTAGTTATCATCTCATTAGTAGCTATTATCAGGGCTTATTACGGCCCAACGGTACTGGACAGGATGGTAGCCATGAATGTTATTACTACAAACGTTGTGCTGATCATTTTAATGTTTGCCTATATTGACCGCAGTTTCTTCTACATAGATGTGGCTTTTGTTTTTGTAATCGGCGCATTTATTGCCACTTTGTGCATTCTAAAATTACTGCGGGAAGGTCATATAATTTAATTATTAACTCTGAACGCCAAGAACCGGGGTGAATTAAGTGATTCTACAGTATATAGCGATCTTTTTTCTGTTCGGCGGCTTTTTTTTCCTGCTGGTTGGTGTTTTAGGCCTTTTGCGACTGCCGGATGTCTATACAAGGATGCACGCTATGGGCAAGTGTGACACCCTTGGCGCCGGATTAATCCTGATCGCTTTGATGATTTTAATCGGAGACGTAACAAACATAACAAAACTGATTTTAATCGGGGTTATGATTGCTACCATTAACCCGATCATAACACACCTTATTGCTAAAACCGCCTACAACCGGGGTTCTCCAATGGCTGAAGGCAGTTTCCTGATCAACGATTATGTCGCATCCCAGCGCCGTAGAAGAAGGAGCCAGGTCGAAGTAACAGAGAAAGGAGATGGGGAATAACATATGATTGATATTTTAATGTTTTTGCTGCTGGTTATTCTCATCGCCACAGCTGTTTCAATCTTCATCTTCAATGATCTGCTGTATATTGTGATTATATTCGGCGCATACAGCATGATCATGTCCCTGATCTGGCAGCAGCTTAACTCACCCGACCTTGCCATAACCGAAGCAGCCATTGGTATCGGGTTAACTGTACTCATGGTCACGGTGGTGACCAAGGTAGGGAGGCGACCACAGTGAAAAATATCAGGCGAATTTTATTTTTTATAATGTCTTTGGCCCTTGTTTCAATGATCGCTGTAATGCTAATGCTCGCCGTTACAGAAATGCCGATTTACGGCAATCCCGACAACCCGCCTTTTAATATTGTATGGGAACGCTATGTCTACCGGGGAGTTGAAGAAAGCGGCGGGATTAACCTGGTATCAAATGTGCTGCTCGACTACAGGGGATACGATACCCTGATGGAATCTACCGTACTATTTGTAACGGTGGTGGCAATTATGCTTGTCTGGGGCACCAGCACGGTAGGCCGGAAAGAGCAGAAATAGTAAAACCGTCTCGCGGTCCGGCCAGGAAAAGGGCAGGCTTGTTAATATATGTAAATAATATAAAAAAATTTTGTTTAATTTCAGTTAAATTCTAAGTGCATACAGGCCGATCGTTTCAAATCAAATGCTGTAATTTAAGCCGTAGGGAGAGAACAAGGACGATGGAATATCTAATCTACCTGCCCGTATTTCTGATACTGTTTCCCCTGGCCGGGGCGCTGCTTTCAGCGCTAATTCCGGAGGCAAATGACCGCCTGCGCAATCCTTTTGTAGTTATTATCACCCTGATCAGCGCTGCGGCAACTGTTGTAACCCTTTATTACTTCTATCATTTTGGCGGGTGGGAGCTTTTAATCCACCAGATCACCCCGGGCCTTGAGATCAAGCTGCGGATGGAACCTTTTGCCGCTCTCTTTGCCGGAACGGCTGGTATTCTCTGGTTTTTCGCCGTTTTATACTCCACCGGCTACATGGCCCACGAACATAACCGCCGCCGCTATTATATTTTTTACCTGCTGTCCCTGAGCATGACCATGGGTATAGCCATGTCGGCAAACCTCCTTACGCTTTACCTTTTTTACGAATTCCTGACTATTTTTACATTCCCCCTGGTTATTCACGAAGGCAACAGGGAAGCAAAAGCTGCCGGAATGAGATATATTATTTACAGCTTCCTGGGAGCGGGGCTGATCCTGATCGGCTTAATACTGACCTTTGGCAATGCCGGGACTCTCGAATTTGCCCGGGGCGGTGTTGTCGATTTAGCCACCGGTTCACTGCTCCAGTGGCGGGTTGCATTTCTCTGTTTTATTTTCGGTTTCGGAGTAAAAGCCGCTATTATGCCCCTGCATGCCTGGCTTCCCTCGGCCATGGCCGCACCAACTCCCGTAAGCGCCCTGCTCCACGCCGTTGCTGTTGTTAAATCCGGCATATTCGGTATCGTCAGGGTAATGTTTTCTGTTTTCGGGATAACCGCGTTAATTGGCCTGGAACTCGGGTTTTTTGTTGCGGGGCTGGTATCGGTTACAATCCTGGTTGCCTCGATTATCGCCATGCAGCAGGATGTGCTGAAAAGGAGGCTGGCTTACTCAACAATCAGCCAGCTTGGGTATATCACCCTGGGTGCGGGCCTGTTCAGCCTGATCGGACTTACCGGGGGCCTGCTTCATATCATCAACCACGCCCTGTTAAAAATAACCCTTTTTTTCTGTGCCGGGGCAATAATCACTGTTACCGGTAAAAAGAATATCAGCGATCTTAATGGGCTGGGTAAGCAGATGCCCCTTACTATGGCAGCTTTTACTGTTGCCGCCATAGGGATGATCGGCATCCCTCCCGTTAACGGTTTTATATCGAAGTGGTACCTGATCCAGGGCAGCCTGGAGAGCGGGGCTATTATATTTGTTGCTGTCTTAATCGGCAGCGCCCTTTTAAATGCAGCTTACTTTATGCCGATTGTAATTGCCGCCTTTTTTAAAGAAGGAGACTTTACGAAACAAAAAGGACCCGAGGCTCCCTTATCAATGCTGATCCCGATTTTGATCCTGGTTGCGGGGTGCCTGGTTCTGGGCACAAACCTGCAGCTGACAGTTCCTTTCATGCATGATATTGCTGAGTACCTGTTCTATTCAGGAGGTAATTAACGATGCCCCAGGAATATATTTCTTACCTGCCGCTTGCCGCCGTACTAATACCTTTGTTTTCATTCTTAATGATTACCTTCGCCCTTGAACTGGTCTGGTGGCGCAACAGCTGGGCTATAATCGGCAGCACGGGAACACTCGCTGCCGTCGCCATGATGTACCAGCAGGTTTCGCAGGGTGAGGCGATTATTTTCAGAATTCCGATGATTGTCACTCCCTATAACTTCGTTTTCCGCGTTGATGAATTTGGTTTTCTGTTCGCCTTGATCATTGCTTTTATCTGGCTGGCAGCTACCATTTTTGCCCTTGATTATATGAACCATGAGCAAAACCGGGGCCGCTTTTTTGCCTTTTTTATGCTTACCCTGAGCGGAACTGTCGGTGTGCCACTGGCCGGTGATCTGCTGACCCTGCTTCTTTTTTTCGAAATCATGTCCCTGGCCTCTTATGTGCTGGTGGTTCATACCCAGACAAAAGAAGCATTCAGCGCCGGCAACCTGTACCTGTACCTTGGAATCTTCGGGGGCATGTGCCTGCTAACCGGCATGGGCCTTTTCTATTATAACGCGGGCACTCTTGCCATTGCTCCCCAGGCTGCGCTTATGGAAGGCCTGGACGGCCTCTACATCGCAGCGGCAGTGCTGATGGTTTTAGGTTTTGGCATCAAGGCCGGGATGGTCCCACTCCATATCTGGCTGCCCAGGGCCCACCCGGTCGCTCCTGCCCCGGCCAGCGCCCTGCTTTCCGGGCTGATGATTAAAACGGGGGCATACGGGATTATCCGGGTAGTCAGTATGATTTACACTCCAGACCAGGCTTCTGTGCCTGTGGAAAGCCTGGCTGCCGGGGCTTCTGCCCTGTGGGAACAGGTCTCCGGCGGCGGTTACATCCTGATCTGGATAGGAATAGCGACCATGTTCTTTGGCGCTGCCATTGCCCTGATTCAAAATAATGTTAAGAAACTCCTGGCCTGCAGCAGCATCAGCCAGATCGGCTATATTATAATGGGCGCGGGTGTGGGGGCCTATATGGGATTTGATGGAGCAATGGGGATCGGCGGAGCTACCTACCATATCTTTAACCATGCTTTCTTCAAGTCCACCCTTTTCCTTGCGGCAGGAGCCATCGTTTACCTGACGGGAGAACTGGACCTGCGCAGGATGGGCAATCTAAAAGCAAAGATGCCTTTTACCGCTGTCGTGGTCCTGATCGCTTCACTGGGCATTGTCGGGATGCCCCTGTTTAACGGGTACGCCAGTAAAACCCTTCTCCACCATGCCATCGTTGAAGCTTACGAGTACCAGCACGTTTATTCCCTTTTCATTGCTGAAAAAATATTTACTTTAACCAGCGCCGGAACGGTATGTTATTTCCTGAAATTCCTCTTCCTCGCCTTCTGGCGACCTGCTCCTGAAAATATAAGTGAGGTTAAAACAGAACCTTTGATGATGAAAATCGGTATGGGAGTCCTTGCCCTCAGCATGGTCCTGATAGGCATTTCTCCCTACTTTGTTTTAAGCAAACTGGTCGGCCCTTCCCTGAACGCTTTTAGCCTTGACCCCTACCTGCTGCAGTATTTCCTGGATATAAACCTGTTCTACCTGGCAGACCTGGGAGCGGTTGCCCTGGTTTTAGGCCTGGGAGCCGGCCTGTTCTTCTTATTCAAGCGCACTAACATATTTAACCTTCAAATCCCTTACTGGCTGGGTATTGAATTTTATGGCATCCAGACAGGTAAACTGGCCGTCAGGTTGTGGGGTGTAATTACCCTGCCTTTCATATTCATCCAAAAGCTTTTCGGTAAAGCTTTTGACCGCATTTACGAACGGGTATTTTCACTGCTGCAGGGTGTTGACTACCGGCCCGGCGATTCAGCTATTTTCAGGTTGATCAACATCAGCAACATCGAGTTTGATATGATCCTGGTCCTTGTAGCGCTGAGCATTATCCTGGCAGTGGCCTTTTATCTGCGCTTCGGGTTAACACTTTTCGGAATGCAGTAAATGTAGTATTAGCCCTGTTCACTTAGCAGCTAACGGACGCTGACATGCATGTCGTTATTTCATCAAGCAGATGTTCGAAACCCGGCTACATGAAAGTTTAAGTTCTGATGAAAGTCTGATATATGCAGAAGGCTGCTGGATTTTTAATCCATCAGCCTTCTTATTATCTTACCGGATTATGTTCTCTGTCTTGCTGCTTTCCGTGCTGCCTGTGATGCTATGTATTATTGTAGTCTATATTGCTGCCTGTATTGCCTGATTTTTTGCTGCATGATCCGGTTCGATTTACTTAACCTGCTTGCTTATCAGCCATTGGAACTTCCTTGACCTTAATCTTGCCAAACTGGGAGCGAGCCGTCATTCTTTCAATCATGGGCACAAAAGCATTCATGATCAGGATAGCAAACGCCACTCCTTCGGGGATCAGTAAACCTACCCTGAACACGACTACCAGGAAGCCGATACCGATACCAAATATAATTTTACCTTTATCGGTAAAGGGGCTGGTTACCCAATCGGTAGCCATGAAGAAAGCGCCAATCATAAGTCCACCTGTAACAAGGTGTAAAATTGGATTTTGCCCGGTCAACAGTGTTAATACAATAACGGTAGCCAGAATGGACACGGGTATTCTCCAGCCGATATGCCCCCTGTAAAACAGGTATCCTGCGCCTAACAAAAGGGCAAAAGGCGATACTTCAGACAACGCTCCCGCCGGGAAGGCAAAAAACAGTTCCGCAGTGGGAGGCATTGCCATTCCCGCCCTCATCATGGCCAGGGGAGTTGCCTGTGTAATAGTATCCAACGTGCCCAGATTTATATGCAGGGGCTGAAACCACTGGTTTACATAGGCATAAGCTGGGGCCAGGATGATTAGGGCCACCCTCCCAAACAGGGCCGGGTTAAAACGGTTCCAACCAAGCCCTCCGGCCAACTCTTTGGCAATACCTACTGCAATAAAGGTCGCCAGAGCAGCTTTATACCAGGGGGTTGTAGCCTGGAACAAAAGAGCCACAAACAGGCCGGTAACAAGGGCACTCCAGTCATAAAGTGTCGGTTTCTTGTTCATCAGCTTTCTGAACAGAATTTCTGTCAGGGCAGCTGTTGCCAGGCAAACCGCAAGCGTTAGAACTGCGTAGGTTTGAAAGAAGTATATTGATACCAGCGTGACGGGTATCAGGGCAATGAATACGTCGCGCATGGCATTTGGTATGCTGTCGTCACTTTTTATATGCGGTGACGGTGTTGAAATAAACTTCTTCATTGTGTTCACTACATCTTACCTCCTTTTCCCCATTATTAATATTAATTGCTCGTCATTTCCCTGATCAGCGGTTTAGTGCGTTGAACAAGCTGGGTGATCGGCCGCTTTGATGGACAAACATAGGCACAGATACCGCATTCGATGCAGTCCATCGTATTCCATTGATCTGCTTCCTCGACCATTCCGGCCTCACAATAGATGCTGATCTGGTTCGGGTAGAGCAGCATGGGGCAATGCTCTACACACTTGCAGCACCGTACGCAGTCAGAATAATCCATATCCTCAATCGCCATATCAGGCGGGAGAACTACAACACCGGTTGTTCCCTTTACTACAGGCACTTCCAGAGTTTCCTGGGCCCGTCCGGTCATCGGTCCCCCAACTACAACCTTTGTCGGCTCTTCAACGATACCACCACACTCTTCAATCAGATGTGACAGTTTAGTGCCGATTTTAACCATCAGGTTTTGCGGCTCCTGTATGTTCTGACCGGTAACGGCAACTACTCTCTCAATAAGAGGCTTGTTGTACCTGGCTGCTTCGTATATTGCGACACAGGTCCCAACGTTTTGAATGAGTGTTCCTACATCGAAAGGCAGTCCACCTGAAGGAATTTCCCGGTCAACTGCTGCTTTTACAAGGTGTTTTTCTGATCCCTGCGGATACTTGGTCGGCATCCTGAGCAGGACAATCCTGGGATCATCATTTTCCTGGCGGACAGCCTCAATTGCATCATCTTTGTTATCCTCGATGCAGATATAGGCCTTTTCAACGTCGAGCAGCCTCATTAAAAGCTTGGTACCTTCAAGCAGTTCTTTTGGCATCTCAAGCATGATCCTGTGGTCACAGGTAAGGTAAGGTTCACACTCACAACCGTTAATAATCAGGGTATCGATTTTTTTATCGGGTGGAGGTGAAAGCTTAACTGAGGTTGGGAAAGCAGCGCCGCCCATCCCGACGACTCCTGCTTCTTTAACAGCAGCACGTATATCCTCGTTGCTCATTTTTTCAAGATCATTATCGCTGAGTTCAATCGACTCCTGATTTTTATCAACAGCAATCACAATGCTATCTACCATATTGCCGAGCATAAACGGACGGGGCTCAATGGCAGTAACTGTTCCGGAAAGGCTGGCATGGACAGGTGCGCTGACAAACTTATCGGACGCTCCAATTTTCTGTCCAGCTACAACCTTATCTCCCACTTTAACCAGCGGCTCATTTGGCGCACCGGTGTGCTGCGACAGCGGGATTACAATTTCATCAGGCAGTGATGTTTCTTTTATTGCCTTTTTTTCGCTAAAGCTCTTATAGTGGGGAATGTTAATCCCACCTAAAAACTGTTTTACTTCCACTGGATTTCACCCCCCGTATTATTTGGATTTGCTTTTGGCATCTTCCACTTTTTTACTTTGCATCCGGTTTGACCAGAGGCCGATGGCAACTGCTATCACTACGAATACCCGGAAAGGTGCATAGATAGTATTCCAGATACGGGTCTGAACCGGTACCTGCGGATCGGCAGGAAAACCGTACTTTTCAGGTTTATCGGCCAAAACATACATCATCCCGGTTCCGCCGACTTCATCCAGGCCATATAAAGTCGCATTGACTTTTCCAGCTGCCTGTAACTGATCAACCCTGGCCCTGGCTTTTCCGATCAATTCCCGACTATCGCCATAAGTAATGGCGCCGGTAGGGCAGGTTGTTGCACAGGCCGGCTTTAAGCCACTTTCAAGCCGGTCCAGGCAGAAAGTACATTTCCTGGCTTTATTTGCCAAACGATCAAAGCCGATAACAGCAAAGGGACAAACAGCTGCACAGTAGTTGCAGCCGATGCATTTAATTTCATCAACCTTTACCGTATCAAACTCGGTCCGGTATATTGCACCGGCCGGGCAGGCCAGCATGCAGGCTGCATCTGCACAGTGCATACATCCCTGCTTAGTCATCAGCCAGTCAACACCACCGTTATCATTTTGATGTTCCCTGAACTTTATAGTCATCCAGGTTTCAGATGATAGCCGCGGCGGATTTTCATAGCTGCCGGTAAAGGTTGTTTCTGCTGCCGGCAGCTGGTTCCACTGCTTACAGGCAGCCTGGCAGCCCCGGCAACCCATACACTTGGAGGCATCTATTAAACAGATTGGTTTAGCCATTTATACAGACCTCCTTATATTGCAGAGGAAAGCCTTGTATTCGGGAATGGTGCTGTTAGCATCACCGATAGACGGCGCCAGGTCATTGGTGATTGCTCCCCTGGACATACCCATGAAGCCCCAGTGCCAGGGCATACCAACTACATGGATTTTTCTGCCGTTTACGTTGTAGGGCTTGATCCGATTAGTAACACAGGCTTTTGCCTCTATTTTTCCACGCTTGCTTTCAATTTCAACCATATCGCCATTACTGATCCCTTTTTCCGCAGCCAGTTCTTCGTCCAGCTCAATAAAGAGTTC
>SLSE01000131.1 GCA_007130585.1 Syntrophomonadaceae bacterium | reverse complement strand
TCTTGCTACCACGTTAACTTCGGAATCAGATCCGCCCAGCGTTATTGATGCCGGCTCCGGGGCAGCTTCTTCACCATTTGCATCTTCTGTTTCTTCAACCGGCTCATTTTCCTGCTCTTCTGCCGGTCCGCCGCACCCTGCTGTAATCATCGCTGCAGCCAGTAAAAAAACTCCTATAAAAGTCAGCCACCTTTTCTGATTCATTCTAATCCTCCTAAGTCTTTAGCTGGGGCAACTTACTTGCCCTGAATACAGCATAAAGCTGCCAGGTTAAGCAGAAAGGAAAATCAGGTTAAATTAATGTTAAATTGAGGTTAAATTAACGGTAGGGTAAAAGTGAAGGTGGTCCCTTTATTTTCTATGCTCTGCAGGGAATATGCAGCTCCGTGGGCTTCCATAATATGCTTGACTATGGATAAACCCAGTCCTGTGCTACCGCTTTTACGGGAGCGGGACTTATCGACACGGTAAAACCTTTCAAAAACGAAAGGCAGGTCGGCTGCAGGTATTCCAGGTCCGTCATCTTCGACAGTTACTTCAGCCCTGCCATTTTTTTTAGCCAGCCTGACTTCGACCTTTCCATCTTTCCTGCCGTGCCTGATACTGTTTTCCAAAACATTTATTAACGCCTGGCGCAGCCATTCCGGGTTGCCGGCAACTGTAATAACTTCTGAAAGAAAATTTGTTGTTATAGTTACTTCATGTTGTATCCTTAAATCGTTCACCCTTAGCACTGCCTCATCAGCTATTGCCTTTAAATCAACAGGTTCTTTATTAACCAGGCCTTTTTCATTTTCAATCTGGGCCAGATCCAGTAAATCATCAAGCAGGGCGGATAGCCTGCCGGTTTCTTTATCTATTATCTGCAGAAATTCTACCAGCTCTTCCCTGGTCAGGCTCTCATGAAGAATGGTTTCTGTATAACCACGCACCGTTGTCAGGGGAGTCCGCAACTCATGTGAAACATTGGCTACAAAATCGCTGCGCATTTTCTCCAGGGATCGTACTTCAGTTGTTTCATAAAAAATCAGCAGCGCCCCGATTATTACACCTTCCGCTTCGAAAACAGGGAGAATGTAAACATCAAGGACAGCCGCCCGCGGATAATAAAGGTTAACTTCAAAAACTCTTACTTCACCATCCCGGAAAACAGCTTTAAGGTTCTCAGTTAGCGTGTAGTAACGAACAGCGCTTTGGAAACTACTGCCAACGGTCTTTTCATTCTCCAGATCAAAGAGTTTTTCCGCTGCCGGGTTAATCAGCTCTATGTTTTGTTCTTTATCAGTTAATATAATTCCGCTGCTCATTGAAGATACTACAGTTTCAAGTTTGTTTTTCTCCCATAATACCTGGTTCATTTTTCCGGCCAGGGAACTACCCATCTCCCGGATGTTAGTAGCAAGCTGGGCCAGTTCATCTTTACCTTTTACATCAATAGAAGGGGCAAAATTGCCTTCGGCAATAGCTTTCGCTGCAGTGCTGATTTTCTCGATAGGACCGGTAATGCGCTGAGATAAAAATACTGCTGCAGTCATTGCCACAAGTGAAGAAATAAGTAATGCTCCCAGAATAAATAAGACCAGGCTTGAACGGGCCTGTTTAATTCCAGCCAGGGGCAGGGCCAGGCGAATAACGACAGTGGATTCCCGGTCTGAATTTATGCCCGGTCCATTGCTGATCGGTACCGCAAGGTAATACATCTCTTCATCCAGGGTAACACTGTAACGGGTGGCGATACCTTTTTTCATTTCCATTGCTTCAATAATCTCTGGACGTGACCCATGATTTTCCATCAGGGCCGGATTCTCCGCCGAATCAGCCAGGACAGTCCCATCCGGCGCAACCAGGGTTAATCTTAAGCCCAGTTCATCACCAAGACTTTTACTAATCTGATCCAGTTCAGCCTGGGCAGCATCGCGTGCAAGCATCTCTTCTACCAGAACAGCAGTAAGCCGGGCCTGGTTATAAAGATTTTCACGCAGTGTTTCCATGTAGTAATTACTTAAAAACCAGATAAAAAAAGCCCCCATCAGCAAAACAATGACGGCAATAACAACCAGGTAGTATGTAATCAGGCGGCGGCGAATACCGGTAAACAAAAGTTTATCCTCCTGTCAGTTGCCCGGCGATGACGCTAAAGATTATTTTTGCAATTTCTTTACTCTTTAGCAAACTTATAACCTACACCACGTACAGTTTCTATATAACGGGGGAATGTCGGATCACTTTCAATCTTTTGGCGCAGGTAACGGATGTGAACATCCACCGTCCTGGTATCAATTTCAACTTCGTAACCCCACACCTTATCCAATAATAAATCCCGGGTTAAAACTTTACCCGCATTTTGCATTAAAAGCTCTAAGAGTAAAAACTCCTTGTGGGTCAATGTACGCTGCTCACCGTTTACTGTCACCTGGTGGCGCTCCGGATAAAGGGTAATGCAGCCCAGGCTTAAAACTTTTTCTTTAAGTTCTGTCTCTCTTGCTTCTTTAGAGGTATTATTTTCTTCCCTGTCAAAACGCCTGAACGTGGCCCTGACCCTGGCTACCAGTTCACGAACGCTGAAAGGCTTTACCATGTAATCATCGGCACCAAGCTCTAACCCCAGGACCCTGTCAAGTTCTTCTTTTTTAGCAGATAAAATCATAATTGGAATACTTTCTGTATCTTTGCCGGCTCGCAGCCGGCGGCAAACTTCAAGTCCGTCCATTTCAGGAAGCATGATATCAAGGATAACAAGGTTTGGAGACTGTTGACGGGCTAGCTGCAAAGCTTCCCGGCCGCTACCGGTACTTAAAACCCGGTAGCCTTCTTTTTCCAGGTGAAATGTAATCAGGCGGACGATATCCTCCTCATCTTCCACTACCAGTATACGCTTGGGGGCACTGCCTGTTTCTTTACTGTCCATACCTGCATTTTATCATAAAAAGTCAAACTATTACTTAAATTTAGCCTGACTTTTCCAGGTGTTCGATATGCTTCCATGACCTTGTCAGGGTCATAATTAAGTGTTAAGATCTAAAAAATACAATACGGAAGATTTTGTAAAATAAAACTTATTCACAACAATCACTTATGGAGGTGTCTTTATTGAGCAAGTTGATTGAAACAATGGACGGGAACACTGCTGCTTCTTACATCGCCTACGCTCTGAGTGATGTTGCGGCAATATATCCGATTACCCCGTCCTCGCCAATGGCCGAAGTCTGTGACGAATGGGCAGCTTACGGCCGGAAAAATATTTTCGGGCAAACAATGCGGGTCGCAACCATGCAGTCGGAAGCCGGTGCGGCCGGTGCTGTACACGGTTCACTCGTAACAGGAGCGCTTACCACCACATTTACCGCATCGCAGGGGCTGCTTTTAAAGATCCCCAACATGTATAAAATTTCCGGAGAACTTTTACCTACCGTTTTCCATGTTTCAGCCAGGGCGCTATCTACCCATGCCCTATCAATTTTCGGAGATCATTCCGATGTCATGGCCGCGCGGCAAACCGGGTTTGCCATGCTCGCTTCCGGTTCTATCCAGGAAGTCATTGACCTGGGACTGGTTTCCCACTTAGCCACGCTGAAAACCCGGGTACCTTTCCTGCATTTTTTTGACGGCTTCCGCACTTCCCATGAAGTGCAAAAAATTGAGCTGATTGACTATGAAGACATCAAAAAACTGGTAGACTGGGACGCCGTAAAAGCCTTCCGCGAGCGGGCCCTTAACCCGGAATGCCCGCACCAGCGGGGAACAGCCCAAAATCCCGATATTTATTTCCAGAACCGGGAAGCGGCAAATCAATACTACATTGAAACTCCCGAGCAGGTAGAAGCAGTAATGGAGCAGATTTATGAGCTGACCGGCCGCCGCTACAACCTCTTCGACTACTGCGGCGCCTCCGATGCCGAGTCGGTTATTGTCTGCATGGGCTCGGCCAGCGAGACCGTGGAGGAGACTGTTAACTATCTTAACAAGCAGGGTGAAAAGGTCGGTCTGATCAAGGTTCGTCTTTTCAGGCCGTTTTCCGGGAAACACTTCCTGGCGGCTCTGCCCGATACCTGCAAAAAAGTTGCCGTTCTTGATCGGACCAAGGAGCCCGGAGCCCTGGGAGAACCGCTTTACCAGGACATCTGCACCGCCTTAATGGAGGCTCACCAAACACCCCTTATAATCGGCGGTCGTTACGGCCTGGGATCAAAAGAATTTAACCCCTGCATGGCCAAGGCTGTATTTGACAACCTGAACTCGGAGCAACCAAAGAATCACTTTACCGTTGGCATAAAAGACGATGTTACCCACACCTCGCTGGAAGTTCCCGACTGCCTGCAGACATCTCCGGAGGGCACTTACCGGGCCAAGTTTTTCGGACTTGGTGCGGACGGAACTGTCGGCGCCAATAAAAACAGCATCATTATAATCGGCAACAACACTGACCAGTATGCCCAGGGCTACTTCGTATATGATTCGAAAAAATCAGGGGGTATCACTGTCTCCCACCTGCGTTTCGGACCCACTGAAATTCAATCTACTTACCAGATTGACCAACCGGATTTTGTGGCCTGCCACAACCCGGCCTTTGTAACCCGTTACGACATCCTGGAAGGGATCGTTGAAAGCGGTGTATTCCTTCTTAACTCCGAATGGGACCTGGATGACATGGAAAAACATCTTCCCGCTCATATGAAGCAGACCATAGCCCAAAAGAATCTCAAGTTCTACAACATAGATGCTTTCAAAATTGCCGGCGAGATCGGCCTCGGCGGTAGGATCAATGTAATCATGCAGGCCGCCTTTTTTAAGCTGTCCGAAGTAATCGACCCGGAACTGGCATATAAAGAGATTGAAAAAATGATAGAAAAATCATACGGGAAAAAAGGCCCGGAAATTGTAGAAAAGAATGTGTCCGCCATTTATAAAGGGCTCGAAGCCCTGGAAAAGGTTAATTACCCGCAAAGCTGGGCTGAAGCGGAAGCAGGAGCAACTTATGAACCCGAGGAAGCCCCTGAATATGTGGTTGAAACCATCTACCCGATGATAGAACTGAAAGGCGATGAGCTTCCCGTCAGCGCTTTTAATCCTGACGGCACCGTCCCGACGGGAACAACCAGGTATGAAAAAAGAGGGATTGCCATTCAGGTCCCGGTCTGGATCCCGGAAAACTGTATCCAGTGCAACCAGTGTTCATTTATTTGCCCGCACGCCACGATCAGGCCTTATATCGTCAGGTCTGAAGATGTTCAGGATGCCCCGGATGAATTTACCACCCTTGAAGGCAAGGGTAAAGACATAAAAGGACTCCATTACCGGATTCAGGTTTCACCGCTGGACTGCACCGGATGCGGCAACTGTGTTGATATCTGCCCGGCCAAAGAGAAAGCCCTGGAAATGAAGGCCCTGGAAGATGTCAGGGACGTCGAAGACGCGAACTACCGCTACGCGGAAAGCCTGCCTCAACCTGATCTCGATATAGACCCGACAACTGTTCGCGGCAGCCAGTACCGCAAGCCGTTGTTTGAGTTTTCCGGAGCCTGCGCCGGCTGCGGCGAAACGCCTTATGTTAAGGTAATTACCCAGCTCTACGGCAACCGCATGTTAATTGCCAATGCCACCGGTTGTTCATCTATTTATGGCGGCAACGCCCCGACGGTACCTTACACGGTAGACAGCAAAGGCCGCGGACCGGCCTGGGCCAGCTCCCTGTTTGAAGACAATGCCGAATTCGGTTACGGCTTTTCACTGGCCATCGAGCAGCAAAGAGCCAGGCTGATCAGCAAGGTAGAAGAGCTCCTGGAAAAAGACATTTCTGAACCCCTGAAAAAGGCGCTGCAAAACTGGCTGGAAGTAAAAGACCAGGGAGAATCCTCCCTGAAAGCGGCCGATGAGGTGCGGGAGCTGCTTGAAGTGGAAAAACCGCGCGCAAGCAACGAAGAGCTGCTTAAAGAAATCCGGGAAAATCAAACCCTCCTTCCAAAACGATCAATCTGGATTTTTGGCGGGGACGGCTGGGCGTACGATATCGGTTATGGCGGCCTCGATCATGTCATATCAACCGGGGCCGATGTAAACATCCTGGTTATGGATACAGAAGTTTATTCCAACACCGGTGGGCAATCCTCAAAAGCCACC
Source organism: Syntrophomonadaceae bacterium (assembly GCA_007130585.1). Lineage (GTDB taxonomy): Bacteria > Bacillota > Dethiobacteria > DTU022 > DTU022 > T3SED10-7. Next base: position 20,775 of record SLSE01000131.1, on the reverse strand, counting down.
CCTACGGGCGCTATTGCCAAGTTTGCCGCTGCCGGCAAGGAAATGCGCAAAAAAGATCTGGGATTGATGGCCGTAACCTACGGCTACGTTTATGTGGCCATGGTTTCTATGGGCGCCGATCAAAGGCAGTTCATGAAAGCGCTCGTTGAAGCCGAGTCGTACCCCGGGCCGTCGATCATAATCGCCTACTCTCCCTGTATCGCCCATGGTATCGACATGAGCAAAAGCCAGCGGGAAGGAAAGCTGGCTGTTGAGTCCGGTTATTGGCCTCTCTACCGCTACAACCCGCAGCTGGTGGCGGAGGGCAAAAACCCGTTTGTCCTGGACTCCAGGGAGCCAAAAGAAGACCTGCGCACTTTCATGATGAATGAAGTCCGCTTCCGCGCCCTGACCAAGGAATTCCCGGAAAGGGCCGAAAAACTCTTTGAGAAAGCTGCCCAGGTATCAAAAGAGCGCCTGGAGATGTACAAAAACCTGGCTGCAGCCCAGGCTGAAACCAAAGAGGAATAGCAGTTTCAGAATATAAAAATTAGCAGGGGAGGCAGCGGTTTACTGCTGCCTCCTTATTATATTATTTATTTTCCGGGGTTATAATTCCGGGCAGGGAATCTATTCAGGATCGATCATAATTTCGTTCCTGTCCAGGCGGGGGCGGGGCGGCGGCGATTCAGCCGGGTATCCAAGCGGAAGCAAAGCAACCGCCTCGATATTAGCGGGCAGCCCCAGGGCTTCATGCACCTGCTGCGGGTTAAACAGGCGTACCCAGCAGCTGCCCAGGCCGAGAGACCCGGCCATTAACACCATATGCTCAACGGCTATGCCGAGATCAATGTATGCGGAAGAGGGAATAACCACATCTTCGGTTTTTTCCGGCATTTTTCTGTTGTAAATATATCCTGCCGCCTCTTCGCTGACCACGTTTAAGCGGACCAGTTCTTTCATCCTCTGCTCAACCAGGCCCCTGGTATAGGATTTCCGATCCAGGCAGCAAACAATAACTGCCGGTGCCCTGAGAACAAAAGGCTGGATAACGGCTCCCTCCAGCTTGCTTTTTTTCCGGTCATCGCCAAGCAGCACAAACCGCCAGGGTTGGCGATTGGTACCGGAGGGAGCCAGCCGTGCAGCCTCGATTATCCGCTCCAGATCTTCTGCCGGCACCTGTTCACTTTTAAATTTCCTGATACTGCGACGATTTTTAATAACTTCCTCCAGTTTCGCGCTCACTGTCGGACCACCTCCGTTTATTTCCTGCGTTTATTAAGCCACTTTGCGAAACGGCCCGGTTTTTTTGACAGGTCGATTTCCTGCAGGGCTTCCTGTGCGGCCTCATAACCTCTTTCGATCAGGAGGTCGACTTTGCTGGTATCATGAAAGGCAATATCACTCAGGTCGGGCTCGATCAGGATATCGGTATACTCAAGGGCAGGTTCATCGCGCTGGCGGCGGATTACGTCAAAAGACTGGATAAGAACTTCCACCAGGGTATCGGGCTCTTTTTGCAGCGGACTCTGCGCCCCGACATTAACAGATATAATATAGTCGGTTTTGCGGTCTTTCATAAGGACAGCAGGCAGGTTGTCCAGCAGTCCGCCGTCCACCAGGAGATATTTTTCCTTTTTTACCGGTGTAAATATTCCCGGTATGGCGCAGCTGGCTACTACTGCTTCGGCAACAGGCCCTTCATCCATGATGATTTCTTTGGCGCTTAGCAAATCCACCGCGTTAACAAGAAGTGGCAGTTCCAGCTGGTCAAAAGTCTGATCGTTTAAATATTTCCTGAGCACTTTTAAGAGGCGGGAAGAATCAATAAGGCCCCTCCGGGGCCAGGAAATTTTAACCAGATCTTTCCACGATAACGTGCAGGCTATTTCTTCCAGCTCATCCACCGATTTCCCCGAGCAGTACAGGGAACCGACAATACTGCCGGCACTGGTTCCGGCAATACAGCAGGGTTTAACTCCTCTTTCTTCCAGGTACCTTAAAACTCCGATATGTGCTATACCTCTCGCTGCGCCTCCGCTTAAAGCCAGGCCGACCCTCAAAGTAAACCCTCCCCGCATTATAAGGCATATACACCATGATGCTTATTATATAAGTTATCCGGCCGGCTTAACAAAGCCTGCTTCCTGTTCAAATCTGTTTCAGGCTGTTACAAAATTCATTTCTTATGAACAGGTTGCTTGGCTGCCATGGCTTCATTCAAACTGAAATAAGGAGGCAGCAAAAATCTTCGCCCTGACATATTAAATATAAACGCAGTATCCAAATTACTTGTTCATGTTACTGATTATGCGCAGCCCCTCAAGAGTTAAGAGCGGGTTAACCTTGCTGATCGTCTCGGACTCCCGGGCTATAAGAGATGCAAAGCCTCCGGTGGCAATCACAGTGGGTTCAACGGCGAATTCGGCAACCATTCTGCGCACTATCCCGTCCACCTGACCGACAAAACCGTAAACAATTCCGGATTGCATGCTCGAGATAGTATCTTTGCCGATAACCCGGCCGGGCCTGATTATCTCCACGCGGGGTAATTTAGCGGCTTTATCAAAAAGGGCTTCCAGGGATATCCCAATGCCCGGGGCAATAACACCGCCCAGGTAATCACCTGATTCCGAAATTGCGCAAAAAGTAGTTGCCGTTCCAAAGTCTACTATCACCAGGGGACCGCCATAGAGGTGGTAAGCGGCAACAGCATTTACAATCCGGTCAGCTCCCACTTCCCGCGGGTTATCTGTTACAATGTTTAAGCCGGTTTTAACTCCGGGACTGATGATCAAGGGTTCAATATCAAAGTATTTGCTGGACATGCGCTCCAGGGAATACATCAGGGGAGGCACGACAGAAGAAATTGCAATTGCCTTTACATCGGTTAAGCGCAGGCGGCTGTTGTGAAGGAGATTTTTCACGACCATACCCAGCTCGTCTTCAGTACTATCTTTACGGGTCGCCAGCCTCCAGTAAACCATGATATTTTCTTCCCTGTAAACGCCGAGCATAATATGGGTATTGCCGACATCAATCGCCAGGAGCAATTATTTCACCTCATATGATTATTGTGGTATTATAGTACGCTGAAACATCAGGCACGTATACTATAGCAGATCGGGCCTGGTTTGAAAAGAAATGCCTCACCGGTATGGTAAAAACCTTCAGGCATTGTTACAAATTGCCCTGTGAAGGAAAAAATTACGTGTTGTCGAAGTACACATCTTTAACTGACACCATGATTCGCTCAAGGAGGAACTATACTTGCTCTTTAAAAAGATCGGCGCCAGGAATTACTTTGTTGCCATGATTATTTTACTGGGAATCACCGTAGCTCTGGTCGTAACTACATTTATACTGACAGCATTAATCCCCGGCTCTATGGGCGAAATACCTTATGAATACGAAACCCGTTCTGCCTGCGATTTTGAGCCGTGGGCGTTTGAGATAGAAGATTTACAGGTCTATTTCCCCGAGGGCGGGGTCATAGTTAATATCAAACAAACAGATCGCTACAGGAGCGACCTGCTGCTTGGTGATGGCAGTTATACCCACGAAGGGGAAGAGATCGATGCCGCTCAGGTGGGCGGCCTATTTATGGTTACCGAAAATAGTGTTTTTGAAGAACTGAGGGGCGGCAACATATTCAGGCCTCTCGAAGATGAGCCTCTAATAAACCGGGTTGCCAGGATCGGCGACAACCAAAAAGGACTTCCGGTTATATGGAAAGATACTATACCGGTTACCTTCCATGCCCGGGAAGGACTGGTTTACTATTATTTCGTTTCCCCGGGTGGCGAAGCACATCTTCCTCCCGCCGCCAACTACTCGCAAAAAACGCTGGCCGGGGCTTTTATGACCCATATTTTGTTTATAGCGATCATGGGCATGGTGCTGACAATGCTGTCCCCGGATCACCGCTATTCCCGGTACTGGATACATTTACGCAAAACACGACCCCGCCTTTTCAGCCTGGCGCTGATTCCCATCCTGGTTGCGATTATAACTGCGGGCCGGATTTTACCTGTGCATATGGACCTCCCTGTTTTGTATGCCGCAGCCGGCTATGCGTTAGTTATATTTATACTGTTTTTATCTGCTAAAAGAGGTAAAATAGATTATCTGGACCTTGGTTTGAGGCCGGACAGGATAAGAAACGGATACCTGCTGGCCATTGTAGGCGCAGTACTGATTGTGTTAACTGTCCGCGGCTTTCCTGCAGGGGTGGATTTGGATTACCCCGCAGCGGTTTTACAACTTCCAGTGTTATTTTTCACGCTGGCGCTGCCGGCAGAACTGGTCTGGCGGGGATATATTCAGGCTTTTTTAAGCCGCCGCGCCGGGATTATATGGGGTTTAACAGGGATGGCATTTCTTGTCGGACTCAGTCACTTTATTTACCTGGCGGCCACCGAACCATGGCTGGTTGCTTACCCCTACACCTACCTGGAAGCGGCAGTTCTGGTCCCCGGCACTGCGGTAATCCTCGGCTACCTGTACCTGCGCACTGAAAACATCATGGCCTGTGCCGTTATGCACAGCCTCATCATATGGCTGCCCGGTGTTTTACTTTATTAACAGAAAGGCGGTAAACAATGGATAAAGAAAAAATCGTAAAAGCCGTGGAAATGATCCTGGAAGCCGTCGGTGAAGACTTAAACAGGGAAGGGCTGCGGGGAACCCCCCGGCGCGTGGCAAACATGTACGCCGAGCTTTTTGGCGGGTTAAACCAGGATGCCAGCTCCCACCTGCAAACCTGTTTTGTCGAGGATGGGCATGATGAAATCGTGCTCGTTAAAGATATAGCATTTTATTCAATGTGCGAACATCACCTGCTGCCTTTTTACGGCAAAGCCCATGTTGCTTATCTCCCTGCCGGCGGAAGAATTGTCGGGTTAAGCAAGCTGGTCAGGGTAATAGAAACAGTTTCCAGGCGCCCCCAGCTTCAGGAAAGGCTGACCTCGAACGTAGCAGATATTATTACTGAAGAACTGAGGCCAAAGGGTGTCGTTGTGGTGGTAGAAGCCGAACACCTCTGTATGAGCATACGGGGTGTCGGAAAACCGGGCTCCACAACTGTAACTTCTGCCGTGCGCGGCCTGTTCAGACGTAATCCCAGCTCGCGGATCGAGGTCTTCAGCCTGATCAGCGGTAAAAACAGCTAGTTCGTTGGAGATGCAAACTTTTAACTCCCCGCCCCGGGTAAACTGATACTGTTCCACCCCGGTTGTTGTAAACCGGGCCTGCCCGAAATGCAAATATGTTTTGGCCTGACAGAAGCCTGCACCCGGAGGACTGCCAGATGGAGAAAATAGAAAAAATTATTAACAGTGTCTTTTTCCAGGACTGCCTGGAAAAAAATATAATCGCCGAAAATGAGCGTGCTTTCTGCGGCCATCACTTCGAACACCTGCTGACCACCGCACGCTTAACCTACATACTGCTTCTTGAAAAAGGCATTCCTTTTATTTCCCGGGAAATGGCTTATGCAGCCGGATTGCTTCACGATATAGGCCGGTGGCATGAATACCGGACGGGAGCAGATCACGCTGCCAGGAGCGCCGAACTGGCCGAAGCGATTCTACTTGAAGCAGGCTTTACAGGTGCCGAACGGCTTTTGATCCAAAAGGCTATTGCCCAGCACCGCTTAAAAGAAGGCAATCCTGAACACCGTTCACCACTCAGCAAAGCCCTGGCCAGGGCCGATAGCCTGGCGCGCACCTGCTTCCGCTGTTCCTCCAGCGGGCAGTGCAACAAATTCGAACAGCAGCCGCACAGGAAAACTCTCCTGTATTAAGAAAACCGGGGTGATTAGATGCAGGCAGTTTACATCAGCACAAACCTGATTGGCAAAGCCCTTGATTCCCTGGCCCTGAGCTCAGGTGAAAAAGACCATTTTGAAAATAAATATATAAGCAACAGTTTTAAGCTCAGAGGACTCCCGGGTTTGGCCATCCCGGTCTTAAGTGGCCTGGCTGAATTAAACAAAGTGCAGGTTATCTTTGCGAAAACCGGCCCCCGGCCCGGCGGTGAAACAGAAGCCCTGGTCAGTGGATCGGAAACTGACCTGAACTCTCTTTGCAGCGCTTTAATTAAACAGGGTGGAACAATCGGAACCCTCGGCGAAACCCTGCAGCAGGCCGCCGGACGGGCCAAACAAAAACCGGCGGCAAAATTGAAGCTTGGCAGCGCTGAGTTTGAACTGGGCAAAAGAACCCTGATCATGGGCATTCTAAATGTAACACCCGATTCTTTTTCTGACGGCGGCAGGTTTAACAACCTCGAAAACGCCCTGGCCTGTGCATTTAAGATGGCCGAAGAAGGAGCTGATATTATCGATGTCGGGGGCGAATCCACACGCCCCGGCTCAAAGCAGATAACTGCTGAAGAAGAGCTGAAGCGGGTAATGCCCCTAATTTCCGCCCTGAAAAAAGACAGCACCTTCAAACTGCCCCTCTCTATTGACACCTATAAAGCAGAGGTTGCCGAGAAGGCCCTGGGGAACGGAGTTGAAATGCTAAACGACGTCTGGGGTTTTAAAGAAGATAGCAATATTGGCGGCGTTGCCTCCCGTTACAATGTTCCTGTCTGCCTGATGCATAACAGGCGCAGCACCGAATACCGAGACCTGGTTCCGGATATTATTGCAGAGCTGCAGGACTCTATTGAGCTGGCTCACCGTGCCGGGATCACTGATCAACAAATAGTGATCGACCCGGGTATCGGCTTCGGCAAAAACTATGAACAAAACCTGGAAACAATGCTGCACCTGCCCGATCTCTGTCGGCTTGGCTACCCTTTACTGCTCGGCACTTCACGCAAATCATTGATTGGTAAAACCCTTGAGCTGCCCGCAGATGAACGCATTGAAGGCACTGCCGCCACCGTTGCTTACGGAATTACAGCAGGCGCAGCTATCGTTCGCGTCCATGACGTCAGGCAAATGAAACGTGTCGCCCTGATGACCGATGCCATAACCCGGAGGTGATCATCCTGGATCATATTATTGTCGAAAGGATCGTTTGCTACGGCTATCACGGAGTGCTCCTTGAAGAGCAGACCCTGGGCCAAGAATTTCAGGTCAGCCTGGACCTGGGAATAGATCTTTCCAGCCACAACGATGACCGGATAGACAGTGTGCCCGATTACCGCGATGCAGTTTCGATTGTTGAAGAAGTTATCTACGGACAGCCCCGCAGACTCCTGGAAACCCTGGCCTGCCGCATTGCCGATAAGCTGCTGACCATAAACGGAATTATCGAGGCAACCGTAGAGGTTAGGAAGCCCAACCCCCCGCTACCGGGAGTACAGGGCGGGGTCAGTGTTATAGTTACCAGGGGTAAATAAGCTGGAGACCCGACGTTTGTAGCAGGGTAATCCGGCTGCCAGGCCCTGGTTAAGGGGGCTTAATTACTTACATGAAAGCATACGTCGGGTTGGGCACCAACCTGGGTAACCGCCTGGAAAACTTAAAAACCGCTATTAAATTGCTCTCGGAAACAGAAGGAGTCGCCGTGGAAGCTGTTTCTGCCGTGTACGAAACAGCTCCGGTGGGCGGACCCGATCAGGGGCCCTTTCTTAATGCCTGTGTTTCTGTAAGCACCACACTCCCCCCGAAAAGCCTTCTCGATGTCATGCTGGGCATAGAAATTGTGATGGGGAGGGTCAGGGAAGAAAGGTGGGGGCCGCGGTTGATAGACCTGGATCTGCTTTGGTGCGAAAATACTACTATGCCCGGTCCTGACCTGGAACTTCCGCATCCGCGCCTTACTGAACGCGACTTTGTATTAATCCCCCTTGCCGAACTGGCGCCCGACCTGGTTCCTGTCCGGCCGGGAAAAAGTGTGGCTGAAATACTGGCCGGACGCCAGCCGGCGGCTGATGTTAAACTTTTTCTGCCCCCCGGCTGGGTCAAGCCTGACAGGTAACCGGTGCCTGCGACGAAGGGGTATTGGATTGCAGTGCTGCAACCCGCTGTGCCGGAGGTCAGAGGTCAGAAGTCGGAGGCTGGAAGGCTCTCATAGTAGAATAGCCGGACGCCAAATACCCTTTTAAACTTTCCCGGAAAGGTAACCGGGGCTGGATGAAACAAAAAACCAGGGGCGCCAATTGGCGCCCCTTAAATTGTATATTTATTCGCTCCGTATAAACGAAGCCTTTCCTAAAACAGACCTTCCACTTTACCGGTTTCGACATCAACATCAACCTTGCGGTAAGCAGGGTTGGCAGCTGTTCCCGGCATCAGGGAAATAGCGCCTGCAACGGGAACGACAAAGTCGGCGCCGCCGTAAGTAAGGATATCACGGATTCTCAGTTTCCAGCCTGTCGGGACACCTTTCAGGGAGGGGTCGTCACTGAGACTGAGGTGAGTCTTAACCATGCAGGTACCCATCTTCTGGATCTGGGGATCCGCTTCCATCTTCTTTGCTTTTTCCAGGGCGTCGGGGGTATATTCGACGCCGTCTGCGCCGTATACTTCGCGGGCAATCAGGTCAATGCGATCGCGCAGCGGTGTTTCCAGTTCATAAAGGAACTTGAAGTCGGTGGTTTCTTCACAGGCTTCAACCACTGCTTCAGCAAATTCTTTTGCCCCGTCTCCGCCATACTGCCAGTGCTTGGAAAGGGCAACCCTGGCACCGGCTTCTTCGGCCAGGCGGCGGACGGCATTAACTTCATTGTCGGTATCGGTGTAGAAATGGTTGATACAAACCACCGGGCTGATCCCGGCTTTTTTGACTGTATTAATGTGATGAATTAAGTTAGCGCATCCTTTTTCCACCCATTCGACATTCTCGGTTTTGTAGGCGGGATCAAGCGGCTGGCCCGGTTTGGGAACCGGAGCGCCACCGTGGCATTTCAGGGCCCGGATGGTGGCCACAATAACAGCACAGTCCGGGGTCAGGCCGGACATGCGGCACTTAAGGTTCCAGAACTTTTCGAAGCCGATATCGGCTGCAAAGCCGGACTCGGTAATCACGTAGTCGCTTAACTTAAGGCCTACCCTGTCCGCGATGATTGAAGACTGACCGATTGCAATATTGGCAAACGGGCCGGCATGAACAAAGACCGGCTGCCCTTCCAGGGTTTGCATCAGGTTCGGGTTGATTGCCTCGACCATCCAGGCGGTCATTGCTCCGGCCACATCAAGATCTTCGGTGGTAACGGGGTTGCCTCTCTTGTCGTATGCGACAACAATTTTGCCCATTCTCTCGCGCATATCTTTTAAGTCATTGGCCACGGCCAGGATCGCCATAACCTCCGATGATACGGCAATGTTAAACCCTGAGCTCATCATGAAGCCGTCTTTCCTGCCCCCGAGGCCCATAATGATGTTCCGCAGACCCTGGGCGCAAAAATCAATAATCCAGTTCATTGAGACATTTTTAGGATCAATGTTTAACCTTTTCAGTCCGCTGCGCTCAAGAAATGCATCGGTAGAGTTGGCTTCATGCTGCAAACGGGAGTTTAATGCCACCATGCCGAGGTTGTGCGCATTCATGATTGCATTGATATCTCCGGTTAAACCGAGAGAGAAAGGTGTCAGGGGGATACACTGAGCTAAACCGCCACCAGCCGCCGAACCTTTCACGTTCATAGTTGGACCGCCGGAAGGCTGACGGATCGTAGCCAGGACATTCTTGCCAAGTTTACCCATCCCCTGGGTCAGACCCATTGTTGAGGTCGATTTGCCTTCACCTAAAGGCGTGGGTGTAATAGCTGTAACATCAATGTACTTACCGTCGGGACGATCTTTTTTTCTGTCAAGCACTTTCTTGTAATCAACTTTGGCCACATAGTGCCCATGGGGCAGGAGCTCTTCCTCTTCAAGCTTGAGCTCCTCCGCCAACTGGTAAACCTTTTTCATGTCCGCTTCTGCAGCCTGCGCGATTTCCCAGTCAGCATGTTTGGTTGGGTCTAAAGCCATTAATACTACCTCCTTATTTTTTAAAATCATAACCCTGCATTTTTACACAGACAAAGTGTCTTATTCAACATATTCAGCTCCGATTCCTGCCGTAAAGTTCACTATTTCACATTTTTTATTTGGCAACTTCACTGCAGGCCGGAACCCCTCCCAGGGAGGTAGCTTTCAGGATCGCCCTTTCCACGGCAGCAGCTATGGCTTCGGCTGCCATCATGCCGACCAGGTTCACATCAGCAGTTATATCGCCCCTGGACAGCGCAAATATTGTATCTCCGTCCCACATGGTATGCACGGGCCAGATCGAACGGGCCAGCCCATCGTGAGCAACCTGGCAAATCTTGGTCAGCATGGTACTGTCAAATGAGGCGTTGGTAGCCACAACTCCCAGCGTTGTGTTACCGGAGAAACCGCCCGCCGTTATCTGACCCAGAACATCAGAGGTCCGTTCCATTTTACCGGTTTGCGGGTTCCGGGGACCGGCCAGCAAGCCGCCTTCACGGTTAAATATATCGCCGAAAGCATTTACGGCAACCAGGGCAGCGACAATTAGTTTTCCATGCTTCAGGGCAGCAGAACCCTGGCCGCCCTTAATGGAATGAGAAGTACCGTATATCTTCGCTACAGTTGCTCCCGTACCAGCCCCGACCGATCCTTCGGGAACCGGGCCATCCGTAGCGGCGGCACAGGCCTGCCGGCCCATAGCTGCATCCGGCCTGATCCGGCCGTCGCCAATGAAGAGATCGAACAAAACCGCTGCCGGAACAAGCGGGATGTGGTAATCCCCGGCCGGGAACCCGCACCTTTTTTCCTCGAGATAACCGGTTACGCCGGTTGCGGCATCCAGTCCGAATGCACTACCTCCTGCCAGGACAATAGCCTGTACTTCTTCAACCATCTGCCCGGGACGAAGCAGGTCGGTCTCCCTGGTCCCGGGAGCAGAACCCCGCACTTCAACACCGGCCCGGGCTCCGCCTTCAACCAGGACTACAGTCATACCCGTAGCAGCTTCAGGATCTGATACAATACCGACCTTAATCCCGGGAATATCCGTTAAACCCTTAGACATTTTTTTCAACTCCCCATTAGCCTGTGATATACTAAATAATAATTGCTTTCCGGGTATTTCAGCGTTGATTATTTAAGAGGAAAGGAAAATGCACCCTGCAAACTAACCAGAAAATACCGGTTCCTTTATGGGACAGCCACGTTCATATTTTCCCTGAAAAGATGATGAAAGCAGTTTTTGCTTACTTTCAAAAGCAATATCAATGGTCGCAGCCGTTTACAACCGATCCGGACATGCTGGTCCGGGACTTAATTCAGCAGGGCGTCGAGAAAGCCTTTACCCTGGCTTATACTCACAAGCCCGGCCTGTCGCAGCAGTTGAATAAGTGGCTGCACAGCTTTTGCCTGGAATACCCCCTGCTGGAACCTTTTGGAGCGATTCATCCGCATGATCCGGAACCCGAAAAGACCGCAATTGAGTGTTTGGACCATTATAACTTTCCGGGTTTAAAGCTGCACTGCCTGGTTCAGCAGTGCCGGCCTGACGATGAAAGGCTCAGCCCGGTTTACCAGGCAATTGCCGAAAGGTCTAAGGGTATTATTATCCACGCCAGCAATTTCCCCCTGCCCTTTAAAGACTATCTTGGGGTAACCGGCATAGCAAATCTCCTGAGAAGTTTCCCCGGATTAAACCTGGTTGTCCCTCACCTGGGGCTTCACGATCTGCGCGAGTACAGCAGCCTGCTTGAAAAATATGACGGCCTTTTTTTAGACACTTCATTTGTTTTTCAAAACTCGGCCTTCGTACCGCCCTTAAATGAAATTGAGGAAATTATGCTTGCTTACCCGGACCGTTTTATTTACGGCAGCGATTACCCCTTTATCCTGGAACCGCCCCAGAACGGAATCGCCCGCGTTAAGGAGCTGGATTTGCCGGAAGAAAATTTCAGAAAACTCTTCCACGAAAATGCAGCTAAATTTTTAAACAGGGTAACCGGCACACTCTAAGCGATGGCAAAAAAAAACGGAGCCTGCGGGCTCCGTTTTGATTTAATGATCTTTATTCGGTTCTTCTTTTTGCTTGTTCTTTCGCTGAAAAGAAGCGCGCCTCTCTTCGCTCTCCCGGGAAGCTTTTATCGGCTCAGCCTCAGTAGAACTTTCCTCTTCAGGCCGACCGGTTTCTTCATGACCCTCCCCGGAGCCAGTTTCGGTTTCAGACTCTTCTGTTTGATCTTCGGGCTGCTCACGGTCAGAATATGCCTGGTCGCCGCCTTCTTCGCTGCTATCCCCGCTTTCACTGTCAGCATCATCTTCTATGAAGGGGGGTAATTCTCTTCCTTCAACCAAAGCCTTTATTTCTTGCGCATCAATCGTTTCTCTCTCCAGCAGCGCCTGGGCAATCCGTTCGAGCTTGGAGCTTTCCTGTTCCAGGATATCCTGGGCCCGCTGGTAACAATCATCAATAGTCTTCCTGATTTCCTGGTCAATTGCCTTGGCAATTTCTTCGCTGTAGTCACGATCCCTGCCTAAATCCCTGCCCAGAAATACCTGGTCCTGTTTTTTGCCCAGGGTAATCGGGCCGAGAGTATCGCTCATCCCGTATTCCATGATCATCTGGCGAACAATCTGTGTGGCCCTTTCGAGATCATTTTGAGCCCCGGTGCTGATATCCTTAAGAACCAGCTTTTCAGCAACCCTGCCCCCCAGCAGGGTACTGATCCTGTCCAGGAGTTCTGTCTTGGTCATGTAGTAACGGTCTTCCTCCGGAAACATGAGGGTGTAGCCGCCGGCCCGTCCCCGGGGAATAATCGAAACCTTGTGAACAGGATCGGTGTGGGGAAGCAAATAGCCAACCAGGGCATGCCCCGCCTCGTGATAAGCGACAATTTTCTTTTCAAAAGCGCTTATAACACGGCTTTTCTTTTGCGTTCCCGCCACAACCCGCTCAACCGCTTCTTCCAGTTCTTTCATGGAAATCCGCTTTCTATTGCTGCGCGCGGTGAGAAGGGCTGCTTCATTGATTACATTCTCCAGGTCGGCACCCGTAAAACCGGGCGTTCCGCGGGCCAGAACCTTCATATCGACTTCTTCCGATATCCGTTTATTCCTGGCATGAACTTTCAGGATCTCTGTCCTGCCGTTAACATCGGGCAGTACTACCGAAATCTCACGGTCAAACCGGCCCGGCCTGAGCAGCGCCGGATCCAGGATATCGGGGCGGTTGGTTGCTGCTATGATAATAATTCCTTCATTTACATCAAAACCGTCCATCTCGACTAGAAGCTGGTTGAGAGTCTGTTCTCTTTCATCGTGGCCCCCGCCGAGACCGGCCCCGCGCTGGCGCCCCACAGCATCAATTTCATCGATAAATACGATACAGGGCGAATTCTTTTTGGCGTTTTCAAACATGTCGCGCACCCTGGATGCACCGACTCCGACAAACATTTCCACAAAATCGGAACCGCTGATACTGAAAAACGGTACCCCGGCCTCACCGGCCACCGCCCTGGCCAGCAGGGTCTTCCCGGTACCGGGAGGGCCGACCAGCAGAATTCCTTTAGGTATGCGCGCGCCTATTTCAATGTATTTACGTGGATCTTTAAGGAAATCGACAATTTCCGACAGTTCGGCTCTTTCCTCGTCTGCGCCGGCTACATCCTCGAATGTAACCTTCTTCTTATCGCCTTCCTGCAGGCGTGCCTTGCTTTTACCAAAGCTCATGACCTTGTTGCCCCCGCCCTGGGACTGCTGCATGAAAAAGAAGAAGATCCCGATGATTAAAAGGAAAGGAATCATATATGTCAGGGCGCTCTGCCACCAGGCCGGAGACCTGGCATCGTGCGGATAATGCGGCACTTCATTGTCCAGCAATAACTGGGTCAGGTTATGGTCATCGGGACGAAAGGTGTTAACAAGCGTTCCGTCCACGAGTTCGGCTTCAACTTCCCCCCCGTGGGTTTCGACCCGCTCCACCTGGCCCCTTTCAACCTTTTGGATAAACTCGTTATAGCTGATCTCTTCCGGAGCGCCATTACTGCTGAATGTTGCAAGCAACGCAAATACTACCAGGGCTATAACCAGGTAGAATGTAATTTGTCTTAAAAATGGGCTCAATAGTTATGCCCCCTTTCTGGTAAGGCCATAAAAGCCTAAACTCAATTTTAACACACCCCTCATAGAGAAGCAATAAACAAGGAGCCCGGATCCGATACTATAAATTAAGAATGCAAATATCGTTTAACTGCCTGTAATCCTCGTTAAAGTCCAGCCCGTAACCGACAACAAAAAGGTCGGGAATTTTAAAGCCGCAGTAGTCCGCTTCAAACTTTACCTTTCTTCGATCGGGTTTGTCGAGCAGGGTTACCACCCGCAGGGAGTTCGGTCGCTGGCTGTTTATATTCTCGCAGAGATAGTTTAATGTCAGTCCGGTATCAACGATATCTTCGACGATCAGGACATCCCTGCCTTTTACGCTTTGTTCAAGATCTTTCTGGATCCGGACAATGCCGGAGGAAGTCGTGTCGGCACCGTAGCTGGAAACAGCCATAAAATCAACTTCCAGTTGGATATCCATATTCCGGATCAGGTCGCTTAAAAATATAACCGCGCCTTTCAGGACACCGACCAGGAAAGGTTTTTTCCCCTTGTAATCTCTTGATATATCCTCAGCAAGCTCCTTAACTCTCTCTTCGATCTGTTCTGCCGATATTAGAACTTTCAATGTATCCCTGTCCACACTATTTCCCACCTTTGGATGGTTTATTTTGCTTCCCCCTGCGTCCTGCAGTACTGTACTCCAACACTAAAGCCTTTTTGCTATCCCCGGTCAACCGGTAAGGTTCGGCTATTCTAACCCCGGCAACCCAGATAATTTCACTTCCCTCAGTTACCAGCGGAAGGTTATCACGCCGGCCGGCCGGGATTTTTTGATCGATCAGGAAATCCTTCAGCTTTTTACTGCCGCCAGAACCCTGGGGGTAGAAGCGCGCTCCCGGCCAGCGTGTTCTGACCTCCAAAGCATCCCCCGGTATTTTATGAAAATCTAGATAGGCCTGGTTAGAATGCGGAGGCCAGGAGAGACCTTCGGTTTCTGCTAACCGGGCCGTGATTGCAGCGCCTCCGGGAAGAAGTGTTTTGCCGGGAACAGCAAGTTTTACCGGCCTGAATTTTGTTCTCTCCCGGCGCGGGAGGGCTGCCAGCACGAGCAAGTTATAAGAGCAATAAGCTTCCACGGCGCCGGGGAGGCTCAGGACACTGCCTGTTGAACCACTTCTTGCAAGATCCAGAAGCCGCCCGATATGCACCCGCGAAATCTTTTTTGCCGATACAAATTTTTTCAGGGCATAATGCAGCACCCGCCCCTGTAAAGCCCCGGGCAGGCCCAGCAAAGCCTGCCGGGCAATATAAGTTTTTCCCGTCCGGGAACGCGATAACTGCAGGTATTTTTTCAGGGCCAGGTTCCGGAGCATCCTTCTATCTTCTGCGGCCAGGGCAGCGAGGTTAAATAACGCTTCCCTGATCCGTGGGTTATAATCCTCTTCAAGGCGGGGAATCAGTTCAAGGCGAAGCTTGTTCCGGGTATAGTCGGTCTCCAGGTTACTGCTGTCCGTAAAAGGCTGCAGGCCATGATCGCGGCAATAGGCTTCAATTTCAGCGCGCCTGAGACAAAGCAACGGCCGGATCAGCTTAACTTTTTTCCTGATCCTCAGGGGCAGCATACCGGCCAGCCCATCTACTCCCGTGCCCCGGATTATATTTAGTAAAACAGTTTCAGACTGATCGTCAAGATGATGGCCGAGAGCGATTACTGAAGCTTCATACCGGCGGGCCACTTCGAAAAATAATTCATAGCGGGCCTTACGCCCGGCTTCTTCTTCTGAAATGCCGAATTCTTTTTTTAAGCGTTTGACATCAACTTTCTTTGTCTCAAACTTTACTGCCAGGCTCTCTGATAATTTTTTAACACCCTGCGCTTCCCGGGCTGCTTCGGGCCGGAGCCCATGGTTAAGGTGGGCAACAACCAGCTTCAGATCAAGTTCGTCCCGCATCCTGTAAAGCAGGTGCAGCAGGCATAATGAATCAGGCCCTCCCGACACGGCAACAACAATTGTATCGCCCTGAACCAGAAGGCAGTGCTTCTTAATAAAGCTGCTCACCTTACCAAGTTGCATCGGCAGTGTTCACAACCCATCATTAAAGATAAAAAAACACCCTGAATCAGAGTGCCTTTCGATCTGCAATATTGCTTAGTATCTATTTAAAATGCTTCCCGAAAAGAACCGCCGCCGCGACCGCCCCGCTTAGATTCAGTGTTGCGCTTTAAATCCAGCAGACGCTCGTCACTTTCCTTTAGAAACCGATTCATTTTGTCTTCAAATGAAGCTTTGTTTACTGCAGCCGGCTTTCCTTTACCGCTTCTGTTGTTTTTCTTGTGGGGCGTAAAGCCCTCTACAGCCTGGCGGATAGAAAGGCCTACTTTGCCGTTATTTTCCACATTCAAAACTTTGACTTTTACCTTATCGGCCTTTTTAAAAAACTCATTAATATCCTTCACATACTCGTCCGCTACTTCGGATATATGAACAAGGCCGGTAGTCCCGCCGGGAAGTTCAACAAATGCTCCGAATTTTGTTATGCCGGATATCACTCCTTCCACAATACTGCCAACAACTATCTCGTTCTTAATAAAAAACTCCTCCTTGCATTTAATTGCTGATTTTAATTATACCTTTATTTGTATAATAGTCAATCCTCTAACTGGAAAATAACCTCATCGGACTTCACCAGCCCAAGCCTGTCCCGGGCCAGCATTTCGATATATCCGATCTCCTGCAGCCGCTCTATTTCCAGTTCCAGGTCGCGTTTGCGCTGTTCATATTCTTCCAACCTGGCTTCATAATCGGCCAGCTCCTGCTTAACCCTGAGCTGCTGAAGGTACTGAGCGCCAATCATTACACAGAGCGCTATGATCACCAGCACTCCTACTGTGCCGACAAACCTGTACATGCTGTACCTGCTTCCCCTGTGCGGCCTGGGGAACCTGGATACGGGCTCTTTTGACTTTTTACGCTTAATACTCATAATAACCCAGCTCTTTAAGATCAGTTTGCCACCGGCAGGTAGTAATGCTGCCGGAAGACAGGCAGCCATGAATAAGAACCTGCTTATTTAGTTAATCCTTCGACGCCGCCGGGACTATTCCTGCTGCCGGTGCCCGGAAAAGCAGGTTTACAGGTTTAAAGAGTATATAAATTCCCCCCAGGGAAAACCCCCTGCAAGGGGGAGTGGGGGGAATAGATAACAGGTTTATAGAGTATTATAGTTTAAAGTTACTTAACTTTTTCTTTTAACGCTTTGCCCGGTTTAAAAGCCGGAACCTTCAGGGCTTCAATCTTAATCTTTTCACCCGTGGCGGGGTTACGCCCTTCACGTTCTTTGCGGCTTCTTACTTCAAATGTCCCAAATCCTACAAGCTGAACCTTATCCCCTTTGACCAGACCGTCAGTAATGCTGTCCAGCACGGCCTTCACCGCTTTTTCACTGTCCTTCTTCGACATTTCCGTCTTTTCTGCAACCAGATCGACCAGTTCAGACTTATTCAATGTTTAAAGCCCTCCTCATACAAATAGTTAATTAACTTGTAATTGCTTATTCTCGGTTTTATCAAAGATTCCTGCTTTATTTGCGCATTTTCCCTATTTTTTTGGCTTCTTCCCACCAGCTGTCCAATTCATCCAGGGAAAAAGAGGACGCCGGCCGGCCTGTTTCTTCCACTTTTTGCATAACATATCCAAACCGTTCAATAAATTTGGCAATTGTTTTGCCGAGGGCCATTTCGGGATTCACTTCCAAAAAGCGGGCAATATTGACAACTGTAAAAAGATAGTCGCCCAGTTCTTCTTCTATTGCCGGTCTGTTTCCAGCCTTAAAGGCCTCTTCCAGTTCGCCCAGTTCTTCCCTGGCTTTATCTAAAGGTCCTTCTATGCAGGGCCAGTCGAAGCCTGCCCCGGCAGCCCGTTTCTGTATTTTATAAGCTTTAAGCAGGGCCGGCAGGGCGTGATCGATGGAGACCGCGGAACTTGACTTCTGTTTGCCCCGTTCATCAGATTTGATCTGCTCCCAGAGAACCTTAACCTGGTCTGCGTCAGCGGCAGTGCCGCTGCCAAACACATGGGGATGCCTCCTGATTAGTTTGGCAATAATTGTTTCGATTACATCGTAAAGATCAAAGCGGTTCTCTTCCTTTGCAATCCGACTGTGAAAAACTACCTGCAGCAGCACATCGCCCAGTTCTTCCTGCAGGGCGGTATCATCACCCCTGTCGATAGCGGCTACCACTTCATATGCCTCTTCTACCAGGTACTGGCGCAGGCTGTGATGGCTTTGTTTCCTGTCCCAGGGGCAACCGCTTTCAGAGCGCAGCTCAGCCATAACATGGCTGAGATCGCCCAGGCTTCCCTGCCCGGAAGGAGGCAGGTAAAGAGTGGTGTAGTGATTAAAAAAAGTTCTGCGATCCAGGCCGTAAAGCGGGGTTTTCCACGCCTGCTCATCTTTCATGCCAGCCGACCGTACGACAATAACCGGGTAATTTTCGGGATAGAGTTCCATTAAACTCAATTTTACCCGGGAAGCCAGGGTCCTGTTATAAACCTGGGCAATAACCAGGTGATTCGGGCAGGGCTCTTTAAGGCGATCTATTACCAGCGCATCACAGACGGTAACCCCGTCCAGGAGGTCAATTTTCAGGGTGTTTAAAAGCGGCTCAAGGAAACTGATCCCTTCGACAACCTGGAGTTTTATATTCAGGCGGGGGCATATCCTGCGCAGTCTTTCCACTGTTGCCTCACCGACCGAGGGGTGCCCGGGAACTGCGTAACATATTGTGCCGTACCTGCGGGCCGCTTTCACCAGGCAGCGGGTTATGGAAGTGTAAACCTGGCCGAAATCGCTGCTTGTTTTATACAGGCAATCAAATGATTTAACCCTGCGTTTCGCTGCATAATAGCGGGCAGAGCGGTGGTTGAGGGTTCGGAAATACAGCGGGGCCCTTCCGGTCAGGTGGCCATGTGCCTCACGCGTCAGGTGACCCGGGCTGCCCGGTCCGAGGCCGATAATTATAATTTTATCCACTATTGATCAACTCCATTACAAATCCTGTTTCAAACGAAAGCGGCGGGCCAGGGCAGCCAGTCGCGCCCCAACCAGGGGAATCATGCTCAATTCTTCCCTGCTCAACACCCCGCTTAACAGTAAAGCCAGTCCGTAAACAAGTACGCCGGCCAGAATCGCCGTAAGGGTGGCAGCAGCATTCAGACGCCCTGCCGTTAAAAATGGTTCGCCGAACGCGGTAACGCCCCTGTAGAAAGCATAAACAACCACCGACATGCCGGCAACCGCGGCACCGGGCAGCAGCACCTGATCGCGCAGGTTGCCCCGCCAACCGGTAAAACGGCGAACATGGTAAAGATTAAGGGCGGCAGCCACACCGATCCCGATTACGGAAGCCAGGGCGGCTCCTCCGACATTTAGCTCCGGGATGGCCGTCAGGAACCAGGCGAAAACAGTCTTCACAACGCCGCCGTAAAACATGTTAAGAGCCGGAACGATTGGCCTGCCCAGGCCCTGGAGAAGCCCGGTTGTCGCCACGTAAAGACAAAGCGGGATTACCGACCAGGACATGTAAGCCAGGGAATAGCCCGCGGCGGCGTTATTGTACAGCAAAACTGTAATCGGCTCTGCCAGCAGGTAAAGGCCGAGGGCGGAAGGCAGGGAAAATAACACCGTCAGTTTAACGGCAATCGAAGTCCGGCCCTGGATCAGCGCCCTGTTTCCCAGGGCATAAGCTTCCGATATTGCGGGGACAAGGCTGATACTTAAGGCCAGGGCCACAACATTGGGGAAGTATACAATCGGCCCGGCCATGCCGGTAAGCTGTCCGTAAAGGGCTCTTGCTGTTTCAAGATCAAAGCCGGCCGCCTGCAGCTGCCTCGGTACAACCGCCAGGTCGATCAGGGAAATCAGCGGAACAACCAGGCCGCCAATCGTTACCGGGATCGCCAGGCTGAAAATCCGGCGGATAATTTTGAATACCGGGTCAGGATCATGCTTTTCCTGCTCTCCAGCAGCTTCCGTAAGTTTTCCACGGCTGCGCAGGTAATAAATCGCGAGAAAGACCAGCCCGCCGAGACCGCCTGCGGCTGCTCCCGAAGTGGCCCCTGCGGCTGCATACTCAAGCCCGATCGGCAGCAGTAGCAGGACCAGGAAAATTGAAAAAGCAACCCGAACCAGCTGTTCCAGCAGCTGGGAGGCTGCTGTAGGCATCATATTCTGCTGACCCTGAAAAAAGCCGCGCAGGGCGGCCATGATTGTAACAAAAAATATTGCCGGTGAAATCGCCAGCAGGGGATATACAGCTTCAATATCCCTGACAACAGAGAGGGCAAAAAATTCTGCTCCCAGCAGAAGGACAAGGGTAATAACCAGGCCGGTCAGGGTGAGGATAAAAAAAGCAACCCGGAAAACCCGCAGCGCCTCCCGGTAATCCTTTAAGGCAATATTTTCAGCCATCAATTTAGAAAGGGCCACCGGAACACCGGCAGTGGAGACTACAAGCAGGGTGGAGTAAATCGGATAAGCGTACATATAGAGACCGATGCCTTCATCACCGAGTATCGCTGCCAGGATAATCCGGAAAACCGCTCCTATTATACGGGCTGCAATTCCTGTCAGGGCCAGGATTGTCGCCCCTCTGATAAATGCCCTGCTGCTTTCTGACAAATACTATACCTTCTTTGCTACTGCCCGGGCAGCTTATTTTAATTGAACAATATTATATCAGTTATCACCGGCACCAGCTACCG
>SLSE01000128.1 GCA_007130585.1 Syntrophomonadaceae bacterium | reverse complement strand
CCGGCCTGCCCGTAAATAACCAGGTCGGCGAGAGAATCCAGCGGGGTAGGTTCCCGGTTTACGATTACCAGGGTCGCCCCCGCTTCTTTGGCCATTTCGGGCATGAAAGCTGCCGGGTAGACTACCAGCGAAGATCTTATGCTGATAAGCAGGTCGCAATTAAGGCTTTCCTGTTTTGCTTTTTACAGGGTGCAGGCCGGTTAGGGTTTCAATCTTATCTTTCGCCACAGCTGCACCTCCTCTGTATCTAAACGTGGCGAACTGGATACCAAACAACCCAGACACCCGGACGCTCTTGCCCGAAGCAGTCATATCCTTCCTATATTAACCTTTTATAGATCATGTAGAAATCCTGCCCGTTTAGTATCACATTTCAACAGCAGTATGTTATAATTCATTTAACTCAAGGAAAGCTGCTGAAAGGGTAATTTCTTGTATAAAATAATAGAATGGATGCTTTCACGTAAAATATTCATAGCCCGTGGCTCTGTTCTCGGAATTGCATTAATCCTTACTTTGATCGGGAAAGATTTTGCGATCGAAGTTTTTCATTATAATTTATTTGGCGGAGTCAAAGTTTTTCACCTGCTCTGGGCTTTCGTTATGGCCGAAATGGCCCTGGTATTGATGCCCAAACTGGACCACTTCATTGGATGCGGGAAAATCTATAAAAAAAATTATATCCCCAGGCATCATGATGACACTGCTCTGGAGGCTTATACCAGGGGATTTAACCTCCGGGCCTTTTATGCCGCGATTGTCTGGGCGGCAGCTTTAATCGGCATCGGCTATTTCAGGTTGGAAAAGTACTGGGTGGTCATGAGTGCAATTCTATTTTACTTCCTCGACCAATTTTTTGTTAACGTCTGGTGTCCTTTCCAGCAGTGGATCGTCCGCAACCGCTGCTGCGCGACCTGCCGGATCTACAACTGGGGCTTTGCCATTATTGTATCTCCCCTTGTTTATATCCAGTCCTTCTGGACATACTCATTGGTCGCTATGGGCGGAGTTGTCCTGATCCAGTGGGAAATACTGCTCCGCAGGCACCCCGAAAGGTTCTCCGAGGTTTCCAACGCTTCCCTGTCGTGTAAAAATTGCAATGACCGCTGCAATAAAAGGCCCGATAACCAACTCTATAAAGAACGCCTTCGAGCCCAGGGCATATTATAACCTCCATATTATACCGGCGGAAATGCCGGTAACCCTGACTAGCTGCCTCGTTGAAACGCCGTCTATCTTTAAAATTTCTCGCAGAATAGCCGCCATTTTTTCCCTTGGTTCGTCCCCGATCCTTGCCGCTTTCAGGTTATATTTTTTAGTAATCATGTCTTCTAACATGTCATCGGTGACCTTTGTGCCCGGCTCTTTAATTTCCAGGCATTTATCTTGATTGGCCGCTGCCGTAAATCTCCTGAACTGCCTGAGAGCAGCATTCCTGTCGGCATCAAGAATGTTGAGAATAAAACCGGTATCTGTAACCCCCTTCCCTCCCAGGTAATCGTGGTAACTGCTCCACGGGTAGTCTTCCGTGTTTTTCACCATGCCGGCTTTAAGCGGGTTCTGGTGAATATACCTGGAAACCGTTAACAGGTAAGTATCATCTTCCACGGGTTCGCTTTTATATCGATCCTGGAAAAGGTTGCCGGTGCGATCGTATTTTTTGTTAAACCAGTATACATAACTTCCCGCTAAGCGTCGCAGGATTTGCTCAAGCGGTTCTTCACCTTCCCTGAGCAGTAAATGCAGGTGGTTATCCATAAGACAGTAAGCGTAGATACTGTATCCGCAACTGGATTTGTAGCGTTTTAGGGTTAGGAGAAACCTTTTTCTGTCTCCGTCATCCTCGTAAATAGATTGGCGATTAATGCCGCGCAGGATGATATGATATATTCCGCTTGCACTTTTTTTTCTGGGACCTCTCGGCATTTTTTACTTAGCACCTCCAGTTAATATGGCTGTGGCAGGCATATGTAGCAATAACTCCGTCCCCCTGCTACGGGGGCCTGTTTCGCGTTACAGGCTGAGATTGCGTTTTCTGCGGCGGGGACTGCTGATTCCTCCCTGCCGATCGCTTTCTGCAGCGCTGAAAACGCTCAGGTGAACAAGTTGGTCATCTGCAACCAGGCCTGCCCCGATGATGTCCGGACTGCTGAAGCGCAAATCAAGGCCCAGCCCCACTGAAGGATAGGTCAGGTAAGTGCTGTTGTCGATTTTGCCGATAACCTCTGCCGCTTCAGGAAGCGGAGCGTCAAGCCTGCTGTCAGTTGAGGCGAGCGCATCCAGGGCATAGCTCCTTAGAAGGCGGGGCCATAATTTTTCCAGGGTGGCTGGCTTATCAAAAAGATCAAGGCAGATGAAACGATTGCTGATATAAGCGGCTATACCCACCTGTCCGGGGTATAGCTGCAGGTCTTCCACCATATGATTCAACTCTTCGTCCTTTTGGCGATAGGTTTCATGAAGCGCGCCGGTGGGAGCATTGGTTCTCATGTGCTCCTGGGTACGGTCTATTTCCGCCCAGATGGCCCCCTGGTCAGAAGCAAAGCCCTGCTCTGCCGCTAAGTTCATCGAAACCTGGGCCGCTTTTTGACGGCGCAGGGAGCTGTAGGCAATAGTATCCGACTTGGAGAATTTTTCGCTCGTGTAATTCCACCTGCCCCGCTCCACGCAGCTGACCGGTATTTCCACTTTCTGGGCCGCAGCTACCAGGATAGTGGCATTAACCATGCGGTTCTGCTTGGCTCCCAGGATCTCTTCCCCGTCAATAATTAAAACCGGTTTTCCGGTCATGTTATTTATAACGACGGTATTAACATCTCCCGATTCGCAAACCTCGCCAATCTCAAGCAAGCCGCTGTCCAGGGCTTCTTCGAGCAGCAGGTAATTAATTGACCTGGGTTCGGTGCTTGCATCAATTTCGAACAGGGGATAAAGAGTCAGCCTGCCGCTGGAGACTGGTTCCCTGACCTCAACCTGAGCGGCTAAATTTTTTAAAGTTGCAGCCATCGTGATCAACCCTCTCAATTTAATTTGCCAGTTAATACCGGCCATATTAACATTTTAGAGGGTTAGATGGACACATATGTGTCACATGAGGGGCAAATCTGTGTTTAGAATTAATAATTTTTCAACACCGGACGTAAGATCTTTGCAGGGCCGGCACACTGTCAAACTTCAGTACCTGGGGCCGCTTCAGGATCAGAATACCGGTGCAATTCCCTTAACGTCGGTGTGTCCACTCCTGCCTTTTCAGCCAGGGCGAAAAGTTCTTCGTTTAACCTGATCATCTCGGAGCGGGCATTCCTGGCATGCCTGGCCCCACCGATATCCAGCAGTTCAGTATTTAACAATCGCCTTATAAGCGGGACAAAGATAAAATCAGGCACGAGCGGCATTACTTTAAGTGCCGGCGGTTCAACCGGGAATCCATTGGCGCGAAGCACCTGAAATGCTTCTCTTACGGCACGCAGGCCCTTTCTTATAATCCCCGGTTTGCGGGCCAGTTCATAATTTGAAGACCCGGCCATGTACATGGCACTGGCCAGGGGGCCAACCAGCGCCACGTGGTAGCGCAGCCAGGCGTCAATGTTACGACTGAACTCAACCTTTATACCGGCTGCCCTGAAGGCATCAGCAATCGCTTCCAGGCGCTGGCTTATTTCACCATCCAGTTCTCCAACTGTAATACCCTTTCTTTTTACCATCATCAGGCGAACCAGGGGTCCGTCGCGTTCTCCGCCCGCATTGGCAAAACCGAGCACTACCCTATCCCGCCCCAGCGCATCGATCATCGCCTGAGGTCCTTCAGCATTATTGACCATGAACAGGAATGTTGGTATTTTACGGTTCGCTGCCAGCGCTTCCAGGGCCGATTCGAGCTGAATCTTCTGCACGGGAACCAGGCAAAAATCATAATATTCCCCGACCGGCATGGAATCAAGCACTTTCACCGCAGTCGAGGTCTGCTCTTTACTATCGAAGTATTCCAGAATAATTCCGTGTTTTTTGACGTCTTCGTAGCGCTTCCCCCGTGCCACAACGGTTACATTATGGCCGGCGTCCTGCAGCCTGGCGGCGTAAAGACTGCCCAGAACCCCGGCCCCGAATACCAGGATTTTCATCCCCTTAACTGCTTCAGCCATTACAAACCCATCCTTTCCCTGCGCCTGGAAAAACTAAATCCCGGGGAATGTTCGACTAATTCCCTTGCACCATTATTTTACTGCCTGGCAGATTAATAAAGCAAGTTGGTTTTTTAAAAGGATTTCGGAAGGCAAAAAAGAAATTAGCATAAAAACAGAAATGTTTTTAAGGAGGCGGCGCGTTGCTAAAACACATTGCTTTTATCGTGATAATTACCGCTTTAACCCTGCTATCGGCAGCAGGATGCTGAGCTTTTCGCTGATCATTCCGCCGGCGGCGGAAGCTAATAGTGTAAATTCCATACAGAAAATGGGTTGATTGCAGTGTGCGAGTTTTGCCACAAACATGGCGAAGGCGAAAAATGGTATCTGCAGGCACAGAATTATTCCGAGGATTTATTAAGCGATTTGAGCCGACGCCGCTATATCCAGGACTTTTTTCGTGAACCACATAAAAAGGAAGCAAATATTGCCCGCCTTGATGACTTGAACCGGCTGCCAGCTTTTGTCCGGTCGGCAGTTAAACCTGTTATTGTAAACCGGCAGAAAAAAAGTCACTACGGGCAGGTCCTGCCCCTGGAAGACATTGAAGAAATCTTCGGATTTGTCAACTCTATAGTCAGGCTGCCCTGCGTCTGCCGGCATGTTACAGTTGGTTCTGAGCAACGTTACTGTTACGGGATCAGCATGGAACCGGGAGAAGAAACAGAACTGGGCAGGCTCATTGAATCAATCGGCGCCGATTACCTGACCGGCCCGCACACCGGCGGGCTGGAATCTGTTCCGGCAGATAAGGCCCTCGAGCAGTTCCGGGAGATGGAAAAAAGAGGCCTGATTCACACCGTGTGGACTTTTGTGACTCCTTTTATCGGCGGAATCTGTAACTGCGATCTGGACTGCCTGGCCATGAGAGCCCTGTCAAAATCCTACCGATCAATGTTCCGGGCAGAATATGTTGGCGAAGTTGACGCAGACCTGTGCAACGGCTGCCGCGCCTGTATCAAGTCCTGCCAGTTTGGGGCGATCAGGTATAGCCTGGCCGGTGAAAAGGTCACAATTGATCCGTTAAAGTGCTACGGATGCGGGATCTGCCGGATTCAATGCACCAAAAATGCCATTTTTTTAAGAAACCGGGCGGAAATGCCCGCAGCAGCCAATCTATGGTAGATAAAGGGAGGATTGAGCATGGAAGGAAAAACTGTTAAGGAAAGTCGTCTATTCATTGTCCAGCAAATGACCCAGGCAGATGCAAACCTGGCCGGCAATGTCCACGGCGGAACTATAATGAGAATGATAGACACAACGGCGGGAATAGTTGCCGGGCGCCATTCCGCCAGTAACGTGGTGACCGCTTCGATCGACAGGCTGGATTTCCACAGCCCGGTATATGTAGGTGATCTTCTGAAAGTAAATGCATCAATTAACTATGTGGGCACTTCTTCCATGGAAATCGGGGCCAGGGTCGAAGCAGAAAATTTCCTTACCGGTGAAGTACGTCATACAGCTTCGGCTTATCTAACCTTTGTGGCCCTGGGCAGCGACGGAAAACCTGCAAATGTTCCGCCCCTTATTTTAGGAACAGAAAGGGAAAAAAGACGTCACCGGGAGGCGGAAAAGAGACGGAAGATCAGGCTGGAAGAGCGGAAAAGAGAAAGCGAAGAGCAGGAGTAAGCCCGCCCAAAAGGCCGGGCAGCAAAGCGCAGTTACCCTGCTTTAAGCTCAAGTAAGTTTTGCTTTGCTTGTTTTAGCAGTAGCTTTCAACATACAGCACGGGGAGGAACAGGCTTGAATAACTATATGCTATACAGCGATCAGGATGGCAGCTATGTCTCGATGATGGAAGGCATACGGCGGAAAACCCTTGTTCACGGGGAAAGTACTGTGCTGTGTAAATTTCAGCTGGATAAGAATACCACGCTTCCCCTGCACAGCCACCCTCACGAACAAACCGGCTTCCTGTTGTCGGGAAAGCTTCTTTTTACGATTGACGGCGATGAGCGGGAAGTGAGCGCCGGGGACAGCTGGTGCATAAGGCCTGACGTGGAGCACGGCGCGCAGGTTGTTGAAGATACAGTAGTAATTGAAGTTTTTTCCCCGGTACGAGAAGACTACCTCTAACAGCTTTGTAGCAGGGGGACGGAGTTGTTGCTACATAAAGGGAAACACAGTAGGATGTAGCAACAACTCCGTCCCCCTGCTACGGGATTAACGGTTAAAGAAATTCATCGGGTTAACAGCCTCGTGCTGGTAGTAAGAGTTCCACTGCCTGGAGCCGTCGTCGACGCGCACTTCGAAATGCAGGTGAGGTCCGAAAGCCCGGCCGGTGGCTCCGACTTTGGCGATTACCTGCCCCCTGGAGACCCGGTCGCCCTTTGAAACCAGGTGTTTGCTGTTATGCAGGTAAAGAGTCCAGTAAGCTCCGTGATGGATAATCAGGTAATTACCCTGGGTTCCGCCGTAGCCGGAATAAGTGACCACCCCGGCATCCGCGGCCAGGACATTGGTGCCGTGGTCTATATGGATGTCAATAGCCCTGTGTCCGGAACTATACCCGTTGTATACTGTCCCCCTGCCCTGGACCGGCCATACAAACTTGCCTGTGCCGATTGCCGGAGGAGGCGGCTCTTTTTTAAGGCCTTTTGTTTCAACCTGGGTTTCGGGTTCTACAGTGATCTCTTCGCTGACCGCCGTCCTTTCAACTTCAACCCCGTTTTCCCTGACTACCTGGAAAGCAACTGTCTTTTCGCCCTCCACTCCGGGAACGGTAACTTCAGTTTCTGTTTCCGGCATCTTATCATCATAAACAGTCTCGACCGGAAACGGGACCGGCTCAGTAACAATTATTTCTTCTACTGTTTTCACGCGAACTTTAACGTCAGCCGGCTCGGGCTGTACCATGGCGGGAGGCGGCTCTACTTCTGTTAATTGAAGAGTTTGATAAAAATGGGAATCGCGTTCCATGGAGTGGCGGCTGCCTAAAGAGCCACGCAGGGGGGGTTCCGGGTTGCTGTCCGCCACCTGGATAGGTTCGCTGTTGTTATCTTTTAGCAGGGCCACCACTTCTTCTGCTTTGAGTACTTCCTCGGGAGGAGCAGCGTGTTTTTGCAGGGCCAGTTCTTCCAGGAGGACAACTTCCAAAATATTTGACGTGCTCTCTGCGCACATATATTCTTCCAGCAGGGCTTCTATCACCGTATCGAGATCCGCTTCAGATGATATCGCGACGAAAGGCTCGCCATCTACATTGATCATGTAGGCATCGGCTATAAAAGAGGCATACTGCCTGATCTTATTGCGAACCATTTCAGGATCAGTTTTGCCATCAGGGCGGGTATCCTGAACAATGGTTAATTCGCCGGCAAACTCCAGGTCCATGCCGTATACATCACCGCAGCGCTCGGTCAGGTCCTGGACGAAAGCTTCAACTTCGTTAACGTCTTCTACAACACCCAGTTCGCGATCACCCATTAATACCACGTACACCTGGCTGTTCGCATAATGGTGCAGACCGAGTATGGACAAAACAAAAAGCGCCGATCCAAACAAGAAATACCTGCAGCAACTTTTAGCTTCCGGCAGCAAACTCCGGATCATAGGCATTATCCTTTCGGAAACTTAATTGGCACGTCAATCTCCATCCAACCAGTTTCATCCCGCAGAAATCCTGGAAACCCGGATAACTATTTTAACACATTTTTAATAACTTGGTTACTATTCGCCATAAATGGGGAAAACCCTTTTTTTTACCTTCTGGCGGGCATCACGGGCAGGTCTGTCTTGCCTAAAAAGCTTTACAGGCATGAATTAAAGCAGGTCCGCGGTTAATAAATTCCCGGCCGGGGATGCCGGGAGCAGCGGTAAAAGGAAGGCATTTTAAGCGGCCCTGGGCTTTTTAAACGGAGAGGGGGCTTATCCTGCTCGCAGGCCGCCCCCTTTTTGATCTAAACTTAAATACCCGGTTCCGAAAAATCGCAAGACTGTTTCGTCCCTCTTTAAACTTAACCGCTCAGCGCGGCTTCTTCCAGCTCCAGGGGCTCCAGGCGCCTGCCTTCTTTAAAGGCCCGCATGTTGCCGCCGGAGATCTCGTCGATTAAAACAATCCGGTCACTTCCGGACACCCGGCCAAATTCAAGCTTGATATCATAAAGCTCGATTCCTTTTTCGGCCAGTTTATCCCTTATAATGCCGCATATTTTCCGGGTTAACCCTTTAATCTCCCGGCTCTCCTCCAGCGTAAGCAGGCCCAGCATCTCCAGGCCGTCTTCACAGATTGGCGGATCCTGCCGCTCGTCGTCTTTAAGCGTAAACTCCACAAAGGCGTCCAGGGGCTGACCTTCTTCAGCATACATTCCATAGCGGCGCATGAAGCTGCCCACGGCCCGGTAACGGCAGATTACTTCAACCCCGTTACCGAATGGAGTTGCAGGCTTAACGGTCATAGTTGCATCTTCAAGGTTGGCATCGATATAGTGGGTCGGGATACCCTGCTCTTCTATAAGCTCAAAAAACAGCTTTGACAGGCGCAGGCCGGCCCTGCCCACCCCTTCAATCGATAAGCCGACCTGGTTGGCGCCCGGGTCGAACACACCGTTTTCTCCCGTACAGTCATCTTTGAAGTCAAGCAGGTAATTGCCGTCCTCCAGGGCATATACATCTTTTGTTTTACCGGTATAAACTAGTTTCATCAGTCAGGCTCCTTTATGTTAGTATCCTTGATCATATGCT